>NZ_AWTR02000035.1 GCF_000469665.2 Holospora obtusa F1 | reverse complement strand
GCGCACAGATCATATAGGAAAGCTTCGCGCGCCAGGCAAGCCTCTTTCAACAGCTCCTGGGGCAAAAAGGGATGAGGGAGCGTAGTGCGCAGCTCAGCACATCGATCCGCCAGCCGCAGACGCGCCTGATCAAGAAGTTGCCAGCCTTCAAGCACCTGAAGCTCGGCGCGGTCAAACCAATGTTGGTGTGTGAGCGCTGCCAAAGGCGCGGGAAAGGAAAGCTCGTGCCCCATGATCTGCCTATAGACCTGAGCCATGTCACACGCCTGCTTTTGCTGTAGCGCATCGTGCTGGCATAAGCGCTCCTTTTTCGCAAGAGCCCAGATCATGAGCTGTTGCATGCTGGCCATATGCTCGTCAAACACCTGAGCGCTCATCAGCTGAACTGTGCCAAACATCCGTGCCTGACCTTTCAGCGCATACAAAAGCTCTTCGTGATGTTCTGCTATGGAGCGGTGCCAAACCTGCTCGCGTGCATCAAATTTACTAGAGAAAGGGGCTGCCTTGTGATAGGCGTTGATTACGTGAGAAGGCCGGGGAAAAGAAAAAAACGGAGAAAAGCCCCCATAGGGTAGCATAGACTCGAGGAAAGCAGAATCTGGCAGCATAGGCTCGGGAAAAGGAGAGATGCTTCTGGGCCGAGGCAAGAAAAAGAACGGAAAGAAGCCTCCAGCGGATAGCTCTTCGATCTTTTTGAGATCACTCATCGCCGGATTAGAGTGTGTCGGGCTGGGTGCATCAATATCATCCCGCTTAAGTCCTTTCGCCGAACCTTGAACCGCCGGATTAGAGCGTGCTGGCACCGAGTCTGTAGACACTCTCCCCTCTTTTAACTGCTCGCCTAAAGATAAAACATACTGAACAAGGGCATCCTCCTCAAGCCCTTTTTTAAATTTTGGCACATAAAGATCACTGTGTGTACATAAATATTTCCGACGAGCCCCCTGGGGACCGTTCAAAGCCCAAGAACCAGAAGCTAATTTTTGTGAGCCCAAAGCCCCAAGATACGGCACAAAATATCGCCCATTTCCTAGATTTTCTATGGTATTGACGAAAAGCGCTCCCCCCAATACCGTTTCTGGCATCAAGACTTGTTTTCCCCAAAACACAGCTTTAGATTCTCCAAATAATGTCCCAGGGACCGCTCTTAATCCGCTTCTTTGCGCATTTCCAGTACTGGGTAATACTGCAATGCTTTGCCCTGAAATCGAAATCTTTCGCTGGTCAATTAAACCATGAAGCGCAAGAAATCCTCCTATATTTTGAATGCGCCCGCTTCCTTGCACTGTATGCACGTCTGCGAAAGCAGGAGGCGTGATCACCAACGCTCCTGAAGTGCTTTCCCACCATTCTTGATTTCCACCATGATCTACTCCCGACCCCCTGACCCACTTCAACGCAGCAGAAACTGTGCAAGGTCCGGTCACGAATGTCCCAGAAGCAAGCTGTAAACACTCTATTTCTGTTGTTCCGGCGGCATGTAATGTCCCAGAAACGCTGAGATGGCGCACCACAAGTCCGTCTCCCACAAATCCATACGCTCCATGAAACGTCAAACGATCTATGCAACTCGTTTTAAAAAATCCAAAATTGGGAAGGCAAGAAAGATTAGAAAGCCCCGAAAACAGAAGATTCCCCCCTGTCAATATCGCCAAATGCGTTGCTCGAATATGCCCATAACACCGAACCTGCCCCAACACTGACCAAGAATCCCAAGATTCATTTGTAATATCTACTACTTGTTGTCCCCAATCTACGCGCCCACTCCATTGATGCCATGTATCTAGTTGCAATTTCGCATCTTGACAGACCATTTTTCCCATATGTAATAAACGTTTTCCCTGAAATTCCACGCTTTGTGCACACACATCGCCTACAATTAAGAGTTCGTCAAAATTTTTGAATACGATGTTCGTTGCTGTGGAAGGCGCTAATACAATACCTTTTTTTAAATTTCCCGATGCTCCCCACACGACTTCTCCGCCAATATCTGGAGCCCAACTTTGAATCCATACTCTATTTCCTTGAATAAAGTTAGAAAAATGTCGTTTTCCTGCTGCATCCATCCAATCTGCATCCTGAAGGCGATGCTCTGCTGTCTTTATCCGGTCTGCATCCTGATGCTCTGCTGTCTTTATCCGGTCTGCATCCTGAGGGCGCGCTTCCACCCTATTCATCCAGTCAAGAATGGCAGAATCGGGACTTTGGATCCCCTGATCAGGCGCCACCAAACTACCTACACATCCCCCCATTATCCAGCGTCCTGAAAAAAGATTTGCACTAGATCCTGTGATGTTTCTTTGTAAAACTGTTCCCCCTACAAAAGTCCAAGACTGCCAATTTCCAAAACCAAAACCAAAATTAGGACAAGACACATCAAGCTTGACAGGCAACACTCCAGAGTTGCCTAGATACACCATTCCTCCTTGGTTGCTTATCACTCCTGTACCTTGGATATCCTTGATGTAAGCGGCGCCAGGATTCGTTATCGGAAACTTCCCTTGAAGACACTCCAAAGTCAATCCTTCAACACATACACTGGCTTGATCTAATACCACATGCTGTGCATCCAATCCTCCACTGAGTTTGAGAACACTGTTTGAAAGAGAAAGATTTTGAACCTGCAGCTCTCCACACAACCACACCCGAGCACACTCTTTTAGCTCCAACGCCCCAACACTCCATCCTTGGCTAAGATCACTTTTCCATGTAGATAACCTAAAACCTGAAGGCAGAGAACTTCTCCCCCCTATTGGATACGTAGCAGTCAACGTTAAAGGAAATACTCCGTATTGATGCGCCAAGAGCAAGCTTGGATCCTGATTCTGCCAAGACCAGCTTAACCCACCACTACCTTGATATACCTGTTGCGCTCCCGATCCAATCCACGCATTTAACACCTCTATGTTCACGTTTTTAGACACAAGTTTATGCTTACTTACCAAAGTTTTTGCCTGCACACGAATATCCAATGCGTTTAAAATAGGACTATCTAATATGATCGTTTCAGCATTTTGCACCTCTAACGTTTCCACATCCTGAAGTCCGGTTAAAATTCCACTTCCTCCCTTAAAAATAACATGCGTTTGTCCTTTAAAATCATAACTCTCAAGCACAGGAAGAGAAGGCAAAGGCGTTCCTGTAATTTGTACGGTGCGTTTTTGTAAAGTTTTGGCAGAAAGACGCTTTCCTATCCCGTAACTCGAGCATGTCCCCAGCATCAAAACAATATTAACACGTACTAAAAAAGATAAAATTTTAATCACTATACATATATATTCTGATTCACACGATTTTTAATATATTCTAAACATCGCTAAAAATTTTTAGAGTTTGTAATCAAAATTCATATTTTTTTTATGTGTGTTTTAGAAGCATCTATAAAAATTTAAATTAAATCACTGATGTTACGCAGCAATAGTTGATTTTTGCTTGAAATAATCATATTTTTCGTCTGTAAGTTTTTAAGGACAAAAAATGAAACTGGATCTTCTTGATATTTATAGCGACTATTTGATAAG
>NZ_AWTR02000036.1 GCF_000469665.2 Holospora obtusa F1 | reverse complement strand
CATACTGCAAATTAAAATTATTGAAAGTGAAAACCTCATTGAATCATTTTGCAATAAAACAAAAACTATTGTTAAAAGCCAATGTTTTAATGTTCAATGAACTTCAAATTTTGAAAGGTGCTAAGATGAGTTATCATGTTAAAATTTGAACGTAACACGTCAAATTTTAATCATAATCCAAACCACATGTTGTTGGGACTAAACATGTTTCGATGTTTTGAAACTTGTGCTTCAGCTTAATCCGAAAGCGCTATGTTGTGCGTCTTTTTCTTTGTCCAAACAAATTTTCATATTTTATAAGGAAAATTAGCGTCTGGATACATCGTTTAGAAGCCTTTATGCCCAGATCAGAAAAGAGTTTACTATTGTTCAAAGGACGTTTTTGATCTTTTAAACTTTGTAACATCGCAGAAGCGATCTGGCATGCGTTTAACACATGCACTGTTTTTACCCCCTGTAACAACAGGGCTCCCAAAAAGGCAATTTTTATCTTTACGTTAAACGATCTGCCTGACTTAACATAAACAGATCTGTTTCTATTTTTTTAAGAATTTCTCTATTGTGCGCACAACGATGCTCTACTCCTTTAACAACATTTGAGGCGGCTTTTTGACAAAATTCTTGACAAGACAAACGCCTTTCCTCTTCTTCAAGCTGCATTTTAATTTTTTGATGATTTTTCTTAAGACGTGCCAACTCTTTTTCTATATCAACTAGGTGTTGAAGCAAAAAAATAACTGTCATCGTGCTCAAATGTACACTAAATCCTGCACTCGATAAAGGAGGATGTTCTTCATGCAGTATGCATGTTGTACGCGTGATACGTTCTATAAAATTTTTATGGTAATCCAAAATTTTTCTATCACTTTGTGTGTACACATGAATTTCTACGCAACGATTAAAAGAAATTTTAAACTCTGCTCTTAAACGTCTAATCGCAGTAATAAGCTCTTGAACACGCTCAATTGATGAATCAGAAGAATAATCTGTCATCAAAACGGGCCAAGATTGCTGAAAAACTCCGGATATTTCTTGAGGATTCCATATCTCCCATAACGCTTGTGCTGTGAAAGGAATAAAGGGTTGCAAGATAATGCATGTTGTATTTAAAACCCAGCCCATTACATGACGAGCTTCTTTAGGATCTTCTTCGTATTTCAGCGTATCCTTAATCCATTCAAGATACCAATCACATACCACCGACCAAACTGTGGTATATACCATGGAAGCAGCTTCATGAAAATTATAAGAATCTAAAGCTTTTTTCACACCATCAGAAAGTTCAGTAATACGCGAAATTACCCAACGATTCATATCTTGAAAAATTTCATTAGGTAAATCAAATTTTCCCTGAATACAATGTAGCTCTGCAAATCTCCCCATGTTAGATAATTTAGTAATAAAATTTCTGGCTTGCTCGACATGTTTTATACCAAAAGCTGTATAAGAAGAGGGGGTTGAAACCAATGCTAAAGCAAAACGTAAAGCGTCCACTCCATACTGATCAGCCAGCTCCATAGGATCAATCACGTTTCCTTTTGTTTTAGACATCTTTTTTCCTTTTTCATCACACACTAACGGATGAATAACGATGTGCCTAAATGCGGGAGCTCCAGTCAATTCTATGCCCAACATCATCATTCTAGCAACCCAGAAAAAAATAATATCGAATCCAGTAACAAGAACACTTGTGGGATAACAGGTTTGGAATAAAGAAGCGTCTTTTTTGGGCCATCCTAATGTAGAAAAAGGCCAAATTCCAGAAGAAAACCAAGTATCTAAGACATCTTCTTCTTGCGTTAAAGTTCCGCTCCCCCCCTGGGCTTTAAATAAAAGCTCTGCTTCTTGCTGAGTATGCGCTACAAATATATTTCCTTCTTGATCATACCATACTGGAATTTGATGTCCCCACCAAAGTTGACGAGAAATACACCAAGGCTGAATATGCACAAGCCACTCTTCATAAGTTTTTTCCCAATCTTTTGGAAAAAATTGACATACTCCACTTTTAACGATCTCTAATGCCTTTTGTGCCATCTCAGTCGTATCTAAAAACCATTGCTCTGTTAGACGAGGCTCCACAATCACTCCAGAGCGTTGACTATAAGGAACACTATGCTGAATTAAAGACTGAGAAATCAAATTCTCTCCTAAGCGGTCTACAATCAAGCGTCGAGCAGATACACTATCCAAACCTTGAAATTCTTTCGGAGCATTCGTATTCAAACATCCCGCATCATCTAAAAGATCAATGTAAGGCAAACAGTGACGTTGAGCGATAGAAAAGTCTAAAAAATCATGAGCCGGGGTGATTTTTACTGCCCCAGTCCCTTTTTCTATATCTATAGCCTCATCTGCAATAATAGGAATCCAGCGAGAAACAAGAGGAACACACGCTTTTTTTCCTATATAATGTGTGTAACGTTCATCTTTAGGATGCACTGCGATCGCTGTATCTCCCAGCAATGTTTCAGGTCTTGTAGTTGCCACATGAATTTTTTCTCCTCCCTCTACATCATAGGAGATCGTCCATAACGTTCCAGTTTCTTGAACATTTTCTACTTCTAAATCTGAAAGAGCTGTACGTAATGCAGGGTCCCAACTGACTAAACGTTTTGCTTTGTAAATTTTATTCTTTTTATACAAACGAATAAAAGCCTCTTTTGTGGCATAAGAAACTCCCTGATCTAACGTGAAAGTAAGTCGTTCCCAATCTGCAGCAAACCCCATACGTTTCATTTGATGTAAAATACGCTCTTCGTGCTCTTCCTTCCATTTCCACATATATTGCAAAAAAATTTCACGCCCCAAAGATTTTCGGGTTTTTCCTTCCTTTTCTAATGCTTTTTCTACCATCATTTGTGTGGCGATTCCCGCATGATCAGTTCCAGGAAGCCACAACACATTTTTCCCTAAAGATTTATGAAAGCGTATTAAAATATCTTGCTGGGTCGAGGATAAAGCATGCCCTAAATGTAAAGCGCCCGTTACATTTGGAGGTGGCATAATGATAGTATAGGACTCTTTCGTACCATCGTTTTCGTCATAACGAAAATGTGCCCACCATCGTTGTTTAAGATATTCATCTTGTTCTATTTCACAAAATCTATATGGAATATTCATTTTTGCGTTTGCCTGAAATTTAATTTGAGCTGCGAGATAAAGGTATCAAATTTAGAAAAAAAAAATAGATCTTATTCTTGATAAAAATCCTTATTTCTCGAAACAAATCTTAAAAAACGAATTTATCGAATCTTAAACTCAAAATACAGGAACAAAAAGATATGTTAAGATATATTACTCTTTGTTAAATCTATTGTTCATAATGCGTATTTGAAAGAAATACTTCTCTAAAATTATACAAAATTCATTCGTATTCATAATTTTCAACGATATCTATGAAGTGATTTTTCGCCTCAGTTCACACGCACATCAAGCGCTGAATTTTATGTTGAGCACGTTAAAAATCTGAGAGTTTTGATGTTTAGATAGATTTACGTCAACATACGACTATAGTGTCGTATTAAGGTCATCAGCAATGCATTACAAGAAGTGTAATTCCGAAAACTGCATAAGGAACGGTATAGTACGCAAGGTTCAGGAATGAGGTTATACCTTTGTTGAAGGTGGCAAAAGGGAAAACGGCTGTCAAAAAAGCCTTATACTTCATTTTATACTCTTTAGCTAAGGCATTATTCTCCTTCTATTATATACAGAGTGGGTGATGGCAGAGATGAAAAAAATACAAGGATCTTCGGTTTCAGGTCACATTCAAACAGTGAAATTTGATGAAATGTGGCATTTTTTTCAAAAAAAGTCAAAAACTCTGGATTATCAAAGCCGTTGATCGTAGCATACGCAGAACTGTTGCCTAGGTTACAGGAAATTGTGATGCTGCAACATTCACACGACTTTACGAAAAAGTCAAACACAAACATCTGAAAAATTGCACATTTTATACTGATGACTGGGATGTTTTCTCTAAAGTCTCTACCAAAAAATCGCCATAGTATTGGAAAATCAGGCACTGTATGCATAGAGCAAGATCATAACTCATCTTACGTAGCACCTTTCAAAATTTGAAGTTCATTGAACATTAAAACATTGGCTTTT
>NZ_AWTR02000037.1 GCF_000469665.2 Holospora obtusa F1 | reverse complement strand
TAAACCAGTCGATGTTGCATAGTGATTTTGACTTATCAAATAGTCGCTATAAATATCAAGAAGATCCAGTTTCATGTTTTGTCCTTAAAAACTTATGGACGAAAAATATGATTATTTCAAGCAAAAATCAACTATTGATCAAATAATCGCTATACATATCAAGAAGATCCAGTTTCATTTTTTGTCCTTAAAAACTTACGGACGAAAAATATGATTATTTCAAGCAGAAATCAACTATTGCTGCGTAACATCAATCATTAACTTTGAGTGTTTTTTAACAAAACCATTAGAATAATAGCTTACAACTCATCATTCTTGCTTATATTTTTTTTAAAACGATGCGCTTCTAGCATCCAATTTTTATAGGAATAACTTTCCATGTTTTGAAAATTTCTAATGTTTTTTGCGTTAACATTGTCATAAACTTAATCAAAAAATTTTATTTATACAGTGTCGTCACGAGATGATCAACCAAAAGAAAAGGCATCGAATTTGAACAGAAGCAAGAAATAAAGAAGTAAGTTTTTCGTAATGGCGTTGAAATTCTTCTCCAGCGTTTCAGGTCAAGAAATGTATTCTCTACAAAATGTATGAGTTTTGAAGTGTCGTTATTGTTTTTAATTTGTTTTTTTATTTTTATTTACAGTAACAAAAGAATTTATGTTTTTTTTTATTACCTCATCAATACTTTGATTGGTAGCTGATTAGCCTATTTGCAATCGAAAACAGTTCCTGAACTCTGACCGGCATGCCCTGGGCCATCCAAGTCCATATGTAGCTTCGTGTTGAGCTCTTTTTCTGCATAAAGATGTTTTTTTATATGACTGGCATCTATTATCAACCTCTCATAGTCCGGATCAACACTCAGTTTTTTTAAAAATCCCCCCTTTTTATCTTGCCCTGCGCAAAATATTATGTGGGTATTTTTCCAATTTTTAGGAGCCCAAAGCAAGATCCCGAAAGGGGAACCTGTTCTCAAAGCCCACAACATAGCGTGTAACGAGTGTTCGTTGCTTTTTTTCCCAAACTTTCCTCTTTTTCCGGTTGAGGGCCTAAATATTTTTCAAGATTTTTCGGATATGTTACGTCTTTCTGTGCCACTGCGTCATCTTTTAAAAAACGAAATTCCTGATTTTATTATATGATATTTTATCTCATGACGACAAAAACTAGGTATTCTTTGTTTTGAGGAATTCTATGTGCTCGCTTAAACATTGAATTGATTGATAAAAAAATATTAATTTAAATCAAGTAAAATTTTATGTTTTTTATATATTGACAAAAAACGTTAATTTTTTATGATAATTGAAGTGTGGTTTTAAGCAGCCTTCAAAAAAGTTATGGTGTATACGCTTTTTACGGTATCTTTTCAGGGAATTCAAGCGATATTGGTAGAGGTTCAGGTTCAATTTGCTTCAGGTAGTCTTCCTGGATTAAATATCGTGGGGCTTCCAGATAGAGCTGTAAATGAAGCAAAAGAGCGTGTGCGTTCTGCGCTTCAATCGATTGGAATAGGATTTCCTTGTAAACGGATTACGATCAATTTGTCTCCGGCTAATATTTTAAAAGAAGGCAGTCACTATGATTTACCTTTAGTGCTAGGAATGTTGATGGGGTTAGAGATTTTACCTCCTGAACTTAAAAATACGATTAGTTTAGGTGAATTGAGTTTAGATGGAAGTATTAAACCCGTAGCAGGAGTGTTAAGCAGTGCATTGCTGGCCGCATCTTTAGGAAAAACGTTAATTTGTCCAGGAATTTGTGGTCCTGAGGCACGTTGGGGAGGTGAATTTTCTATTTTAGCACCGTATCATTTGCTAGAACTGGTGAATCATTTTAAGGGAACTCAGATACTTTCTGTTCCAGAACCTATATTAGATCCCTTAGATACACCAATTGAGCATTTTGGGTTAATTCATGGTCAAGTTCACGCAAAATTAGGACTGATTATCAGTGTTTCCGGTGGGCATAATGCGTTAATGATCGGTCCTCCTGGAACCGGAAAATCTTTATTAGCTAAAAGTGCTATGAGCTTATTAGATCCTTTAAGTCCTAAAGAAGCTTTAGAAGTCACCATGATTCACAGCTTGGCTGGTGTTTTAAAAGAAGGAAAAGGGCTTATGCGTCAACGTCCTTTTAGGGCTCCTCATCATTCTGCCTCTATGGCTTCCATGGTCGGAGGAGGATTAAAAGGAACGCCAGGAGAAATATCTATGGCTCATCAAGGAATTTTATTTTTAGATGAGCTTCCCGAATTTTCAAGAAATGTTTTAGATGCTCTACGTCAGTCCATGGAAACTCGTCAAGCAGTTGTTTCGCGTGCCAATTACCATGTTACGTATCCCGCAGATTTCCAATTTCTTTCAGCTATGAATCCATGTAAATGCGGATATTTAGGAAAAAATTCTAAAGAATGTCGTCAAGCACCAGAATGCGGAAATCGGTATCAACAAAATCTTTCTGGACCACTTTTAGATCGTATTGATCTTTTTATGAATGTTTCAGACATTGATTTTAAGGCCTTTCCAGAGACAACACCTTTTGATAATTTGCAACATACGCGGCAACTCGTTCGTTGCGCAAAGCATCGTCAAGAAGTAAGGTATCAGGGGAAACTTTTTCAATGCAATGCTCAATGCCCTTCTAATGTATTGGATCAAATTTTGGACAACAATCAAGATTCTAAACATATGTTACTAAAAGCTGCCGATCGTTTTGACTTTTCTATGAGAGGATTTTATCGTGTTGCCAGGGTTGCGCAAACTATCGCTGATTTAGACCAATCAGAACATATAACTACTCTTCATATGGGGCAAGCGCTGAGCTATAGAGTAGAACAAAGCCCAAAGAAAAGATAGTTGAGATTTTTAAGTAAATATGGGATACTCAAGAAAATTAGAATGTGAGGGACGCATAAATTTATGGTATACGTATCTAAATTAAAAATAACGTGGTTAACGTTTTTGGTTTGCGTTAGTTTGATTTTAGTGCTGCCCAGTTTTGTCTCTTCCAATTTTATTCCAAAGTGGATGCCTTACAAAAAAATTGTTTTAGGTCTCGATTTGCAAGGAGGAGTGCACTTAGTGCTTGAAGCGCAGACGCAAAGCTTATTTAAAGATCAAAGCAATCAGTACGCTTCTAGACTTAAGAAAGCATTTTTGAAAGAAAAAATAGGGTACAGAAATTTATCGTTTGACGAACGTGGAGTTTCTTTTGAACTTCAGTCTTTACGAAATTTGAAAGATATGGAAAAAATTACTGGCAGTATTTTGGGTAAAGATATGGAACGTACGATTGAGGGGAAAAAAATTCGTTTTTTATACAGTGAATCTTTTCGTAAACTTCTTCAAAAGCAAGCTTTGGACAGAAGTGTAGAGGTTATTCGAAAGCGCGTTGACGAAACAGGGACTGTGGAGCCCTTAATTCAAATTCAAGGAGATAAAAATATTGTATTGCAAATTCCAGGATTTCAAAATCCTGAACAAGTTAAGAAAAAATTAAACAAAACAGGGAAGCTAAATTTTTATTGGGTTGCAGAACAAAAAACATCAGAAACTTGGGAATGTAAAGATAGGGAAGGTCGAGTTTATCGATTAGACAAGGAAATTGTGTTGACAGGAGAAGATGTTGCCAGCGCAAAAGCAGATTATCATGTTTCTGAAGAAGGACAGAGTCGCCCCTGCGTTTCTTTGATGTTAACAACTCAAGGTAGCCACCAGTTTTCTGATCTTACTAGACAAACTGGAAGAGTGTTAGCAATTGTTTTAGATCATATTGTTTTGAGTGCTCCTAAAATCCAGTCACACATTCCCAATGGCCAAGCAGTGATTACGGGAAATCAGACCTTAGAAGAATGTCAAGGATTAGCTGGGATGATTCGTTCGGGATCTTTGCCGGTGGATTTAACAGTTTTAGAGGAGAAAATTGTAGGTCCAGGAATGGGGGCGGATTCTATCCAAAAAGGGATTGTAGCTACGTTTATTGCTATCGGAGCTGTAGCATTATTGATGTGGAGTTTCTATGGGGGATTTGGAACATTTGCAGTGATTGCCGTTGTCTTTAATCTTTTATTTTTATTAGCAATTTTGATCGCCATGAATGCTACTCTTACTCTTCCGGGTATTGCCGGAATGTCGATTACCGTTGGAATGGCCGTAGATGCTAATGTTTTAGTGAATGAGCGGATTAAGGAAGAATTACTCTTGGGACGAAAACTTTTGCCTGCAATTGATTCCGGGTACAGGAGAGCAATGAATTCTGTGATAGATTCTAATTTAACAACTCTTATTGCGGTTGCTGTCTTGTTTGGGTTAGGAAGCGGACCTGTGCGCGGATTTGCAGTGACGATGGCGATAGGAATTGTTACGTCTATGTTTACAGCAGTATCTATGACTCGGACGATGGTAAGTTTTTGGTTACAAAAATTCCCAACACATTCTATACTGATTTAGGGAGGAATTATTATGGCGCTTTTTTCATTTTCTCGTTTATCGCTACCGTTTTCTTTAACAAAGCATATATGGGTTCCCATTACTTTGCTGTTGAGTGTAATGATTTTTATGATGGGAAGTTTATGGTATAAAGGAGTGAATTGGGGAATAGACTTTAAAGGAGGAATTGTGTTAGAAGCACGTTTTTCTCGCGTTCCCCATTTAGATGAAGTGCGTCGTTTTGTTCAGCACCCCGATAATTTTGGAGAAGAATCTACCATTCAACAATATGGGGACAAAACGAAACCTACAATTTTGATACGCGCTGCAGAAAAAAAAATCGATCTTCCTGGAATCCAAAAACGATTTCAAAAAATGTCAGGAGATACTGTAGTCTTTGATAAATATAATCGGATTGGAGCTAAATTAGGAAAAGAGCTGATGAAATCTAGTACATGGGCTCTTTTGTTTGCATTGCTAGGGATAGGAATTTATATTTGGATTCGTTTTGATTGGATGTTTTCCATCGCAAGTTGGATTGCTCTTGCCTATGACTGCGCTGCATTATTATTATTTTTTTCATTTTTCAATTACGAAATCAGCGAGGGATCTATGGTAGCTTTTTTGATTACAGCAGGATATTCCGTCAATGATACTGTGATTGTGTTTGATCGGATTAGGGAAAACAGAGGCTACAAGAAAAATTTAAGTTGTTCTGAGATTGTTGATCTTAGTATTAACGAAACACTTTCTCGTACTGTTTTAACTTCTATGACAACTTTGGTGGCTCTTTTTGTTCTTTATATGTTAGGAGGAAGTATCATTGCAACATATAGTCTTCCAATGATTGTGGGAATTTCTTCTGGCACCATTTCTTCTATTTTGATTGCGGCTCCTATTTTTTACATATTATTTCAGTTTCAAGCAAAACGAGAGCATCAAAGTTTTAAAAGTAGCATTTCTAAGAAATAGTCAAAAGTTTTTTTGATATTTTTTGAGCGATTTATTATGTTTTCTATAAAATCAAAATTATATGTTAGTATCCATCAAGACTCTTTTTCTATGACTCATTGTGATTTTGGATTGTTATTATAGATTTTTTGGGAAAAACTACTTTATACTTTCAAGAGATTTTAATTTTTTTTTAAAATTTTATTGCTTCCAAAAATTAAATAATTTTTTTTAATTTGCAATCCAAATCAATTTTTTAATTAATCCTAGCAGTTTGTTCTTAAAATAGATCTGCTGTGAAAGTATTTTGTCAGTTTTCTTGCATCCAACGATCAATTTTTGATTAAACTATAAATAGCGATCTAAAAAATCCTATGATTTTTCTTGTGATTTCGTGTGCTTTTTTATAGAATTTCAAAATAGATCTAAAAAAAGAAAGGTTGTTTCATGCCTACTTTAGAAAATATAGTTGAACTGGTTCATTGTATAGAAAAAGAAAAAAAAGTCGTTTGGAGGTTTCTTTGACCAGACGCACATACTAAAAAAACTTCAAGAACTTGAAGAAACATTAAAACTTCCTGAAACATGGTCTGACACAAAAATTTCTGTTTCATTACTAAAGTTACAAGAAGTTTTGTTACGTAAAAAAAATCTTATGTACCGTATCGATCAAGAAATTGAAGACCTTAAAAGTTGGGTTAGTTATATGCAGGTCTCTCAAGATACTGAATTTTTATTCGATCAATATAACTCTGCGTTAAATTTAGAAAAAGAAATAAAATTGTTACGTATTGAGCAATTTTTTTCTGATAAAATGGATGAAAGATCGTGTTTTTTAGCGCTTCAAGCAGGTGCAGGAGGAACAGAGGCGCAAGATTGGGCGGCGATGTTAATGCGTATGTACACTCGATGGTGTGAATCAAACGGATATCACGTAGAAATTATAGACGAAAATATAGGAGAAGAAGCAGGAATTAAGTCTGCTACGTTATCCATTTCTTGCGGCGCATTTCCTTATGGGTGGCTAAAAGGAGAAAGCGGAGTTCATCGTTTAGTACGATTGTCTCCTTTTGATGCTGCAGCAAGACGTCATACAAGTTTTGCCTCCGTTTTTGTGACGCCTGCGTTAGAAGAAGTGGAGGCTCCACCTATTGAAGAAAAGGATTTGCGTATTGATACCTATCGTGCTTCTGGAGCAGGAGGGCAGCATGTGAACAAAACTGATAGCGCAGTACGTATTACGCATTTACCTACGGGCACTGTAGTTCAGTGTCAAAATGATAGATCTCAGCACAGAAACAAAGCTACCGCGTTAAAAATGCTTGCATCGAAATTATTTACATTAGAAAAAAAAGAACAAGAAGCATACGCTGCAACTATGCAACCAGAAAAAAAAGGAATAAGCTGGGGACAGCAAATTCGCTCTTACGTATTGCAGCCGTACCAAATGATAAAAGATTTGAGAACAGGAGAAGAAACGTCTAATACAAAAGCTGTGTTAGATGGGCAAATTCAAAATTTTCTAGAAAGTTATTTATTTTATCAAGCAGAAGAAAAAAAATTAGATGAGGTTAAAGATCATTGATATGTATATATAGTAAATTAAGTTGAGATTCATGAATAAAAGTAAAGTCTGACACTCAGTTCATTGAAGGTAAAGGTTCTTGTCTGTATAATCTTAGAATCTCTTTCTAAAAACAATGTACTTTTTGCGCAAACGTCAACTTAATTGAATATATTAAAAGCAGTTGAATCATGATGAATTAAAAAAACACGAATTGACTGATATAAGCCCTGGCAGAGCTGAATTTTCTGCCCAATTCATCGCTTCGTATTTTTCCAAAATTTCTCGATTGGATTTAAATCAGGTGAATAAGGTGATAAAAAAAATAATCCTACAACCGGCAGATTCAACTGATTCTTTGAAATTTATGCTTATGCAATGAATCACATTATCCATGATCACAACTTGTCCGGGGCTTAATTCTTTTATCAAAAACTAGCTCTCCCTCAACTTCGAATTAAAAAACATCGGAGCAATCGCTTTATTATTTACTGATGTTACGCAGCAATAGTTGATTTCTGCTTGAAATAATCATATTTTTCGTCCGTAAGTTTTTAAGGACAAAAAATGAAACTGGATCTTCTTGATATTTATAGCAACTATTTGATAAG
>NZ_AWTR02000038.1 GCF_000469665.2 Holospora obtusa F1 | reverse complement strand
AGGGCCAGTTCATGGAAGGGTCATAGATTTCTTCAGTGCAATACTCTTGATCGTACATCTCAAAACTGTCCCTTCGTCCAATAAACAGATCGTTAAAAATTCCAGAATTTTCAAGGACGTCTGTATCAATCACATCCCCCATAATAGTGGTTTCTGCTATATACCCCATTAACCCATTACTCGGGTAATGATCTGATCCATTTTCTTTATTACGCTCTTTGTCAATAATATCTTGAACAAATTCCCCTACTTCATCTTTTCCCCATTCAAATAATTCCCAAAAATCATCTGCTAATTCAGTAAATTTATCTGTCCATTTATTTTTTGGATAATTATACTCTCTCCACTCATTCAGCAATAAAATTTTCATCAAGAACCCAGCTAAGTACCGCGTACAATCCCTCCAATGTGGATTTTTTGTTTTTTTATCAGCCGTAAAATCATTTAAAACATACCAATGGTAATACTGTCCTAATACACTCATTTTTCTCTCCTTTTTAATTTTTTTCTAACGGATTAGGTTTAGTATTCAATTTAGGAATTTCTCCTTTTTCGAACTGCTCTAATTCTTTAGCGGTTGCCGGATAATGCTGTATTCGTGCTTCTATGCCATCTTTCTTGGGTTTAGGATGAATTTCTATAACATGTAAATCGTTTTGTGGTGCCCCTCCTCTTACTTCTTTTGGCCTGACTTGACTTGGTTTTTGATACGATTCTGTCCAGTTTCGTTCTTGTCCTGTGACAGGATTGAGCTCTTTCACATGATTAGACCCTCCATTCGTTCGCACATTGGGTCTTTTATCTTCTGCATATTTATACTTTTTATAAAATCTCATCCTACCGTCAGGTAAATCTTTCCTATACTTATATTCTTTATCCTTCATCGCTTTCTCAACCTTTTGAACAAACTCCGGATGCACCTGTTCCACAGGTTTTTGCCCCCTCAGCTGCACACGCTCAAAATCGGCGCGTTGCAAACGTGTTTTTCCTGGATTTTCCGGCGCCGGAGCATTTTTATCCTGAATCAACACGCGATTTTGGCGCTGTTCTTCTTGAATTTTTTTAACGCAGCTTCTTTTTTCCGCTCCGCCGCCCGTTTTACCTTCAGTTTTCATCAAGGTGTTCGGGCCCTTTTGCTCTTTTGAAAACGCTTTTTTTGCCAGGCGCACTCCGGCTTTTGCTGCTCGCGCTCCAGCCTTTAGACCTTGTGTGCCAAGTCCTGACGAGGCCAGATCCAGCGCCACAGACCCTGCTGTCAGCGCTGCATGCCCTCCGGCCGTCCAGTAGTTTCCCGCCTCAAGGTTCTCTTTGATATCTTTGGCGCCTTGAACCACATCCAAAACGATAGCCGGAATGCTGGCCAAAAAATTGTGCTCTAATGCGTTTGCAGACGCGGTATCGCAGGCGGTGATATCTCCGGAATCCTTGCCCGCCAAGCACAAACCCGCCGCTGTCAGCACTCTTATACAGGCTTGAGTTCGCCGGCCCAGCTCTAAGCCCGCCTCTTGACATCGGGCAACATAGTCGGACCATGGCTCTTGAGGGAGCTGTTTTGGCAAAAACTGCTTGACGTTTTCCATGACCAGTTCCGCGCCCGACTCGGCTGCCATGGTAGTGCCGGCGGCTAAAAAGGCTCTGCTCCAGTCCAGATGGCCAGAGTTCACGGCTTGCAGGCTCAGCGTAGAGGCCAAAGAGAGCGCTCCGTGGAGCAATTTGTGCTCTAGAAAGTTGATTTCCTTGCTTTGATACTCCAGCCCGATTTGCCCGGCCAGAAATCCAGAAGCTTGCATCAATCCTTGTCCCGCAAGGGCTTTAAGAGGATCGGCCTGATAGACGGCACAGTTCAAAGCGGTGTTTTTAACGGCATGGATGGCTCGGTGATCGGGCAAAACCTGCCCCAAAGCTAGGCTCGCTCCAGACACTGCAAGACTTTTACCTGCGTCTTTTAACATCTCCCGAAAGTGAATGTGCCTGTGATCAGCCAGGCACTCCAGGCCTGAGTTCTGGATGAAGGCATGACCAGAGGCCGCAATCACTGACCCCACCAAAGGAGGCGCCAGCACCGCAGACAGAGCCGTGATGCCCACGCCAAGGACAGCCTTAAATGCGGGCTTAAACTGAGTGCTTATATGGTTTGACTCCTGGATACAGGGCTCTAGAACCTGAAGGACCTGGCAAAAGGACTCTCGTGGAGCAATTTCTAAAGCCGGAGGAGAGCCTTGAGCTGACATCTCCAACAGCGGCGTGTCTACTCTAAGCACTCCATGCACGCCGCAGTTTCGGTAGCTCAGCCCTTGACCAGCAAGGCTTTGAGTCTTGACTCGAACAATATTCTTTTTCAACACCTGAGTCTTGTGATAGCTGTCTTGCACTGGAGCGGCCAGCAATTGGAGCTTTTGTGCCGCAAAAAGGCTCACGCCGGATCTAAATTCAGTAGCCTGGAAGGACCCTTTATGCATGTTCACCTTCAAGTCTCCACACAAGGACCCCGGAACCGGAGCCGAGCTCTGGCGGGTTTCTTGAAGATAAAGAGAGCTAGAGGACTCCAGAAAAGTATTAACGCCCGGGCGGTGCTGAAGAGCACGAGTCGTGATGCTCCCCGAGCCCTCAATATGGCCGCAACGCTTATCGATGACCTATCCTCACAACCTCTTCGGGAAGCAATAACAGCTGACCCAAAACATATTCGGCGCAAGCTAAAGATTCTTTGGCAGACTCTACGTCTTTCAAAGCAAATTTTTTTTCTTGCTCAGATAATGATTTTTGAAGTTTTATGTTTGCTTTTTTTAAAGCATCTTTCCAACCCGAAACTTCCTTTTCTAATAAATTCTTCACAATCTCGCGCTTCCCCGAGGGCAAAGCATCCACAATAGGAAGATCTGGAAATTCATCCGGTGTAATACGATAAAATGTATCAAACATCATCTTAGACATAAAATCTCCAGCAGCCCAACCTACGCCAGGATACAACAAATGCAGAGATCTTATCAGCCACGGAATATATGCAGGGCCCCAACGACGATAATCTGTCACCACATCTAACATGGGGCCCGTCCACATATCTTCCATACACCATGGCCAATGATATTCTCCATCTGGTGGAAAATATTTCATTACCTCTGGAATAAAAGACGGATCTTTCAGATCGGACAAAAACAAAAACAGATAATAAAAACACCAAGATGCGCGCTGATATTCATAGTAATCACCAATTAATTCGCAATAATCAATGCCTCGCTCTCCTAAATCCCACATTTCAAAATAACGCTCTAAACTTTTTAATAATGCACCTTTTTCAAAAAATTTAATAAAATTGTTTTTATTAACTCCATCTCCAAATCCATGCTCCATCGCATCTTCTTCACTATTATAAATTTCATCTAGAACATCTTGAAGACACGTATATTTTTCTTCCATAATTTACCTCCATTATTTTAACGTTTTTTCCATGATTTGTGGATAATTTTGTTTGTAAAATTTAATACCATCTAACAAGTGCGCATTCAACTCTAGCAACGCTTTTTGTCTTAACACAGGATCTTTTACTTGATTCAAAGAATTTCGCATAGACTGGATCGAAACAAACAAGGCTTCTCGATAATTTGTAAGCTTTAACGTGTTGGCTGCGTGAACAGCATGATTGTGTAAAAATACGGGAATTAAGATGCTAAATCCTTCTTCTCTAGAAAATTCTGGATCAATAATTCGTTCATTGGTTGCATGAGGAGCCAAATGGTGCTGAGCAGTGAACTTCTGTTCAGAATTATTTTTTGTAATGATTGGAGCATACCGTTCATGACGAACATCCATCGCATCTTTTAAGTCTTTGCTTCCATACAACCCCGAGACAAACATCTGCCCCTCATTTTCTGCTAAGTACTGCTCTAATCGCTGTTGCTTTTCTGCCTCACATATCGGTCCTTCGGCCCTTGGCTGCGGTTTTGGCCCTGAATTCTTTTGTGGTGCGCCGCTCTGCGCTTTTTTGGAAAAGGCCGTTTTCTGCACCGCCCTGCCCTTTGCGCCCGCTTTTTCTGCCAGTTTCCCCAAGCCTCTGCCCAGCGCTTTGCTGAATTTTTGTCCAGCGATTTCCTTGGCCAGCACTTTTCCAGCGCCCGCCAAGCCTTCCGCACGATACCCTTGTGCCAGATTTTGGGCGGTTTCCCCCGCTCCCACAGCGATTTTTAGCCCCTTGACGCCCGGTAAAGCATTGATAACGGTTTTGGCTAGGCACCCAGCTGCCTGAAGATAGTCGCCTTCCTTGACCTTCTGGACGGCTTGATAGGTGCCCTCCACCACCTCCAGAGCCGATAGTGTTGCCACCAAAGCCGGCAGGATGAATGCAAAATTATTTTGCAGAGCATTTGCGCTCATCTGGTCGCAGGTGTAAATACTGGATGCGTCCTTGCCCGCCAAGCACAAACCCGCCGCCGTTAGAACTCTTAGAGCTCCCGAGGTCTTTTCAGCAAAGCTGGAGAGCTCTCGATTGCAGCGCTGGAGGTAGCCATCAGGAGCCTCTCCCACCTCAGGTTTTGGCAAATAGTCCTTGAACAGGTGCACCAGCCCTTCTGCGCCCGACTCTGCGGCCATGGTAGTGCCGGCAGCTAAAAAGGCTCTGCTCCAGTCCAGATGGCCGGAATTTATAGCTTGTAGGCTCAGCGTAGAGGCAAGAGAAAGCGCTCCGTGGAGCAATTTGTGCTCTAGAAAGTTGATTTCCTTGCTTTGATACTCCAGCCCGATTTGCCCAGCTAGGAATCCAGAAACTTGTATCAGGCCTTGTCCCGCAAGGGCTTTAAGAGGATCGGCCTGATAAACAGCACAATTCAAAGCAGTATTTTTAACGGCATGGATGGCGCGGTGGTCAGGGAGAATTTCTCCCAAAGCCAGGCTTGCTCCAGACACTGCAAGGCTTTTTCCTGCGTCTTTTAACATTTCTCGAAAGTGAATGTGTCTGTGATCAGCCAGGCACTCCAAGCCTGAGTTCTGGATGAAGGCATGACCAGAGGCCGCAATCACTGACCCCACCAAAGGAGGCGCCAGTACCGCAGACAGAGCCGTGATGCCCACGCCAAGGACAGCCTTAAAGGCGGGCTTAAACTGAGTGCTTATATATTTTTCTTCTTGAGTGCAAGGCTCTAAAACCTGAAGGACCTGGCAAAAGGACTCTCGTGGAGCAATTTCTAAAGCCGGAGGAGCCCCTTGAGCTGACATCTCCAACAGCGGCGTGTCTACTCTAAGCACTCCATGCACGCCGCAGTTTCGGTAGCTCAGCCCTTGCCCAGCAAGGCTTTGAGTTTTGACTCGAACAATATTCTTTTTCAGAACCTGAGTCTTGTGATAGCTGTCTTGCACTGGAGCGGCCAACAATTGGAGCTTTTCCGCCGCCCTCAAGCTCACGCCGGATCTAAATTCAGTAGCCTGGAAGGACCCTTGCACCATGTTCACCTTCAAGTCTCCACACAAGGACCCCGGCACCGGAGCCGAGCTCTGGCGAGTTTCTTGAAGATAAAGAGAGCTAGAGGACTCCAGAAAAGTATTAACGCCCGGGCGGTGCTGAAGAGCACGAGCCGTGATGCTCCCCGAGCCCTCAATATGGCATCCTTGGCTGGCAAAGCTTTGAGCGCGAATATCCATGTGCCCGGCCCGAAAGCCAACAAAAATATTCCTCACACGTCTGCGTAAAGCTTTAAGAATTCTTTTCGAACAAAAGTAAACTGAACTATTCCTTCATCATCATATATAACAGAATTAATAGGCTCCTTAAGGCGTTTCATCGCATTCTCTTTTCGTTCAACGCTTCTTTCCTGCAATTCCTCCAAAGATTTTTCAATCGAATAATTAAGAATATTTATAAAAGATTTTTTTTCAGCAACACGAAGATTATTCATTAATGGCCGAGTGTTCTGAAATTTTCCCAAATCATCTAGTATCATGCTATAAAGAAACCACTTTACATGCACCATCGCTCTTGGAACCAATTCGTGAATGCACCCAAGCAACACCGGAATGTAAGACTCCCCAAAATAATCTGAATCAACGATCCCATTGCACAATGGCTCACTTGAATAATCTTCCATCACAACTGCGTCTTCATAGTAATCATCTGAAGGAACGTATTTTAATAAATGTGGAATGACAGATGAATCACCATGATTAAATATGGCCTGAAGAATTACATCAAACAAAGATACGCATTGTTGAATGGAATCGTCATTTTCTTTTTTGCTCCATTCTTGATACACATCATCTAAGTCTTGCAATAATTCATCATTTTCAAATTCTTCCAAATTCTCTACTAATTCTTGCGCTTCTCCAGACCATGTGGGAGAAATATTTCGAATTTCTTGATAAATTTCAGCTTTAGTCATTTTGAATCTCCTTTAGATTTAGGAGGAATTTTTCCATCAAATCCTCCTGGGTTATCTGATTTTATTTTCCGAAGCGCTTGCAAACAGGCTTCATTTGTTTTGGTTCGATCACATCCGGCTTCTAACAGACCGTTTCGTGTGTCTTGAATACCTTGCAACAAAGATTCTCTGGGATGTTGCGGCTTAGGTTTTTGCTCATTTCTCTTGTGAATTAATTTACGAACCTCAGCCTGATGAATTTTTCTTGGTAATGGAACGACTGTATTATTTTTATACTTTCGTCCCGTCACTTTAAAAATTTCTTCTGCTTGAGCTACCGGCCATACATGATGCTGTTCAAAGGGAAGTCCGGTTTCTTGAGCTCTTCGATCAACAATTTTTTTAAAATCTTCGTCCTTATATTTTCCAACCGGAACCGGGTCATCCTTATACTGCTCAAAGTACCTTCGCATTTCTTCCGGCGTCATGTCGGGATCTTTACGTTTTTGTGTGCCCTTGAGTTGTTCCGTACCGCCGCCCGTTTTTTCGCCGGTTTTCATCAAGGTGTTCGGGCCCTTTTGCTCTTTTGAAAACGCTTTTTTTGCCAGGCGCACTCCGGCTTTTGCTGCTCGCGCTCCGGCCTTTAGACCTTGTGTGCCAAGGCCTGATGAGGCCAGATCCAGTGCTACAGATCCTGCTGTCAGCGCTGCATGCCCTCCGGCCGTCCAGTAGTTTCCCGCCTCAAGGTTCTCTTTGATATCTTTGGCGCCTTGAACCACATCCAAAACGATAGCCGGAATGCTGGCCAAAAAGTTGTGCTCTAATGCGTTTGAAGACGCGGTATCGCAGGCGATGATATCTCCGGAATCCTTGCCCGCCAAGCACAAACCCGCTGCCGTTAGAACTCTTATACAGGCTTGAGTTCGCCGGCCCAGCTCTAAGCCTGCCTCTTGACACCGAGAAACATAGTCGGACCATGGCTCTTGAGGGAGCTGTTTTGGCAAAAATTGCTTGACGTTTTCCATGACCAGTTCCGCGCCTGACTCGGCTGCCATGGTAGTGCCGGCGGCTAAAAAGGCTCTGCTCCAGTCCAGATGACCGGAGTTCACGGCTTGCAGGCTCAGTGTAGAGGCCAAAGAAAGCGCTCCGTGGAGCAATTTGTGCTCTAGAAAGTTGATTTCCTTGCTTTGATACTCCAGCCCGATTTGCCCGGCCAGGAATCCAGAAGCTTGTATCAGGCCTTGTCCCGCAAGGGCTTTAAGAGGATCGGCCTGATAGACGGCGCAATTCAAAGCGGTGTTTTTAACGGCATGGATGGCTCGGTGATCGGGGAGAATTTCTCCCAAAGCCAGGCCCGCTCCAGACACTGCAAGGCTTTTTCCTGCGTCTTTTAACATTTCTCGAAAGTGGATGTGCCTGTGATCAGCCAGGCACTCCAGGCCTGAGTTCTGGATGAAGGCATGACCAGAGGCCGCAATCACTGACCCCACCAAAGGAGGCGCCAGCACCGCAGACAGAGCCGTGATGCCCACGCCAAGGACAGCCTTAAAGGCGGGCTTAAACTGAGTGCTTATATGTGTTGCCTCCTGGATACAGGGCTCTAAAACCTGAAGGACCTGGCAAAAGGACTCTCGTGGAGCAATTTCTAAGGCTGGAGGAGAGCCTTGAGCTGACATCTCCAACAGCGGCGTGTCTACTGTAATGCGTCCCTTAAAGCCGCAGTTTCGATAGCTCAGCCCTTGCCCAGCAAGGCTTTGAGTCTTGATTCGAGCGATGTTCTTTTTCAGAACCTGAGTCTTGTGATAGCTGTCTTGCACTGGAGCGGCCAGCAATTGGAGCTTTTGTGCCGCAAAAAGGCTCACGCCGGATCTAAATTCAGTAGCCTGGAAGGACCCTTGACCCATGCTCACCTTCAAGTCTCCAGCCAAAGACCCCGGCACCGGAGCCGAGCTCTGGCGGGTTTCTTGAAGATAGGGGGAGTAGAGGACTCCAGAAAAGTATTAACGCCCGGACGGTGCTGGAGAGCGCGAGCCGTGATGCTCCCTGAGCCCTCAATATGGCCGAAACGCTTATCGATGACCTATCCCCACAACCTCTTCGGGCAGCAATAACAGCTGCCCAGAACATATTCGGCTCGTGCAATACCTCCCTTTGCTCTATCTATACTTTCTTTTGCAAACTTTATTTCTCTGTCTGAGGATGCTATTTCAAGTTTTATTTTTGATTTTTCTAATGAAGTTTTCCTTCCAGAAATCTCTTTTTCCAATAAATCCTTCACAATTTCGCGCTTCCCCAAGGGTAACGCATCCACAATAGGAAGATTTGGAAATTCCTCAGGAATAATATAGTCAAATGTATCAAAAATCATCTTAGACATAAAATCTCCAGCAGCCCAGAGCGATCTAGGATACAATAAATGCAAGGAACGCATCAGCCACGGAATATATGCAGGGCCCCAACGACGATAATCTGTCACCACATCTAACATGGGCCCCGTCCACATATCCTCCATTTCCCATGGACCAGAACCTTTTCCTGAAGGCAAAAAATATTTCATTACCTCGGGAATAAAAGACGGATCTTTTAATTCTCTCAAAGATAAAAACAAATAATCAAAACACCAAGAAGCGCGTTGGTATTCATAATAATCTCCAATTAATTCACAATAATCAATGCCTCGCTCTCCTAAATCCCACATTTCAAAATAACGCTCTAACCCTTTAAGTAACGCCTCTTTTTCTGAAAATCTAGAAAAATTTTGAGGTTCAAAATCGTCTTCTCTATCAAAACGACATGCAACTGGATCTTCGTCTCCATTATAAATTTCATCTAGAACATCTTGAAGACACGTATATTTTTCTTCCATAATTTACCTCCATTATTTTAACGTTTTTTCCATGATTTGTGGATAATTTTGTTTGTAAAATTTTATCCCCTCCAAAAGCTCTTTATTAAGTTCCATTAACGCTTTTTGCTTCAAAACTGGATCTTTTACTTGATTCAAAGAATTTCGCATAGACTGGATAGAAACAAACAAGGCTTCTCGATAATTGGTAAGCTTTAACGTGTTAGCTGCGTGAACAGCATGATTGTGTAAAAATACGGGAATTAAGATGCTAAATCCTTCTTCTCTAGGAAATTCTGAATCAATAATCCTCTTATTCGTTGCATGAGGCGCCAAATGATGCTGGGCTGTGAATTTTACTTCTTTTCCTTTTTTAGTAATGATTGGAGCATATCGCTTGTGTCGAGCATCCATTGCATCTTTTAAGTCATCACAATTGTACAACCCCGAAACAAACATCTGCCCCTCATTTTCTGCTAAGTACTGCTCTAATCGCTGTTGCTTTTCTGCCTCACATATCGGTCCTTCGGCCCTTGGCTGCGGTTTTGGTCCTGAAGCCTTTGGCTGCGGTTTTGGCCCTGAATTCTTTTGTGGTGCGCCGCTCTGCGCTTTTTTGGAAAAGGCGGTTTTCTGCACCGCCCTACCCTTTGCGCCCGCCTTTTCTGCCAGTTTCCCCAGGCCTCTGCCCAGCGCTTTGCTGAATTTTTGTCCAGCAATTTCTTTGGCCAGCACTTTTCCAGCGCCCGCCAAGCCTTCCGCACGATACCCTTGGGCCAGGTTCTGGGCGGTTTCCCCCGCTCCCACAGCGATTTTCAGCCCCTTGACGCCCGGTAAAGCATTGATAGCGGTTTTGGCTAGGCACCCAGCTGCCTGAAGATAGTCGCCTTCCTTGACCTTCTGGACGGCTTGATAGGTGCCCTCCACCACCTCCAGAGCCGATAGCGTTGCCACCAAGGCCGGAAGAATGAATGCGAAGTTGTTTTGCAGAGCATTTGCGCTCATCTGGTCGCAGGTGTAAATACTGGATGCGTCCTTGCCCGCCAAGCACAAACCCGCCGCCGTTAGAACTCTTAGAGCTCCCGAAGTCTTTTCAGCAAAGCTGGAGAGCTCTCGATTGCAGCGCTGGAGGTAGCCATCAGGAGCCTCTCCCACCTCAGGTTTTGGCAAATAGTCCTTGAACAGGTGCACCAGCCCTTCTGCGCCCGACTCGGCGGCCATGGTGGCTCCAGCAGCTAAAAAGGCCTTGCTCCAGTCCAGATGGCCGGAGTTCACGGCTTGTAGGCTCAGCGTAGAGGCCAAAGAAAGCGCTCCGTGGAGCAATTTGTGCTCTAGAAAGTTGATTTCCTTGCTTTGATACTCCAGCCCGATTTGTCCAGCTAGAAATCCAGAAACTTGTACCAGGCCTTGTCCCGCAAGGGCTTTAAGAGGATCGACCTGATAGACGGCGCAATTCAAAGCGGTGTTTTTAACGGCATGGATGGCGCGGTGGTCAGGGAGAATTTCTCCCAAAGCCAGGCCCGCTCCAGAAACTGCAAGACTTTTACCTGCGTCTTTTAACATTTCTCGAAAGTGAATGTGTCTGTGATCAGCCAGGCACTCCAAGCCTGAGTTCTGGATAAAGGCATGACCAGAGGCCGCAATCACTGACCCCACCAAAGGAGGAGCCAGTACCGCAGACAGAGCCGTGATGCCCACGCCAAGGACGGCCTTAAAGGCGGGCTTAAACTGAGTGCTTATATATTTTTCTTCTTGAGTGCAAGGCTCTAGAACCTGAAGGACCTGGAAAAAGGACTCTCGTGGAGCAATTTCTAAAGCCGGAGGAGCCCCTTGAGCTGACATCTCCAACAGCGGCGTATCTACTCTAAGCACTCCATGCACGCCGCAGTTTCGGTAGCTCAGCCCTTGCCCAGCAAGGCTTTGGGTCTTGACTCGAACAATATTCTTTTTCAACACCTGAGTCTTGTGATAGCTGTCTTGCACTGGAGCGGCCAGCAATTGGAGCTTTTCCGCCGCCCTCAAGCTCACGCCGGATCTAAATTCAGTAGCCTGGAAGGACCCTTTATGCATGCTCACCTTCAAATCTCCACACAAGGACCCCGGCACCGGAGCCGAGCTCTGGCGGGTTTCTTGAAGATAGGGGGAAGTAGAGGACTCCAGAAAAGTATTAACGCCCGGACGGTGCTGAAGAGCACGAGCCGTGATGCTCCCCGAGCCCTCAATATGGCCGCAACGCTTATCGATGACCTATCCCCACAACCTCTTCGGGAAGCAATAACAGCTGGCCCAGAACATATTCGGCGCAAGCTAAAGATTCTTTGGCAGACTCTACGTCTTCTTGAGCCACTTTTTTTTCCTGTTCACGTGAAACTTTCTGAAGCTTTTCCTGAGCTTTTTTTAACGAATCTTTCCATTCCGAAATTTCTTTTTCCACTAGATTTTTTATCATAATTCGGTTCCCTAAATGTAACGCGTCCACAACATAAAGCTTTGGGAATTCATCAGGTGTAATACGATAAAATGTTTTAAAAATCATTTTAAACATAAAATCACTTGCTACATAATTTAACTCTTTGGAAGGTAGCAAATGCAACGATCGCATTAGCCAAGGAACATAATCTGGCCAACGAGCCGTAATAACGCCAACCATAGGTTGCGACCACATACCCTCCATATACCATTCATCGGGAAAATATTTCATAACCGATGGAATAAATGAAGGATTTTCTAAGTATCCTAAAGTCATAAATAAGTAATAAAAACACCAAGATGCACGTTCATATTCATAAAATTCTCCAATTTTTTCTAGGTAATCAACTCCTCGTTCTCCTAAGTCCCACATGTTAAAATAACGATCTAGCGCCTTTAGAAGATCTTTTTTAACTGCAAATTTTGGTAGAAATTCCATCCAGTGATATTCTGTAATTCCACCCATCGCATCATCATGATCTTCATCGTCGTAATAAAAAATTTCCTCCATAATTTCTTCTAAACTTTCGTAACTCATTTTCAAGCCCATCTCATTGACTTCCATTTTTTCTCCTATTTCGTTAAATTTTTCTGCAAATATTCTGAAAAATGCACCTTATTTAATCGAATCACCTCTAAAAGTGCTGTATTCAGGTCTTGACGCACCTCATTTTGCAACGTTGAATCGGGAATTCGTAGTGCGCAATTACGTAAATCACGAATAGACCAGAACAATGCTTCTCGAAGATTATTGAATTTATATTTGTTAGCAGTATGCACAAAGGATTCATGCCAAATTTTTGGAATTAAAATAGAAACCCCAGCATCGGGATGAATATCGTGCGCAATGAAGTGACGATTGTTAGCTTGTGTGCCCACGTGGTGACGAACCGTAAATTCTGCTTTACCGTTAATCCCCCCCTTTAAGTGTTGAAATTTTTCGTTTCGAGCCTCACCTATTTTTTTTAAATCTTTATACGTTCCCACCAAAAATTTTTGATCCTTATATTCTTGAAAATATTGAGCAATTTGCTCATGCTCTTGAGGTTTTGGCGCACGCTTTTTATTAAACAATCCCCCTTGTCCGCCAAGGCCTTTTGGAGCCTGTGTACGTTCAGCCGGAGGATTGTCCGGATTAATTTTTCGTTTAAAATCTGGCTTTTGATCGTTCCTTTGGGTTCTTTTGCGGCGCGCCGCTCTGCGCTTTTTTGGAAAAGGCGGTTTTCTGCACCGCCCTGCCCTTTGCCCCCGCTTTTTCTGCCAGTTTCCCCAAGCCTCTGCCCAGCGCTTTGCTGAATTTTTGTCCAGCGATTTCTTTGGCCAGCACTTTTCCAGCGCCCGCCAAGCCTTCCGCACGATACCCTTGAGCCAGGTTCTGGGCGGTTTCCCCCGCTCCCACAGCGATTTTCAGCCCCTTAACGCCCGGCAAAGCATTGATGGCAGTTTTGGCTAAGCACCCAGCTGCCTGAAGATAGTCGCCTTCCTTGACCTTCTGGACGGCTTGATAGGTGCCCTCCACCACCTCCAGAGCCGATAGCGTTGCCACCAAGGCCGGAAGAATGAATGCGAAGTTGTTTTGCAGAGCATTTGCGCTCATCTGGTCGCAGGTGTAAATACTGGATGCGTCCTTGCCCGCCAAGCACAAACCCGCCGCTGTCAGCACTCTTAGAGCTCCCGAGGTCTTTTCAGCAAAGCTGGAGAGCTCTCGATTGCAGCGCTGGAGGTAGCCATCAGGAGCCTCTCCCACCTCAGGTTTTGGCAGATGATCCTTGAACAGGTGCACCAGCCCTTCTGCGCCCGACTCTGCTGCCATGGTAGTGCCGGCGGCTAAAAAGGCCTTGCTCCAGTCCAGATGGCCGGAATTTATAGCTTGTAGGCTCAGCGTAGAGGCAAGAGAAAGCGCTCCGTGGAGCAATTTGTGCTCTAGAAAGTTGAGTTCCTTGCTTTGATACTCCAGCCCAATTTGCCCAGCTAGAAATCCAGAAGCTTGTACCAGGCCTTGTCCCGCAAGGGCTTTAAGAGGATCGGCCTGATAAACAGCACAGTTCAAAGCGGTGTTTTTAACGGCATGGATGGCTCGGTGATCGGGGAGAATTTCTCCCAAAGCCAGGCCCGCTCCAGAAACTGCAAGACTTTTACCTGCGTCTTTTAACATTTCTCGAAAGTGAATGTGCCTGTGATCAGCCAGGCACTCCAGGCCTGAGTTCTGGATGAAGGCATGACCAGAGGCCGCAATCACTGACCCCACCAAAGGAGGAGCCAGCACCGCAGACAGAGCCGTGATACCCACGCCAAGGACGGCCTTAAATGCGGGCTTAAACTGAGTGCTTATATATTTTTCTTCTTGAGTGCAAGGCTCTAAAAACTGAAGGACCTGGCAAAAGGACTCTCGTGGAGCAATTTCTAAAGCCGGAGGAGAGCCTTGAGCTGACATCTCCAACAGCGGCGTGTCTACTGTAATGCGTCCCTTAAAGCCGCAGTTTCGATAGCTCAGCCCTTGCCCAGCAAGGCTTTGAGTTTTGACTCGAACAATATTCTTTTTCAGAACCTGAGTCTTGTGATAGCTGTCTTGCACTGGAGCGGCCAACAATTGGAGCTTTTCCGCCGCCCTCAAGCTCACGCCGGATCTAAATTCAGTAGCCTGGAAGGACCCTTTATGCATGCTCACCTTCAAGTCTCCACACAAGGACCCCGGCACCGGAGCCGAGCTCTGGCGGGTTTCTTGAAGATAGGCGGAAGTAGAAGATTCCAGAAAAGTATTAACGCCCGGACGGTTCTGAAGAGCACGAGCCGTGATGCTCCCCGAGCCCTCAATATGGCCGCAACGCTTATCGATGACCTATCCCCACAACCTCTTCAGGCAGCAATAACAGCTGGCCCAAAACATATTCGGCGCACACCAATGTTTGCCTCCAAAGCGGCACGCTAATATTAGCTTGTAAATCGTCTTTATGCTCCAACAAACAATTTTTTCTATGCTTAATTATTTTTTTTAACAATCTTTTCACTAAATCCC
Source organism: Holospora obtusa F1 (assembly GCF_000469665.2). Lineage (GTDB taxonomy): Bacteria > Pseudomonadota > Alphaproteobacteria > Holosporales > Holosporaceae > Holospora > Holospora obtusa. Next base: position 3,332 of record NZ_AWTR02000038.1, on the reverse strand, counting down.
TATTGCCTAAAGGAAGCGCATTTACGACAGGAAGATCTGGAAATTCATTGGGCGTAATATAGTAAAATGTATGAAAAATCATACTAACCATCAAATCTTCAGCAGCCCAATCTGCACCAAAATCTAACAAGTGCAAGGATCGCATCGCCCATTGAATGTAAATTGCTCCCCAACGACGATAATTAGTAACAATATGTAACATAGATTCTGTCCACATATCTTCCATTTCCCAAGGTCCAGAATCTTTCCCTGAAGGTAAAAAATATTTCATCACCTCAGGAATAAAAGATGGATCTTTTAAAAAAGATAAACTTATAAATAGATAATAAAAGCACCAGGAAGCACGTTCATATTCGTAAAATTCCCCAATTTTTTCCAGGTAATCAACTCCTCGTTCTCCTAAGTCCCACATGTTAAAATATTGTTCTAATTTTTGTAATAAATCCTTTTTATTTAATACAAACTTAGAAATGATATCTATCCAATACGATTCCGTGCTTGAATTCATTGGATTTTCATCGCTATTATAAATATCATATAATACATCTTGAAGACACGTATATTTTTCTTCCATAATTTACCTCCATTATTTTAACGTTTTTCCATATTTTGTGGATAATTTTGTTTGTAAAATTTAATACCATCTAACAAGTGCGCATTCAACTCTAGCAACGCTTTCTTCCTTAATACTGGGTCTTTTACTTGATTCAAAGAATTTCGCATAGACTGTATCGAGACAAATAAGGCCTCTCGATAATTGGTAAGCTTTAACGTATTGGCTGCGTGAACAGCATGATCATGCAAAAAAGTAGGAATTAGAATGCTGAATCCATCTTTTTCATGAAATTTTGGATCTATAATTCGTTTGTTAGTTGCATGAGGCGCCAAATGGTGCCTAGCAGTAAATCCTTGTTCATAATTTTTAGATGAAATTATTGACGAATATTTTTCGTTTCGGTCTATCATGACATCTTTTATATCTTTATATTTACCAGAAAAAAACATCTTCCCCTCATTTTCTGCTAAGTACTGCTCTAATCGCTGTTGCTTTTCTGCCTCACATATCGGTCCTGAAGCCTTTTTTTGAGCGGTTTTCTGCACCGCCCTACCCTTTGCGCCCGCCTTTTCTGCCAGTTTCCCCAGGCCTCTGCCCAGCGCTTTGCTGAATTTTTGTCCAGCAATTTCTTTGGCCAGCACTTTTCCAGCGCCCGCAAAGCCTTCCGCACGATACCCTTGGGCCAGATTTTGGGCGGTTTCCCCCGCTCCCACAGCGATTTTCAGCCCCTTGACGCCCGGTAAAGCATTGATAGCGGTTTTGGCTAGGCACCCAGCTGCCTGAAGATAGTCACCTTCCTTGACCTTCTGGACGGCTTGATAGGTGCCCTCCACCACCTCCAGAGCCGATAGCGTTGCCACCAAGGCCGGAAGAATGAATGCGAAGTTGTTTTGCAGAGCATTTGCGCTCATCTGGTCGCAAGTGTAAATACTAGATGCGTCCTTGCCCGCCAAGCACAAACCCGCTGCCGTTAGAACTCTTAGAGCTCCCGAGGTCTTTTCAGCAAAACTGGAGAGCTCTCGATTGCAGCGCTGGAGGTAGCCATCAGGAGCCTCTCCCACCTCAGGTTTTGGCAAATGCTCCTTGAACAGGTGCACCAGCCCTTCTGCGCCTGACTCGGCTGCCATGGTAGTGCCGGCGGCTAAAAAGGCCTTGCTCCAGTCCAGATGGCCAGAGTTCACGGCTTGTAGGCTCAGCGTAGAAGCCAAAGAAAGCGCTCCGTGGAGCAATTTGTGCTCTAGAAAGTTGAGTTCTTTGCTTTGATACTCCAGCCCGATTTGCCCGGCCAGAAATCCAGAAGCTTGCATCAATCCTTGTCCCGCAAGGGCTTTAAGAGGATCGACCTGATAGACGGCGCAATTCAAAGCGGTGTTTTTAACGGCATGGATGGCTCGGTGGTCGGGGAGAATTTCTCCCAAAGCCAGGCCCGCTCCAGAAACTGCAAGACTCTTTCCTGCGTCTTTTAACATCTCCCGAAAGTGAATGTGCCTGTGATCAGCCAGGCACTCCAAGCCTGAGTTCTGGATGAAGGCATGACCAGAGGCCGCAATCACTGACCCCACCAAAGGAGGCGCCAGCACCGCAGACAGAGCCGTGATACCCACGCCAAGGACGGCCTTAAAGGCGGGCTTAAACTGAGTGCTTATATATTTTTCTTCTTGAGTGCAAGGCTCTAGAACCTGAAGGACCTGGCAAAAGGACTCTCGTGGAGCAATTTCTAAAGCCGGAGGAGAGCCTTGAGCTGACATCTCCAACAGCGGCGTGTCTACTGTAATGCGTCCCTTAAAGCCGCAGTTTCGGTAGCTCAGCCTTTGCCCAGCAAGGCTTTGAGTCTTGATTCGAGCGATGTTCTTTTTCAACACCTGAGTCTTGTGATAGCTATCTTGCACGGGAGCGGCCAACAATTGGAGCTTTTCCGCCGCCCTCAAGCTCACGCCGTCAATAAATTCAGTAGCCTGGAAGGACCCTTGCACGATGCTCACCTTCAAATCTCCGCAAAAGGACCCCGGCACCGGAGCCGAGCTCTGGCGAGTTTCTTGAAGATAAAGAGAGCTAGAGGACTCCAGAAAAGTATTAACGCCTGGGCGGTGCTGGAGAGCGCGAGCCGTGATGCTCCCCGAGCCCTCAATATGGCATCCTTGGCTGGCAAAGCTTTGAGCGCGAATATCCATGTGCCCAGCGCGAATATTCGAGCCATGAAAAATGCTCGAGGCTCCGCAATACACCTCATCGGATTTCTTGCCGGGCTTGACCAGGCGCTCTTGAACCTGAGTGGACAGGCCCAAGTCAATAAAACCCAACTCACTGCTCACAAATCTTTAAAAATTCTTGATGAACACGTTCAATGCGCTCTAGATCTTCTTGAGAACTTTCAATGGATTTTATATTCGCTTCCTTTTTAGAATTTTCCACTTCTTCGTTAGCTTCCTGAATTGCAGACTCTAATATTAGTCGAAAAGATTCTCTATTAACCAAATAAAGATTATTAATTAATGGCTGAGTTTCAGAAAAACGATTAAAATTGTCAAACAACATACTATAAAAAACCCATCTTGCTGTGCTCATTGCCCGAGGAACTAGTTCATGAATGCAACTCAATAGCACCGGAATATAAGACTCACCAAAATAATCTGAATCAACGATCCCATTGCACAATGGCTCACTTGCAGTATCTTCCATCACAACTGCGTCTTCATAGTAATCATCTGAAGGAACGTATTTTAATAAATGTGGAATGACAGATGGATCACCATGATTAAATATGGCCTGAAGAATG
>NZ_AWTR02000039.1 GCF_000469665.2 Holospora obtusa F1 | reverse complement strand
TATATATTATGTTTGAAGGACGCGTCTTAGAAGAGGGGACTCCAGACGTTGTTCTGAAAAGCGAAAAAGTTCGAACCGTATACCTTGGAACAACTTTTAGCTTGTAATCACTTTAATAAGTAAGTAAAAAATCGCCCTATTGTGTAAGTTGTTGTTCGCTCTTCAATAAGATTCGTGATTTTTTCTCTCTACACGCATACAGTAAAAATAGTTGAATTGTAATGCGAAACATGGTATATTTTGTCTGAAAAGATAGATGATGTCAACGCGTCCGTATAGAGTAATTCAGCTTGAAAACGGGACAAAAAGATGCTATTTTTAAGATGTTCAGTCCCAACAACATGTGGTTTGGATTATGATTAAAATTTGACGTGTTACGCTCAAATTTTAACATGATAATATCAAAAAGGGGCTGATCTTTCAATGATTTCAGCTTTCTTTGATGACTATAGTAAAACACAAAGGTCATCACATGGCGCTTTAGCTCATCGAGGTTTTTGTAAAAATAAGCCTTTGTTGTGTAGTGTTTGAGGATTCTGTTGGTGACTTCGATCTAAGCGTTGGTCCAAGGATGCTTGAATTTGGTGAGCCCGTGTTTAATGTTACGCTCCTTGAACATCACATCAAAGGTGGTACGTTTTGTTTTTTGGCCTCAGGTCTTGCGCAAGAAATTCATAGGTAAATTGTGCCCCATTGTCTGTGAGAATTTTCGTTATTTTAAAAGAACAAGAGAAGTTGTTTTGATCAAGAACATCACTGATTTTAGACCTTTGTTGGTTGTGGTGTTGCCAATCAAATTGACAACTGCTTCTCTTGAAATTAATGGCTTGCAATACCGCGCCAGCGCTTGAGATAGAGAAAGGCATTTTCAACAAGAAGCCGCTTATCAATTGCCAAGCTTGCGTGCAATCAGCCGTGGTACCGTCTGTAATAATGATTCTGACTGCAGCATACCATGCGCATCCACGGCCAGATGTACCTTTGTATTAATCCCCTTTTGAGCGGCTAATCTCTTGATTTCCACCTTTCGCACCAGCTGCATGAGGATGCACTTTGATGTGACTTGCATCAATCATCAGCCATTCATAATCCGGAATATCAACTCGTTCTTCGAGCAAGATACCTTTGTCTCTCCATCTGATAAAACGACGGTGCGTATTGCTCCAGCTTCCATAATCTGGCCATGGCGCTCCTGTCCTTAAGATCCAGAACATGGCATTAATACATTGGTGATTATCTTTAGCTTTCTCGCCCCAAACCCCTTCTCGTCCTGGTAAATGAGGCTCTAACACAACTCCATACACGGTCTGAAATATCGTGGCGACGATGGGCTTCTGACATATAATACCTATGCATTCATGAAATAACTGCATCACTTATATCATACTTCCTATCTCGTGACTACACTATTTAAGCTAAATTACTGTAATGCTAATCTGTGTTTTCTGTGTATCGGCGATTAAAGAAACTAGGCTTTAGCTATAAAAAAAACCTTTACCTATTTTAAAGTAAACCAAGAAAAATGAGAATGATATAAAAAAACTATAAAAAGCATACCGTCAGTTGTATATATTGATGAAATCGGTATTGAGATGACCATTTGTGCAGAACGCAAGATGGGGCGGAAAGGAGAAAACTAACCATTTGAAAAAATAGAAGATGAGGCAAAAAAAGTGAAAAACTTGTTGGTAAAAAGAGCGGTAAATATTACGAAAAAACTCATATTGTAGCGGATTTAGTCAATAATAAAGCGATTGCTCCGATGGTTTTTTAACAGTATTTGTAACACATAATTATTCGAAGCTTGGGTAGATCAGTTTTTAATAAAAGAATTAAAACCCGGACAGATTGTAGTCACGGATAATGCTTCATTTCATAACTCTCAAAAAATCAAAAAATTAATGGAGTCTTTCGGTTGTAGTTTTTTTACCATTTTATTCATCTAATTTAAATCCAATCGAGGAAAATAGGAAACGACGAATTAGGCAGAAAATTAAGTTCTGCCAGGATATATCAGTCAATTACTGCTTTTTATTTTATCGCAATTCAACTACTTTTACTATAAATGTGGACGCAGTAAAAAAATAACCTAAAAGTATTTTCTCACTGTGTTTTAAAGCCTACTTCGCTAAGAATTTAGATTTTATTACTTCAGACATGAAAAAACTTGAAATATCCAAGCATTGTATACTTTTTTTGCCCTATTGTTTTTATTAAGTTTTTTAATTACAATAAATGTTAGTTTCTAAATTTTTATCGGTAATAAGTATTTGTTTATAAAAAGCAATACATTTAAGGAGTTTTTTGTGAAGATTGTTTTTTTTAAGTGTGAGTGTGTGCAGGTATGAATATTCATAGTACGGCCGTTGTACATTCTGACGCTGTGATTCATCCAAGTGCCATTATTGGGCCCTATTGCGTCATCGGAGCTAATGTCATTTTAGAAAAAGATGTTCAGTTATTATCTCATGTGGTTTTGGATAAAAATACACATCTTCAAGAAGGAGTGTGCATTTATCCTTTTGCTGTTTTAGGATCAGCTCCACAGCATACTGAATACAAGGATGAGCCTACAAAGCTTGTGATTGGAAGGAACACGAAAATTCGAGAGCACGTGACCATCCATAGAGGTACTCAACAAGGAGGAGGACTAACTTGTATAGGAAGTTTTTGTATGATTATGGTGGGATGCCATGTAGGTCATGATGGACATATAGGAGATCATGTGATGATGGCAAATAATGCCATTTTAGGAGGGCATGTAGAAATTGAGGATAAAGCGGTTCTTGGAGGGATGGTTGCAGTTCACCAAATGGCATCAATTGGTAAGGGAGCAATGATTGCAGGATGTTCTGCAGTAGGTGGACATGTGTCTCCTTACACTATTGCTATGGGAAATCGTGCAAAATTAGCGGGCTTAAACTTACATCGTTTGAAAAAAGATGAGGTAACGTTTCAAGAAATTCAAGCATTCAGAGAAACTTATAGATATCTGTTCAAAGAAGAAAGCAAAATGTCTTTTGAATTTCGTATTCATAATATTCCTTCGGAATTTATGCAATATCAGACTGTTCGAGAAATGCACCGTTTTTTAAGCACTCGTAACAAAATAAGACCTATCTGTTCATCTGATCAAAGCGGTTGGGGAACAACAAAGTCTTTAAGTGTTTCAGTCGAAGTTTAATTCATGTTTTGTATGAAAAGCATGACATGTAACCGATTTATTTGAAAATATAATATCTTTCTAAAACGGCCTCAGCGATGTTTTCAACAACGCTTTGGCCTTGAGTGTAATTGTGAAAAATTTTCTCTGTATAAATTAAAATTTATAAAGAAATTTCCTAACGCATCACACATAATGGATTTTTATCGTCAATCTTCCTAAATTTTTCGATATAATCGTTTTTTACACTTCATCTTGTTATTGTGTAGTACAGTCAATTAGATTTAGGTTTATGAATAAGTAAAACACAATACTCAGTGATCGAGGAGAGACGTTTTTGACTATATGATCTAATTTTCTTTTGTAAATCAAACTTATCTTCTTATAGTTGGTTAATTTGGTTCGTAACCCATCTTTTCATATGAGCCCAAAATTTTTTTATTGGATTCAAATCGGGTGAGTATGACGGTAAAAAAATGAGTTGACAATCTACAGATTCGATAAACTCTTTCGTTCTTTGTGATCTATGAAATGCAGCATTATCCATTATTACAATTTGCCCAGCTTTAAATAATACTTGTTTAGTCCCAACAACATGTGGTTAAGTTTGTGATTAAAATTAGACGTGTTACGCTCAAATTCTAACATGATAATATCAAAGGGGGGCTGATATTTCAATGATTTCAGCTTTCTTTGATGATTATAATAAAGCACAAAAGCATCATATGGAACTTAGCTCATCGAGGTCTTTGTAAAAATAAGCCTTTGTTGTGTAGTGTTTGAGGATCCTGTTGGTGATTTCGACCTGACCGTTGATCCAAGGATGCTTGAATTTGGTGAGCCTGTGTTCAATGTTATGCTCCTTGCACATCACATCAAAGGCGGTGCGTTTTTGGCCTCAGGTGTTGCGCAAACAGTTCATAGGTAAATTGCGCCCCATTGTCTGTGAGAATTTTCGTTATTTTAAAAGAACAATGGGCGATCAGATTTTTCAAAAATGTACTTGACTCGTTAACCGACATATTTGAATGAAGCTCAACATAAACGTACTTTGTGGACCGATCAATGGCCACAAAAAAGGTAGCATTTCCCTTGATTTGTGAGGATCTTCTGTACTGTCAATATGAACAAATCCAAAGGGATAAATTTCTTTTTTTCAGGGGCCGACTCTTCTTTTTTGGGTAAGATATTTAGTCTTTTGAGGCGTCAATGCAGATTAGAGCCCATGAAATTAGAAATCTTCTCTTTCAAAGCACTATAAACATCATCAAGCGGAAGCTTAGAAACGCGCCTAAATTCACACACAATCTTTTGCTTCTGTTGCAGATAAAATGCTTTTTGGCTGTACAGGGCCAGAGCGTTTAATACTCAACACAACCGGCTTTCTTCCACTTCAAAACAATTTTAATAGTGAAGGGCCAGACGCTTTGCCATTTTTGCAGCGCTCCGTACAGAGTTTTGTATTTTTTTCGGACTCGAAGCGTCGTCTTGGCATTGTTATGCAGTATACTTCCCATAAATTAGCCTCCTTTAGTTCCTTATAAGTTATACCATCAAAATGTGGAACTAAATGCTTAAGTTATGTAAGAAATCTATTTATTAAATTAAAAAAATTAAATATTTGTTTTGCTTTTTTTTTACTATAAAGTATTATAATTAAAATAAAAATAAACAATTATGAATTACAAAATCTTATTTATTTTATTTTTATTTGTTGAAATCAAAAAAAGTTACGCGGGCGTTATGGAAGTGCCCTCTACTTTCTTTAAATATACAGCCAACCTTGTGACTACAGGAGGAAAAGGGTGTGCACGCTGCGGAACTCCATATAATGTATGGTGTATGGATAGCTATGGAAATAATAAAATGATGTACAATAAGCCAATAGAGTCCTGCTTCCAGATAACCGCCGGAGGATGTCGACCAAAAGATGGGGCTATGGAAGAAGCTCGAAAATATTGTGCAAGTTTTGGTTTAATTTTGAACGAAGCTCAAGCGGGAAAACAAGAACAAGCTCGTGGAGTTGCTAATGCTCAAATAAAAAGTACACAAAAAGCTATAAACAATGCCATGCCGTCAGCTACACTAGCATTAGGAGCGGTTGCCAGTTTTTCTGGAGTCCCAGGACAGGCTCTTCAAGGAGCAATATCTGCAAGTACAGCGATGCAAGAGCAAAATTTAAATAAAAAAGCATTAAAATCTCAAAATAAGGCATTTTCTCAAAACGTTGCAAGTATTCCTCTTGACCAAAAAAATCTTTCTTTTTCTAACGAGGTAGAAAATCATTCCGGGCAATTTGTACCCTATAGCTAATCCGGTATAAAAAAAGTTATAGCAAGTGGTGATTTAAAAAATCGTCAATAGAGCAATGAGTGGAGCAAAGAATTTACTTTACCTGAGCCCACTTTTTCTCGGTAAGATTAAGACCCAAGAGAATATAGAAAGGGAAGTATAGTAAAGTATATTATAGTAATTAAGCATGAAAATGGGATTTGAAAGAATGCGGCAATAGCTTCATAAAATTTATCAAGATGATTAATTTGGTTCTTAACCTCTCTTTTCATATGAGCCCAAAATTTCTCTATTGGATTCAAATCGGGTGAGTATGGCGATAAAAAGATCAGTTGACAACCTAAAGATTCGATCAACTCTTTCGTTCTTTGTGAACTATGAGATGCAGCATTATCCATTATTACAATTTGCCCAAGTTCTGATTCTATAACTGTTTAGTTCCTTATAGGTTATACCATAAGAATGTGGAACTAAACATATATCCAGCTTATTTTTTCTGCCTACGATCTTTTTTAATTTCTGATTTTTTCACAATTACTTATCATTTTACAGGATGTATTATTTTTGATACCGCTTATTCTTGGAAATATTTCATCTTCTAATGCTTTGATCTGTTCGTATTTCACGTGTGCCTCCAGATCTTTTTTGGCTTAATTTTTATTTAATATTTAGTTTCCCAAAACGTTTAATCAACATCTTCTAAATTATCCATACTTTCAGAGATTGTCCTCACATTTATTTTATTGTCTTGATAACAAAACTTTTTTCAGATCAATTTGATTTCATGAATTTTTGCAAAGAAAGATTTTCTTGTATTAAATAAATAGAGCGTTTCTCCCACCATATCCAAAATATAGCAAAAATTAACACACATCCGATAATTCCTAAAATTTTAATTTTTTTCATTTACATCCTACAATTCAATCAAATATTCACGCTGATTGTAGTCAATTTTTTTTATAAAAGTCAAGAAAAATACTTTATTTTGAGTGATTTTTCGTTGAATGCCTATAAAGTTTGAAAAGTATGGTAAATTAAGTTTACGTTGAAATTTGCACAAAGTTTTATTTCCAGAAAGAAAATTCTAAGATCGTATAGACAAGAATCTCTGTCTTCGATTAACTAAGTTTCAGAATTCACTTCTATTCTTAAATTTCAACTTAATTTACTATATCAGATGAATTTTTATTATCTAATTTCATAATTAAAACAAAAAAGTACTCATGCAAAAGTTTGTTTCATGGATCGTGTAATACAGCTAAAAAATTTATTTAATTCTTTCCTCTTTATCTTTTGATTCCATCCGAGTAAAATGAGGGGGATATTATTTTTAAGTTGCAAAAGTGTTGCAACATGTGAGTGCTTAAATGTATCATGTGGGAATTATTGGCTCAGGTCCAGCAGGTCTTACTGCGGCAATTTACCTTTCTCGAGGAGGGATCAAGACCACACTTTGGTCGGGATCTGAACCTGGAGGGCAATTGACTTTGACCACAGAAGTAGAAAATTATCCAGGATTCGGAACTCCTGTATTAGGCTCTGTGTTGATGCAGGAAATGATGAAGCAGGCTCAAGCTTGTGGAACAGTTATTCTTTCGGACACGGTCTTTGATTTTAAACAAGAACAAAAAAAATTTATCGTTCAAACGCATTACGATGATACGGTGTGTGATGCGTTAATTATTGCAACGGGAGCAAAAGCTCAATGGCTTGGGTTAGAAAGTGAAGAACGGTTTAGGGGATATGGAGTGTCTTCTTGCGCAGTGTGTGATGGACGATTTTTTAAAGATCGAGTCGTTGCTGTAATCGGTGGAGGAAATACTGCAGCAGAAGAAGCTATTTATTTATCTAACCAGTGCTCACAAGTGCTACTTATTCATCGACGCGAACAGTTAAGGGCAGAAAAAATTCTCCAAAATAGGATTTTTGAAAAACCCAATATACGTGTTCTTTGGAATCATGTTTTAGAAGAGGTCGTTGGTATAGAATCTCCTTATAAACAAGTAACAGGAATTTCTGTACGAAACGTAGTATCTCAACATTTTCATCAGTTAGAGGTAAACGGGGTGTTTATTGCCATTGGTCATAAGCCAGAAACGCATTGGATGCATGGAAAAATAGAGCTCGATGAAAGGGGGTACATTGTATGTCCTCCAGGAAACACAAAAACTTCGATTCCTGGAGTGTTTGCTGCAGGAGACGTGATGGATTCCGTGTATCGTCAAGCGGTAACTGCTGCAGGATTTGGATGTATGGCCGCGTTAGAAGCAGTAAATTTTTTGGAGACAGAAAACTGAGCATATTTTGTGAGCGTCGTATCTTAGGGTTAGATCCAGGATTAAACTATACAGGATGGGCGATTATTTCAACACACTCTGTAGATCGCTTTGTATGTAAAGCTTTTGGACGTATAAAAACAAATAAAGCTCAAGATATTTCAATGCGATTAGTGCATATTCATGAAGCTTTGTTGTCTGTTTGTCAGACTTGGACGCCTCATTGCGCTGCTGTTGAGCAAATTTTTGTTAACGCTAACCCAAATTCTTCCTTAAAATTGGGGCTAGCACGAGGAGTGGCCTTGATGACTCCGGGGTGTTTCAAAATTTCTGTGACGGAATACAGCGCCAATACTATAAAAAAATCAGTAACAGGTAGTGGTCACGCTTCTAAAGAGCAGGTTTTGCAAATGTTACAGCGTATTTTTCATACAACTCCCCCCTCTTATGACTGCAGCGATGCTTTAGCCGTTGCGTTGTGTCACGGATTTCATCAAAAATAATATGTATTGGAGTGATATTGGAATCGTTTTAGGTTGGCGAAATTTTGGAGAGTGTCGACGTATATTAACCGTTCTTACTCAACAATACGGAGTCCAACGAGGCATCTTGTACGGCGTTTCTCAAACTTTATTACCTGGGTGGGTTTTAAATTTAAGATGGAAAGGAGGATCTGAAACAAATCTTGGAACCTGGAGAGTTGATGGAGCGCTTTCATTGGGAATGGAATCTTTCGGCCACCCTTTAAGTTTTGTGTTGTTGACTTCTATGTGTCAATTATGTACGTACGGACTTCCGATACAAATTCCTTGTTTAGGTATTTATCAGGCATTTTTAGCAAGCGTCTCCTTACTTTCAGAGTCTAAAGGTTTGCGTGCCTACCTGCTTTTTGAGGCGCACATGTTATGCTATCTGGGGTACCAAGACCGGGAAATACATCATTTTATTAAAAACTGGCAAAACCCTAAGGCGATGTGTGTTCACAAACAATGGTTACACCAAGATTATATATGGAAAAGAGTAGGAAAAGAGTGGAATGGGTGGCAAGAAATGAAAGAGCGTGCTTATCATAAAATTTTTGATTCTCCTGATTGGAGATAATATAAGACCAGGGGTTATTTTTTAAAAAAAGTTTTTTCTTCTTACTCAGTCGATGTTTAAGTTTACGATTTTCGTAGATAGAGTAGATTAAGTTTAGGTTTGTGATTCAAATTTGACGTGTTACGTTCAAATTCTAACATGATAATATCAAAGGGAGGCTGATATTTCAATGATTTCAGCTTTATTTGATGATTATAGTAAAGCACAAAAGTCATCATATGGCGCTTTAGCTCATCGAGGTCTTTGTAAAAATAAGCCTTTGTTGCGCGTTGTTTGAGGATTCTGTTGGTGACTTCAACCTGACCGTTGATCCAAGGATGCTTGAATTTGGTGAGCCTGTGTTCAATATTATGCTTCTTGCACATCGTTTTGGCCTCAAGTTTTGCGCAAGCAGTTCATAGGTAAATTGCGCCCCATTGTCTGTGAGAATTTTCGTTATTTTAAAAGGATAATAGAAGATCATATTTTTTAAAAATGCACTTGACTCGTTAACCGACATCTTTGAATGGAGCTCGACATAAACGTTTTTGGTTCATCCTTTTGCACCTATTCATAGGTTTTGCGCTGCTCTTTTTTTGTCTACAACTCTCATTTGGCTTCATTAAGTGTGTTCATAGATCCTAAGATTGACATTCTTTTTTTAAAATTTTACAATACACATCAAATATTTTAGGATGAATTTTTTCTTTAGAAAAATGTTTTAACACGTGGTCATGGCCTGCCTTTCCTTTTTGCTCTTTTTGATCATCCTTTATCCACGCGTCTATAGCTATGCTTAAGGCCAATGCATCTCTAGCCTGCACTAAATATCCTGTTACACCATCTATAACAACGTCCTGACATCCTGGAACCTGAGTTGTAATGATTGGTCTTCCCCAAGCGCACGCTTCTAATAAACTTCTTGGCAATCCTTCACGATAAGATGGCAATACCGCACCGTGAACTTTTTCATATACCCAACGTAGATCTTTCTGAAAGCCTAGCCATTGAATATTACCTAAATTTTTCCATGCTTCAATGTGCTTTGACGTGCAAGAAGACGGATTTTCAAGATCCACTTCCCCGCAAACCAAAATCTCCAGATCTGAATTATTTAATAATCTACAAGCTTCTACTAACTCTTCTAATCCTTTTTCTTTTAACAATCTTCCTGCAAAAAGTAAGCGCCAAGGAGGTCCTTTTTGCATGGGAAGAATAGAAAAATGGCTCATATCTATCCCTGATCCAGGAATCAGAGAGATCGGAACATTTAAATTTTTTGTGCTTTTCCTTAAAATAGACTCGTCTTGTTTGTTTTGACACAATAAAACACAATTTTTTTTACGTAACACAATCGGTAAAAAACTATAAAAGATACACTGCAACACATATTTTTTCAATGCATATCCTTTTAAGGAGGCCGTAAATGTGTATCCAAGTCCCGAAAAATCATTGACTACTCCACAAGATGACCGTGCCCCATAAGATCCCAAAAAAATAGGTTTCATTCCAACATTGTGCAAAATATCTGGCGCTAATGATTTTAATGCTTTTGAAATTTCTAAAAATTCCTTCCACACACTCCAAGGAGATAGTCGCGATTTACGAAAATTTTTTAGGAAAAAAACTCGAATCCCTTCAGGAAGCTCTCTAAGCGAATCAACATAAGGGCACATTACCCACACATCATACCCTTTGTGTATTGCTCCTAAAGCTAACGACAAACGGTGAGAAATAAAGTAATCAAGATCAGAAACAAAAAATAAAAGACGTAAATGTTTACTTACAGACATCGAAAATCTTCTAAAACCAAATTAGGATAGCGCCTCCCCCATTTTCGACTAATTTGCACAGTTAAAAGCATATCAATCGGATCTTTTGGAAGAGCCGAGAGTAAGGGCCCAGCAGGTTTATCGGTAATACGAAAACACATCACGGAATACAAAACTGACGGATGTTCTTCAGCATACACTTTTAGTCGAAGATGATTGTGACCAAAGGCTGTCACGTGCTGAACACGCACACGTTTTATCATAAAAATAGGAGAAGGATAATCTGCTCCAAAAGGACCGATACGTTCTAAAACATCTAAAAAATCTGGATGATTTATCTGCGCTAAAGTGACGGACATATCAACTTTCATGGGAGCTAACGTTTTTTCAGGATAACAATTTTTAAAATTTTGATCTAAAAATTTACAAAATGGACCAATTTGATCGAATCTGAGAGTCAGTCCTCCTGCCATAGGATGCCCCCCTCCGGTCATCAGTACTCCTTCTTCACATGCTTGATGAATAAGCTTACCAATATCAATTCCAGACACAGATCGAGAAGACCCTTTTAAAGTTCCATTTTTTTCCGATAAAACAAATGTCGGTTTTCCAAAAATTTCTTTTAAATGCCCAGCTATAATACCTAACACGCCTTCATGCCAAGTACTACCCCACAAAAATAAATAATGCTGCTGTTGCTGTTTTAACGCCTGCATTAATGCTAATTGCTCTGTTGCGCGCTCAATATGCTGACGTTCTTGATTCAATACATTAAGTTCTTGCGCGATTTCAAGCGCTTTTGTGGTGCTTTTTGTCGAAATCAATTGAACCCCTAGGGTAGAATTTCCAACTCTTCCTCCCGCATTGATACGAGGACCAAGCGCATACCCCAGATGAATAGCGTTTGGCTCTTCTCTAATTCCAGACACATCTAACAAGTGCATAAGACCAATATTTTTACGTTGTCCTAACACTTTCAATCCTTGTTTTACAAAAACACGATTAATTCCTCGAAGAGGCATCATATCGCACACTGTGCTCAGAGCAACCAAATCTAGCAAAGAAAACAAATCTGGTTCCCCACAACCAAGAAATGAAAATACGCCTGATTTTCGAAAATAACGATTGACTCCAACAAGATACAAAAATACCAACCCTCCTGCACAAAGAGTTTTCAAAGATTCTGGCCCCGTATAATCAAATCGTTTTGGATTAATAAACGACGTACACTCTGGGTGATGAGTTCCTGGAACCTGGTGATGATCTATAATAGTAACGCGCATTTTTCGTTCTCGCGCCATAGACATGACCTCAAAAGACGTGCTCCCACAATCCACAACAATCAAGTCACACACGTTATGGGTGTCTTGCAGCATTTGAAATCCCTGGATATTAGGTCCGTATCCTTCTTGAAAACGATTTGGAATATAAGGAATAACTGGATGACCTAACGCGTCACAATATTTCACAATCAGAGCGCTTGCACACGCACCGTCTACGTCATAATCTCCCCACACAGCAAGAGGACGTTTGTTTCGGATCACATCTTCCAAATGATCAATAGCATTCAACAGATCTGGAAGATAGCTTGGATCTGGCAAATGAGTGCGCAAAAGAGGAGAAAAAATTTCCTCTGCTTCCTCTATTGTGCTACGATTAGCCACAAGACGAGCAGCAAGATCGCTCACTTTATATTGTTCTCTCAAATAAGCGACATGTCGTTCACAAGCACTCAAAAAATTCCACTCACGTCCAGTATGAGAAAAAGAGGCTATATTTTTACGAGATGGGAGAGCATGAACTGAAAGTGGAGGAGTCATATTGTAACGCGCATTGTAAAAACTCTGAAGAGAAATCATATCATAAAAAAGATAATAAGGAAACAAAAATTTAAATATATCCTGCTTACTTTGTGAATAAATTTTTGAGAGCGTTACTGATCGGATAAAAGTATATTAACCTGTTGATACGAATAAAAGAGAACATATCGAAAAATTATGATTTTTTGCAAAGCTTATGGAGCTGATCTCAGATCGTAAAGAACATGGGGCCTATCCTAAATTAAGCCAATCGACAGTTGAAGCAAAGTGAACGGCGCCCAAAAAATTTAAAGACCTTTTATTATGGCCTGTGGTAACGGAGCTGTTCTGCCTTAAGTTTCCATAGGCATAACACGGTAAGTTTTCGCTGCCCCTCTTTCATTGTCCCCTTCACCAATCATGGCTCCTGACCTTGTGTAAGCTGAAAAACGACCTGATTTCCATGGGCATAATACGGTAAGTTTTCGCTGCCCCT
>NZ_AWTR02000040.1 GCF_000469665.2 Holospora obtusa F1 | reverse complement strand
CTATTGAAGAAGATCTTCACAAACGAAGACGGATCATCAGGAACGCTTTATCTCATCTCTAACGACCTAGGCCTTGATGCCGACCGCATGTATGAAGTCTACCAAAAAAGGTGGCAAATTGAAATTTTTCATAAATCGATTAAGCAGAATGCAAGTTTATCTAAATCACCTACCAGAACTATAAGAACACAATCTAATCATCTATTTGCATCACTCATTGCATACTGCAAATTAGAATTATTGAAAGTGAAAACCTCATTGAATCATTTTGCAATAAAACAAAAACTATTGTTAAAAGCCAATGTTTTAATGTTCAATGAACTTCAAATTTTGAAAGGTGCTACGTAAGATGAGTTATCTAAAAAAGATATTATGTTTTCCTGATAAAGCCTTCGTTCACGATTTCTTCAAGAATGGCATGTTTGAAGGCCTTTCGCGCCTGTCCTCAATTAAGCCCAACGACAATTGAAGCCAAGCGAATAACGCCTAAAAATTTGAAGACGTTTTATCATACCGTGTGGCAATGGCGCGGTGCTGCCTTAAGTTTAGCAAAAAAATTCTCGATCAAGGACGATATTTATAAAGAATGTTTATCATAATTTGCAGGCTCCAAACGATTTTTTGTAGGTGGAATCACGGCCTCACACCCCTTTTCTTTAAGTTTTCGCCGCCCCCTCTCATCGGCATCATACGCTTGTCCGCAAGCACCGCATCAGAATTCACAAAGTTACCCATCAACGCACCGCCCCCTTTCCAAATTATGGTCCTAACCTTGTGTAAGGTGAAAAGTAACCGGATTTTCATGGGCATAACACGGTGCATGAATTTTGGTGCTTCCCCCCCCAGAGAAGCGTTCAATGGATTTGATTATGCTTTTTTTTTAGAGCCTGCGCTGCGTTGATGAGGCCGCACAATCGTTGCATCAATCATCGCGTGCTCATAATCATCGTCCTGAGACAGGATTTCAAAGACTTTTTTCCATACGCTCCTAACCGGTAAAGCGGGTGTTGGACTTTAAAATAACACCCTTTGCTGGTAGATTACCCCAAGAAATTTCCGCACGGTAGCGGTATAAAACAGCCTCAACAGAAGATTGTCCTTGGCTGTCACACCTGGTTTTATAGGTAAATTACCCTTTATCCGACCCAACTATCGTCACGTAACGCATAACGTCTCATTTAATTTGCGTTTCCTTTGAATTCTCAAAA
Organism: Holospora obtusa F1; assembly: GCF_000469665.2. Lineage (GTDB taxonomy): Bacteria > Pseudomonadota > Alphaproteobacteria > Holosporales > Holosporaceae > Holospora > Holospora obtusa. The sequence continues at coordinate 9,435 of NZ_AWTR02000040.1, read as the reverse complement.
ATATCGAAAAAAGCTAACTTAAGTGAGAATGGGCCCTAATCTTACTTCGTAATTTCAGTACATTCCAGATGCAATGGTAGGATGTAATGTAAGAGGCTTAAGCTGAAGCCCTTCTAAACTAGCTATGGTATAGTGAGCAGCAATTTCTAGGCTCTCTATCCTCTCCCCTTTTTTGAAAGCATTTTCCAAATATCCAGAGTTCTTCGGTACATCTAACGCGTTTTGTCCTCCAGCATCTACGGTACTTTTGTAAAATCTAAAGATACGACCGTATGGATGCCTTGGATTTCTGAGATCTGATGCAGATATTATGTTCGATCTAAATTTATTCTTTATTTCTGCTAAAAACATGTTCAAAATATTAATATCTCCTCCGAAAAGATTCTTAAGTCTCAAAAATGGTTCCCCGTACCGTTCTATGGCTAGCTCAAATGAACAAGATTGCATTTTGTACATATCATTTATGAGTTTTTTCATAGAAGTATTCTTACTGCTTTCATCGGTACTGATATCTATTTTCAAAATATTTGGGTACGCCTTATTAAATTCGCAATCGATATAAAGTGTGTATTCATTAAATAATTTATATCTTTCCAGTTTGTTTTTTTCTGGTATCTTGTTATAGGAAAGAGAAAATTCATTCATTTCTTGCACAATCATTTGCTCTAAAATATGTTCTTGTGCGCGAACCATACTTGTATCGAGCATTGCTAAATGAGTGTATGCGTCAAATTGTGGGTCTTTATCATCACTATAAATTTTTTTCGTAAATCCATTGCGTACATAATACACTCCTTTTAGTAAGGCTTCTTTTTGTTTTGCAGGTATTGCAACCGACTCCGTGAGCTTTTTTATATTTTTAATATATTGATCTATTACTGTGTTTACTGCTTTAATATTACCTTGATATTTTACAACACAGGAATTTCTCCACCACAGAAAAGGGGATACTGCATTTCTTAATGCTGTAATCGTTTCTTTATTATAAGCATAGATTTTTTCTACACATTTATTCACTTTTTTTGTAATATCTGATTTTATAATACTTTTTTTTATCGCTTGAATATTGTTAAAAAGCGTTTTTGTATCAGGATTTTTATTTTTTGTAAGAAATTCAAAAGCTTGGCTAATAGAGCGCTCTCCCTCAATCTCCGCTATACTATTAATTATAGCTTCTTCATAATTTATACTAGCAGTATTTTTTTGAAAAAAATCGATCAAATCGTCAGAAAAAAAAGAGTTCAGTTTAAAAATAATCTTAATAAAATCTTTCACTACTTCTGGAGAAGGTTCTAATTTATTAAAAAAGAAATCTATATCTCGTGGATCAATACTTCCAGAGGAAAGCTTGTGGCTGAAACGAGATATATCCTTAATATTCATATATTTTATGAGCTTAACAGGGAATCCATCTAATTTCTTAGTTATTTCGTTGATTTCTTCAGTATTGAAAAATTTATTTAAAAACTCTTTGCGATTAAAATTTTCGATACATTTTAGCAACACACGATTCCAATCGTGTCCTTCCATTTTTTTTATTATTTCTTTATTTTTTAAAGCTTGCGTAAAAAATTCAATATTATTTCTAATTACAGATTCTTTGAATAGATTTTCCAAACTCTTGCTGTTCATTTTTTTTATTATTTCTTGATTCTTCAAGGCTTGTGTAAAAAGTGCAATATCATTTTCAGTTATATATTTTTTTAATATTTCTGCCCAACACGCTCCATTGAATTTTTCAACAATTTTCACATTGTTCATAATTGATGTAAAAAATTCTATTTTCGTGTGATTGATACATTGATCTAATAAAAATTTCCAATGCAATTCATTTGTTTTCTGAATTATTTTTTGATCGCTCAAAATTGTATCAAAAAACTTTTTCTGATTTTTCTTTAAACACTCTGCCAGCATCAAACAAACATTATCACTACTTGGATAGTGATCAGAACGTAACATAGCAGAACACAAGATAAGTATAAATTTTTTGTTATTTGGTCCTACAACCTTTATGAAGGGGCTATCTTGATCTGTTTCGCAGATATATTGAAATAATGATTCAAAAGCCTGTTTAGCGCTGAAATTTTTATTAGAACATACCATATAGAGAGCTTTTCTATTATTTTCTAAGATACACGATTCTACGAGCGTCTTCCACTGACTATCAGTAATATTTTCACTAATCTTGTCGTGTTTCAAAGTTAAGGATAAGTTTCGATTAGAGCGCACCATAGCAGAACACAAGATATAGATAAATTCTTTGTCATGTGGTCCTATAAGCTTTATTAAGGGGCTATTTTGATCTGTTTCGCAGACATATTTAGATAATGAGTCAAAAGCCTGTTGAGCGCTGAAATTTTTATTAGAACATACCATATAGAGAGCTTCTTTATTATTTTCTAAGATACACGATTCTACGAGCGTCTCCCACTGACTATGAGTAATATTTTTAGTAATCTTGTCGTTTTTCAAAGCTAACGTGAATAAGCCGTTCAAGGCTTTATTAGGGAACAAGATATGGATATTTTTGGCTTGTAAACACGTGAAGAAGATCTGAGTTAACTGATCTTCATTTAATTTTTCAGTAATTTTTTTATTTGTAAAAGCTATCTCAAATATTTGTTTTTGCTCTTTCTCAATGCACAGATTTAATATCGTATACGAATCATTACTACTCAATTTTTCAGTAACTTTTTCATTCTTCAGCGCCGATATAGCCATATTTATATGACCGAGGTAGATGCCGTGATATAATGTCCATCCCAAATCATCACTACTCAATTTTTCAGTAATTTTTTCATTTTTCAGCGCCGATATAGCCATATTTATATGACCTAAATCGATGCAGTGATATAATATCCATCCCAAATCACTATTACTCAATTTTTCAGAAACTTTTTCATTTGTAAAAGTCATCTCAAAAAGCTCTTTTTTATTCTTCTGAACACAGCATGATATGATTGGTTTCGTATTAGAAATCAAAGCTATTTTGAAAAATTCTTTCTTATTTTCCTGGGTACAAGCTTCTAATACTGCTGTCCAATCAGCTTCATTTAATTTTTCAGTAATTTTTTTATTCTCAGAAATTATCTCAAAAAACGCTTTCTTATCTTTTTCAATACAATGTACAATTATTTTTACCCAATCAGATCCATTCATTGTTTCATTAACTTTCGGATCGGTCAAATCTTGCATGAAAGCACGAAGATTGTCGCTTTCTATATAGCTTGTTAAAGTAGCGGTGGATTCAACAAGATTTTTCGATGGAACAGCCAAAGAAGCTTGTGAAATGAATAAACAAAATAATAAAATTATTTTTTTTTCATAATAAACAAATGTTAGTTAACACATGGCTAACAATACATATTATTAAAACAACTGTCAATATATTTTTTTTTATTATTTATTTTTTTAACGAAAAAAATTTATAAGACAATGAAACGTATCCTCAATTTATTGTGTAGAGAATTAAGATCCCAATAACACATTTTCCGGAGGGGAGCAGATATAATGTTTGTACAAAATTAAAAAAAATCTGATGCAGGTAGTCATGGCCTACGCATCAAAAATTTTTTGCAGTGATTTGATTTGGGACTTGAATGAGATTAAATTTTTACGCAGCATGCTTTTTAAGGATTGATCGGGTTTATCTTTGACTTTTTGTATTATGTTGAGCGCCCATTTTCTGAGTATATCGATATTTTAGCTGTATTATTATTTCTGATACTGCTCTTGTCTTCGTCAAATAATACACCTAAACTTCAGTAGAAAACTTTCGAAACTCATTTGTACTAGCTCCAAATTATAAATTTCAGTGATCAGATTGCATCTTAGAGTAAATCTTTTTCGTCTGTTTCTCTGTTTTTCAGATATAATTTACAAATCGTTTGAGCATACCGATAACATTTTCATTTGCAACTCTTGAACTCGCAAGTTCTTGGTTTTTTTTGCTTGTCCTATTTTGTTAAAGAATTTTTCTTCGTCTTTTTCTTTTACAGCGCAGATTTACTATGCAATTTTTGTATCCCTTGATATTCAGTGTCAGTAATGATCTTTATATCAGGATTTATCTTTGTTTTCGATTTTTTAAACACTCTAAAAATTTGAGTTTTTAAAGTATGCTTTCTCTTTTTTCCTGAATAAAATGGTCTTTGTTTGTTAGTGCGATTTTTTTACGCTTCCTATTCTTTACCCTTTTCTTGAGCGTTTTACAGGCATTTTCGTGGCATCTATTAATATAAAATCATATTCCATATTGCTCTTAAGTAATGCTTTGCGACCAAGTAAAGCACAATCTGGATGCTTGATACAGCGTATCTTTAATCCACTTAATTTCTTTATAGCAGAAAATTTTGCTTATTCCATAACTTTAATTAACATGAAAATATGTTCGATATTCTCTGATATATTCTAACGCCATTATTCTTTCTTTTTATCCGCCTCTTCTAATATTTTTATCATTTTATTAAAGGTGCTATGCTTAACTCCTATTACTTCTGAATAGCTCATCCGATAAAATCTTCACTTTTTTCACTTATTCGTATTTCAATTATAAAACCATCATATTTTTATTGACCTAGCTTCAGTATAAACATATATTATAGTTTAGAAAGAAATTTATTGAAAAGCTTGAATATAATAAGTGTGAATGAAGCTATTTTGGACACAAAGTATTCGGTTTTAGTGTGTTTATAGTCTAAAATTAGGCACACTTCTCTAAATTTTGTATGTTCACAGTGAGAATAATGTAATAAAAAAAAGATCTGCTAGGATTAGAAGGTAGGTTAAGAAGCGATGTGGTAAACTGTTTATGGTAAAATTTCTTGCACTTAATGACACGTTGTTCAATAAAAAAAGCAGTTCTCAAAAAATAAAAAAAATATTTGTTTTGTTATATGCGTTTTTTGTTCAAACATCGACATATGCTATGGTTGATAAAAATTTAGAAAAAATATTTAATGAAGTGACGACACGTGCCCAAATGATGGGAATGAGTCCTGAAGAAAAAGACGTATTTATCACTAAAGTCTATTCGTGTTTTGAAAAATTTTTCAAAGCATATATGAAAGAATCAAAAGAACGAGATCAAGAAGAAAAAATTTTAATTGCAAGAAGTATGTTAACTACTTTTTTTGCTTATGCGTTAACTCCGTACCTGGGGCAGCTTATGGGGATTGTCACGGAATTAGAACGCTCTGGAGAAAAAAGAGAAATTATACAATATTTAGAAGAGTATAAAAATCAGTTAACGTTAACGTTTTCAGAAAAAATGAACTTTTCTGATGAAGCAGAAAGAAAAATGAAAAGTACAACAGATCTTAAACAAATATTTTTTTACTGTACAGAAAGAATAAATGAATATGTTTGCGTATTAGAAGAAATCATCAAAGCAAAAGAAATACATAATGAAAAAGATCAGAACAAAAATTTTGTTCTAATCAAAGAGTCAGAATATTTTAAACAGGAACCAAGAATTTTGGAAATTAAGAAAAATGTTTTAGCCATAGAGGAAAAAGAAAGAAATCTTTCAGATTACGTAGATAAAAAATTTGAAAGGTCGGGATTTTTCAAAAATGTTAAAAATATGTTCCAAAGAGGGTAGTTTAAAAAACTTTTTGTTCTTCTTGCATTTTTTTAGACGACGATCTTTTATGATGATTTCAATATTCAATAAATCAGTTTTAAGATGTAAATCTACTGCGCAAGTAGAAAATTAGAAAATTTTGTGTAAGACGCATAAAGGCTTACCGGTACGAGAGCCTTCACAAGCTTGGCAAAAATTCAAAGATATGTCGGCGTTTTTTCGGTGTATCTGCCTTAAGCAATTTTTCACCTGCTTTACAAACTGGAGCGCTAGTAATTTAGGCTGAATTAGGGTACGTCCTCAATTAAGTGGACTTTTTTCAATATTTTTTGAGAATTTAATAAGAATTCAAAGGAAAGTGTGTTAAATGAGAGGGGGATACGTTTCTGGATGATCAGTGAGATCGGATAAAGAATAGTTTACCTAGAAAACCAGGGGATGTGGGTGGGGCAGCCAAGGACCGTCGCCTGTTTGTGGAGCCAGTTTTATAGCAAAAGTAGTCGAATTATGATAAAGTAAAAAAAGTACTAATTGACTGATATAAGCTCTGGCAGAACTCAATTTTTTTCCCAATCTATCGATTTATATGTGTCCAAAATTTCTCGATTAGATTTAAATCAGGTGAATAAAGGAAGCATTACCCATGATCACAATTTGTCAAGGTTTTCATTCTTTTATCAAAAACTGGCTCTACTCCATTCGAATCAATATGATTTCTTTCGTAATATTTACCGCTCTTTTTATCAACAAATTTTTCACTTTTTCCCCATCCTCTATCTTTGCAAATGGCTAGCTCTATCCCGCTTTCATCAATGTATACAAAACTTTTAGCTTATATATTTGTATCGATTCTTGGTATGCATTTCGATTTTTCTTTCCACATAAGTTAAAATTTTTTTATAACTAAAGCACTACGCGCCTTAACCATGTGCATCACTGGCTCTCATATCAAATTCACAAGCACTATCTTCTGATCTAGAATTTGAATGATTAGTATTGAATAAAAGACTCTTTTTCTATAGTTGGATTTGCACCCAAACGTATCTTTGGGCGAAAATGTCCTTTACTTTTATAATTACCTGCTTTGATAAAATGTATGACCTTTTCTCTTAAATCTATACGATATGGATGCGTTGACATTATCTTCCTCTTTAGACAAAATATGCCATATTTTGCATTATAATTCAACTGTTTTTACTGTAACTAAATATAATTTAGAGAAATAGTGGGACTTCTTTATTTTTGGTTTAGATTAGCTCTCCGTTAGGTTATATCAAGATGAAAAAGCCTCTAAAAAAATCATCCATTCCTCTTCTGTAAGCGTTTCCACTTGCAATGTTTGAGCTTTTGCGTATTTTGATCCAGGATCAGAACCTATCACAAGATAATGCGTATGTTTTGAAATGTGCTCTCCTACACTTGCACCAAGATATTGAGCTCTTTTCATCAAATCACGACGTGTTGCGTGTTGAAATTTTCCACTAAATACGACTCTTTTTCCTTGTAAAGGCAAAAAAACAAGAGTATTTTTAATTCTTTTAAAAAAAAGATATTTTAGAATTTCTTGAATTTTAGAAGCATTATGATGAAAAAAATTTGAAATTGATTGAGCTAATACAACTCCTATTCCTTGAATATCTTTTAACATCTCTTGTAACTCAGCTTTGGAAATATTGATCAATGTCTCTGGAGTAAAGTGTTCTGCTAAAAAATGTGCAGTTACTTTACCTACATTCGGGATGCTGAGCGCATAAAAAAAAGCTCCCACAGAAATATTATAACGTTGATATTCAATAGCGCGAAGCACGCCATCTATAGATTTTTTTCCCCATCCCTCTAAAGTCATCCAATGGTCTTTATTTTGAGATAAATTAAATAAGTCTACAAGCTCAGTTAAAATTCCTGCCTGATAGAGTGAGCGAACGTTTTTAGGCCCCAATCCTTGAATATCCATTCCCTCTTTTGAAACAAAATGATAAAGAGACCAAATTTTTTGTGCAGGGCATTTTAGACCAGAAATACATCTTCTTGCAACTTCGCCTTGAAAACGTATCACAGGACCTTGACACGCAGGACACTCAGAGGGAAAAACAAACGAAGATGCGGTATCATGAGCTAAAGTGTTTCTGTATTTAGGATAAACCACTTCGCATACTTGAGGGATTACATCCCCTGCTCTTTGAACGCGTACGCGATCTCCGATTCGAAGATCTTTTTTTGCAATCTCATCCTCGTTATGCAAGGTGGCACGCGTAATTTGAACTCCACCTAATAAAATTGGAGATAACACTGCAACCGGAGTTAATATTCCTGTTCGCCCAACTTGAACTTGAATATCCTCGAGAACGGTAATACTACTTTGAGCAGGAAATTTATGCGCAACCGCAAAACGAGGACTTTTTGCTCGATGCCCTAGTCTGTTACGTTGCTTCCAGTCATCTACCTTATAAACAAGACCGTCAATTTCGAAAGTTAAAGAGTCTCTTTTTGATGAAGCTTCTTCAAAATAATGCATAAGCGTTTCGGGTGTTGTTCCAGATCCGTAAGACAAGGGCATGCGAAAACCTAACGTTTTTAAAAGATCAATCGCCGCACTGTAAGAATGTTCGATTTCAGGCCATACACCATGAATAGCAAATTTTAATCCCCTGTGTGCAACCTGATCGGGGTCTAATTGACGCAAAGCTCCTGAGGCTGCATTTCTTGGATTTGCAAAAACAGATTCCCCCTGAATACTTCTGCACCTATTAAATTCTTCGAAATCGTGTTTTTCTATATATACTTCTCCTCGCACCTCTAATTCTTCCGGCATAAGATCAAAATTGATCTCAAAAGGAATATAAGAAATATTCTGGATATGTTTTGTTACGTTTTCTCCTACAATCCCATTGCCACGAGTTGAGGCAGAAAGAAGTTTTCCTTTTTTGTAAAAGAGAGCCAAGGTTAATCCATCGATTTTTCCCTCCACAACATAAGATACTCGCTCACCTTCTTGTGCTTTTGATGTGCGCGTTACGAATTGCTCGACCTCTTTCATACTGTATACACTCTCTAAAGAATACAAAGGAAATAAATGGGCGACCTCTTCCGTTTTTTCTTTCAAACGAATATGAAGTCCTTGTGTGGGGCTTTCATTGGTAACTAAACCAGGAAATCGACGTTCTAACTGAACTAAGCGTCGATAGAGTGCATCGTACTCTCCATCAGAAATCAAAGGAAGGTCTTCTTCATAGTACAACTGATTATGCATTTGAATCTCTGCAACTAAGACTCTCCACTCTTCTTGGATATCAAAAGGAATATCAGAATAACTCACAACGCTGCCGCTTAAAAAAATGGAGAATAATTATAAAAAATATTTTACGAAAAGTCAATTTTTTTTAAAAAAACAAATAAAGGTTTGTATTATAGGAAATTAAATTAAGATTCATGAATATATGATTTATATTTAAAAAAAAATACAATCCTCATATAGTTAATATTTTGGAAATCAAGTCGTAGAGCATGTAAATAACGCTAATATAGCAAAAATAGTCAAATTGTGATAAAGTAAAAAAAGAACTAATTGATTGATATAAGCACTGGCAGAATTCAATTTTCTGCCTAATCCATCGCTTCATATTTTCTCAAAATTTCTCTATTGGATTTAAATCAGGTGAATAAGGTGGTAAAAAAAACCATCCTACAACCGGCAGATTCAAGTAATTTTCTGATTTTTTGAGAGTTATGAACTCATCTTACGTAGCACCTTTCAAAATTTGAAGTTCATTGAACATTAAAACATTGGCTTTTAACAATAGTTTTTGTTTTATTGCAAAATGATTCAATGAGGTTTTCACTTTCAATAATTC
>NZ_AWTR02000041.1 GCF_000469665.2 Holospora obtusa F1 | reverse complement strand
TTTTGACTTATCAAATAGTCGCTATAAATATCAAGAAGATCCAGTTTCATTTTTTGTCCTTAAAAACTTACAGACGAAAAATATGATTATTTCAAGCAAAAATCAACTATTGCTGCGTAACATTAGTTATTTATAAACGCCAAAACGAGATAGAGGGTATCTTCACAAGACTCAAAACGTTCTGTAGCATCTTTTTAAGGTTCGAAAAACTTGAATCTTTTGTTTTCTGCCTTTGTTCATAGTGCTCTGATCATGGAGATGATCAAACAGTGTCAACACGCTCTAAGTGTTTTTAAAACTTAAGGGATCATGAGATAAATGACGTGAGATCCCTTGGTTTTTAAAGAATTAAAATTTTGAGCCCATTAAAAACATTAAAAAAAATTAATGTTAATTTCCGTCCTTTTCACGGAGTCCAAAAGTCTGGATTAATTTTTCTTTAAATTCTGCTCTAACAGCATAATCTATTCCTGGATGATCTAAAACCTTTTTCCTCTGATCTTCTTCACGTATTCTTTCCAAAATATTTGCACGATCTTCTGAGGTCAGCTGTTTTGACATAAGCTTTTCCATCAAAAAATTTCCCATTATTCTAGTATTTGATTTTTGAATTCTACTGACCAAGTCTGCTGGACTGTCCGTGTTTTCTATATTTTTGAAGCAATTCATTTGACTTAAACAACAGTGTACAAGAAGCTCATTTTTTGAATACACGATAGGACACAAAACACGTAATTCTAACTCTCCCCATCCATTTTTCGCTATAGTTTTATCAAGTTTAGAGAATATTTCAGATTTTTCTAATCTATGTATCAAATAGTGTACGGTTTCAATTTTATTAGAGCTTTTATCTTCAATCAAGTACTCGCTTAAAAGTTTTTCGCAATTAATTCCATCATAGTCAATAGTATCAATAATCGTTTTTACGTCTTCGGTCAACGGGGATTCGAGTGCAATAGCAAATGTGTCATAAATTTCGGCACTATTTTTTTCATGAAACGGCGTTTTTGCTTGTGTTGCTAAAATTTTTTCAAATATGTGTTTCACGGTATCTTTGTCAGTTACCTCAGACTGAATCCATTCTTTATTTGGAAGTTTTGTAACCAAAAGCTTGCATGCTTCAAGATTATTTCCTTTAATAAACGCCTTGCACTGATCAAGGTCTGAGATAAAACGCCAAAAATTAAGTTTTGATATTTTTTTAACAATTGCTCCATTCTTTGCACATATTAATTGATCAAGTAACAGATTAGCGCTTTTTTGAAAAAGCTTAATATCTTCTTCTCTTTTTGTGCCCACTTTTGTATTAAAAGATTGATTCATTTTTGTGTCAAAATCCAACTTGTTCAAAAAGTACTCCACAGTTTCGTCTTTGTTTGAAAACATCAAGTGTTCAAGCATTTGGTTGAAGTGTTTTTTTAAAAATGCTGAAGTAACTGTCGGGTCTTCATTAAGTTGATCCAGCATTTTTTTTGCATAGACAAAATCTGAATGAGCCAGCATACTTAATGCAATTAAAATTTTTTCTTCATGAGATTTTGGAGGTGCATACCCATATTTATTTTGAAAATCTTCGTCCTCATAAAAGTTTTTAAAGCTCCCTCCCCCTTGATCTAAGAAAAGAGACACCACAATCGTTGTGTCTGCGTCTTTAAATTGAGTATCTTTTAAATAGTCTAATTTTTTTACACAAAGATTCCATATTGTTGGTATCTCGGTATTTGAAATTTGTATTCGTGATAATAATTGTTCTGCAAATTTTTTATTTTTGAAATACTTAAAATTTTCTAATAAACCTTCAACGTATTTTCTATGAAACATTGTGCCAACGAAACAACGATTTAAATCGATGCCATCCAAAAGCAATTCTAACGATGGATTCCAAGACAATAAATTGCTCCAAAAATATGGATAAGAATCATCAAAAACACTTATGTCCAATTTTTCTTTTTGAATTCTTTCTTTCCAATTTGACAATTTAAGAACTTCTTTTGTTATACTTGAAGAGTTTTTACTTTTTAAGAAATTTAACATGTCAGAAAGAGACAATTTTAAAAAATCGTCCCCCCAAGTGATCGATTTGAAAAGCATTTCAGAAAAAATAGGACTTGTACTTTGAACCATAATAGCACGCATAATCTTATGCGACCTTTTACATGTGGGGTCAAAATTTTTATATTCGTTCCATTTGATATTTTTGATACAATGTTCTGCTAATGCAAAATGATTATCCTTAGACAAAACTGTCCTCACCAAATTCCCGACATCATCCCCATCTGTTTTTATAGAGCTCAAATCTAAATGACTTATAACAATTTTTGCTACATCTAGATTATTTTCATTTGACAGTATCATTGAAACAAACGCAGAACCGTTATTTTGTTCAAAAAAATATTTTAAATTTTTTCTTAATACCTTTGTAAACTCTGTATCTTGAAATACGTTTTTAATAGCCTCAATATCAAAATTGACTCGTAATAGAAGCTGTAGCGCACACTCAAAACTTAAATCTGCTCTAAGTTCAGGATAAGTTATGTAACGCTCATTTCTATATTCAAAACAAGGATGTTTTAGCATTTTTTGTGCAAAACAAAAACTTTCTTCATCCATAATCTCCAAGCCTTTAAGCTGCTTAACGATCTTAGATAAATTTTCGTTGCTTGACTCAAAATTAATCTTTAGCTTTTGTTGAACAGGACATTGTTGATGTTCCTTCCCGGAAAAGCTTTTACTTCCTAACGAAAAAAAATACATTAAAGATAAAAAAATAATTCTTTTTTTCATGATACCTTATGCTCGAGCGTTTCTAAAAATTATATTAATAAAAAAACACAAAATGTCAATGTTTTTTTAATTGTAGTGAACGAAATAAATACTTTCGTACAAGGTTAGGTATATAGATGTATTGATCAAAAAAATGCGTAACTAATAAAATCGAAACGCATTAAAATTTTTTATAAAAAGATAGAATACAAAAGCACAATACTTCATGACAACTTTTATGTTTAAGCGCAATGCTTCTTACTGTGAGTCTGTTTTAAAACGCAAAAAAGCGATATAATGAGGATATACAGTTCAAAAAACATGCTGAATATCAAAGATGCATTGCGGCTCCTTGTTAATTCACCTTTTATCCCTAAAAAATTCGATGCACCAATAGGTCGCATTGATACTTTTTTCAACAGGATCTATTTTACATTTCCTTGTCTGTAGCTTCGAGTTTATTTTTTATCCTTACAACAAAAAATTTATAACATCGCTTTTTCCTGTTTACTAGAAAAAAAAAATAAGTTAGAATGCTCCTCAGGTATGGGAGATAGTTTAGCGGTAGAACTCTCGGCTCTGGACCGAGCAACCTTGGTTCGAATCCAAGTCTCCCAGTTTAATATACGATGAACTTTAATATTAGATATTATCTTCCAAAAACGTTTTTGATTCGATCCTTTTTTATTATTTTTATTCCACTTTTATGGATGTTTATTGCGTCAGGAACTATTTTTTTGCAACGTCATTGGAAATATGTTGCAAGATCTATATGTGAGAATATTGCGCGTAATGTTAAATTTTTATGTACATTGGACGAGAAAAATGTATTATCTTGGAAAGTCATTCAAAAAATGGGGAAAGATTTTTTTCATATAAGGTTAGAAAAAATTCCCCAAATTGATTCAACTCTTCTTTACCAAACTCAAACAGATAGTCAATCTATCTTTTTGCATGAAGCTTTAAAAGAGCTTTTTCCTTTAGGGGTGTGCATTTATCGGACTCATTCAACGATTTCCGTCTGGATTAAAACAAATAAAAACGCTTACGTATTCTATACTCCGACTCAAAGATTAGGATATAGAACGTTACGATTATGCGGAATTTGGGCTTCTATATCTTCTGCTTTATTCTTAGTGATAGCTGTAGTTATGATGCGCCAACAAATTCGTCCGCTTAGGCGATTATCCGAATGGTTTCGACACATTACTCCTGATCACATTCCAGAACTTCCCCGTATTGAGGGAGCTCGGGAAATTCGTAGAATTGGTCTTGGTTTACGTAGAATGGTTCAGCATCTGCAATATGAATTTGAACAACGTCATCAATTTTTACTAGATTTATCGCATGATTTGCGTACTCCTCTTGCTCGAATTAAGCTTCAGTGTCAGTTTTTACCTCCTTGCCAAGACGTAACAGCTCTTCAAGAAGATGTTAATCACATGATTCGTATGGTGCATCAGTACTTAGAATTCACAACATGCAAAGAGTGTTATAAAGAAAAAATTAATTTTCAAGATATTGTTTTGATATTAAAACAAAAAAATATCTCTTTTCGAGAAATTCAATGGAATTTAGAAAAAAATTTTTTTTATACTATGAACGGAAACAGTTCAGATCTCCAAAGATGCGTTCAAAACATTTTGGATAACGCGATAAAGTATGCAAGACTGAAAGTGTGTGTGTCGTTATTTTCTGAAAAAAGTAAAATAGTTTTGTGCATTCAAGATGATGGGCCAGGAATTCCAGAGTCTATAAAAATAGATATTTTTAAGCCTTTTTTTAAAGGTGACAAAAGTCGAACAGCTCAAGATATAGGAAGCACGGGATTGGGTCTAGCCATTGCACGACGTATTTTAGAAGAACATCAAGGAGAAATTTTGGTTTTGTACGAACAGTGTATTTCGAAAAAAATGTTACCAGGAGCACACATTCATATTGTGCTTCCGTTAGATATGCAGTTGAACAATAAGGAAAATTGCCTGTAGTTCATTCCATTAAGATCGAGAGGATAGATTTTTATATATTTTGTAACCCCTTATTTCTCAACGCAGTGTTCAAATCTTTTTAGGTGGTTGCGCAAGCATGGATCTCTGATTAAATAGATGTTATCAAAATTTTTATTGATCACAGGCATCTATGCTCTTAGAGAATTTTATCATTCATATTTATCTAATTGATGTTACGCAGCAATAGTTGATTTCTGCTTGAAATAATCATATTTTTCGTCCGTAAGTTTTTAAGGACAAAAAATGAAACTGGATCTTCTTGATATGTATAGCGACTATTTGATAAGTCAA
>NZ_AWTR02000042.1 GCF_000469665.2 Holospora obtusa F1 | reverse complement strand
GCCTTGAAACATATTGGCTAAACCAGTCGATGTTGCATAGTGATTTTGACTTATCAAATAGTCGCTATAAATATCAAAAAGATCCAGTTTCATTTTTTGTCCTTAAAAACTTCCAGACGAAAAATATGATTATTTCAAGCAGAAATCAACTATTGCTGCGTAACATCAGTATATAAGTTTTCCATACGATTTGTACGAATGGTCTCTAAATTTTTTTTTATTTACGCAATAGAATGACTTAGTTTTAGAAGTTAGAAAGAAGTCTTTTTTAAATTGTAAGAGTAAAAGTTTTTTATCATTTTTATCTTATAATTACACTGTAAACTTTAATTCAGTAAAATTTAAAATGAAAAATTATAAAAAAAAATATGTGTTATGCGTAGGGATCTTTTTACCTTTTGTTCAAAACGCTTTTTCTAACTCTTCTGAAACAGCTTACACTATTGATCATTTTTCTAAACAATGGAATTCTTTGACTCCTGATACTAAACCTGCTCTACAAAGAAAAAATCAGAAAAACAGAAAAATTAATAATCATCAATTAGATGAAAAATCAAACGCAGTTATTCAAAATGCTTTTCATGAGTTATCAAATATACTGAACTCTGTAAAATTTCTTGAAGAAAACAAACCGGAAGATATTCAAAAAATTATAGCAGCTTTTGAGCCCATATGTAATCACCTCAATATTTCTGAAAAAGAATTTTTTGAATCTTTTCCCGTAAAACCCGGCACTTCGTCTCGATGTTCAATTTTTTCAAGAGTTAAAGCAAAACAATGTTCCAAAATATTTGAAAATATTCTTGAAAGTTTTAAAAATTTTGATGACTTTTCTGAAAAATGGCCAAAATTGATTGAGAATTACGTTCAATTTAAGAATACAAATACCGAAAATCTTTATACAAATTATTACACATCAATCAAAAAAAACAAAAACATTCAAAATACAGAAAAAAATATTATACTCGCTTTTGTAAATTTAGCACACAAAATCTACTATAAAACAGTACTAGAAGAACCGGATATAAAAGATATTATGGATGCTTTTGAACCTGTGTATAAAAATTTAGGACTTTCTAAAAAAAAGTTTTTTTGAACTGTTTGCACGTAAAACAAGCAAGGTGTGTAAAAATTTGCACTTACAAAATGATGAAAACCAAATAAAGTGTACTCAAGCTTTGAGCTCTATTCTGAATTATTTCGGTACGCCATTAAAAGACGATTTTTTTCCTGAAACAAAAGAGCTTCTTAAAGAAAACAAAGAGAATATTTCTGAAAATTCGGAAAAAGAACAGGAAAAAAATTCAAAGCTAAAAAAAGTTTCGCACTCAAAAAGAGATGCTTTGAAGGGAGTCTTTAATAAAATAAAAAACTTTTTGAGCAAATAAAAAACGTTTATTAAACTTACAGTACTGGGAGCGTGAGTTAAAAAAATAAAGCTCATAATACATAAAGCTAAGGCTTATCCTCAATTAAGCTAAACGACAATTGAAGCCCAGTGAGTGATGCCTAGAAAATTTAAAAATATTTTATTATAGCGTGTAGCAATGATTCGGCACTGCTTGAGTTTAGAAAAAAAATCTTAGATCAAGTAACGAGAAAAGATATTTATCATAATTTGAATGCTCCAAATGATAGATGAAATCACGGCTTCACGCCCCCTTTTTTTTTAAGTTTTAGCCCTCCTTTTTCATCGACATCGTATGCTTATCCGCAAACACCGAATCCTCCTTCAAAAGGCGATCCATCAACAACGTCATCCATTTTCCAAATCATGGTCCTAACCTTGTATAAGATGAAAAACGACAGAATTTCAAAGACTTTTTTCATACGCCCTTTTAGCTTCAACGGGCAAAGCGGATGTGAATGACTTTAAAATCACAAAACCTCTCAGGAAAAATCACGCCAAGAAATTCCCTCACGGTAACGGTATAAAACAGCTTCAACAAACAGAAAATTACCCTTGGCTGTCACACCTACATCCCCCGACTTTCTAGGTGAACTATCTTTTATCCGATCCCACTGATCATCCCGAAACGCATAACGTCTCATTTAACTCATATTTTTTTGAATTCTTATTAAATTTTCAAAACACATCAAAAAAAGTTAACTTAATTGAGAACAGGAACTAGTTACATATTGAATAAAAAACTCTTTTTCTGTAGTTGGCTTTGCACTCAAACGTATTTTTGGGCGTTAATGTCCTTGGCTTTTATAACGTAAATGCCATCTATTGATTGTCATTTTATTTATTCCAAAAACCATTTATGCTTTTTTTTGACTGTTACCTACTTTTATAAAATTTACAACCTTTTTTTCTTAGATCTATATTTATATGGACTCGTTGATTCATCATATCGTGCATCGACCCGGGATAAATTTTGAGCAATAAAAGATTTGACCTTAATGAGATTTTCGTATTTCAATTTTTATCGCGAGACACTTTTTCTTTCCCGAACAAATTCTGGCACCTTTTAGGATATTCTATGGGAAATTCTGTGAAATTAACAAGTAATCGTTCACTTTCTTTCTTTAACAGTTTTCTTCATGAAAAATAGCTATGCATCTTATCAAAAGCTGCTCACTAAGTCCAACAATGCGATACACACGAAAATTATTTACCCCTAACATGTAGCCTACAAAAATCTAGATGATATAGCTTCGATCTTACAAAAAAAGAATCAAAAAATTGAAAAGTTCAATTTATAGTTGAGACCAAATTATTTGTATCTAGTACTAACCGCCGAGCACCATAGTTGCAATGCTTTTTGAAAAACCGCAAAAATTGAAACTCTGATCCCAAAAAGATGCTGAAAATGTGTAAGAAGCTTTCTAATCTTTCTGTATTTTGTGGACACGAAAAATCTTACTTGAGTGTTGACTTTTCATGTTTTAATAGACGTTTCAGCAAATTTTCTACTTCTATAGCAAATTTATTATATGTTACACTTGAGAATTCCAATTAAATGTCGTTAATAAATAATTTGCTAGCTCCAAATATCTCAATGCTCCTGCACTTTTACAATCATAAAAAATGATAGGTTTTCCGTGAGAAGATGCTTCTGCGATCTTTATACTTCGAGGTATTTCCATAGGTAAAACTATATTTTTAAAATAATCACGCACATTTTTTGCAACTTGTTGATTTAATAAACAGCGCTTATCATACATCGTAAGCAAAATGCCTAAAATTTTTAAATTAGAATTAAATGTTTTTTTTATTGTTTGTATATTAGATAATAATCGGCTTAACCCATCAAGAGCGTAAAACTCGCACTGTAAAGGAATGAGTACAAAATCGCAAGCAATTAATGCATTTAATGTGAGCAATCCCAATGAGGGAGGACAATCTACAAATATGTATTGATAATTACTTTTCAAATGTTTTAAAGCTATAGACAAATGTTTTTCCCGATCTAAGACCGGAACCAATTCAATTTCCGCACCTGCTAATTCGTTATTTGAACCTGCTAAATCTAAAAAAGGCAAAAAAGTTTTAGAAATAATCTCTTCAAAAGGTTTTAAATGTAACAGAGCTTCATATATAGTGTATTTTAAATTTAATTTTCCAACTCCCGTAGTTGCATTCCCTTGTGGATCAAGATCTATAAGCAATACTTTGTGTTCAACGGCAGCAAAAGCTGTCGCTAAATTTACAGCAGTTGTTGTTTTTCCAACTCCACCTTTTTGATTCATAACACAAATGACCTTTGTTTTTTTCATACATTCCCCCTTATATATTTTTAACTTTTTCTATTTTTGCACTTTGTTCCACGTAGAACAATATAAGACTTTACCAATAATCAAAGAAAATGTTGCCCAACCTAGCACAAAAAAATGAGAAAAAATTCCAAAAAAACTTATATAGATTGTCAACGTATAAACAAACACTCCCAATACAAACGATGTAAAAAAATCCAATTGATTTTTTATGTTTTTTATTCCCAAAAACAAAAAACACAAACTGATCATTGCAATTCCCACGCATCCCCCACACAATTTTAGATCTAACCAAAGACAATGAGTGTGACTTGGCACTACTTTGAGAATTTTTCCTTTTTTTATCCCTTCATATAATAAGGGGCGACTTAGAATACGAAAAAATTCCAAAAATCCTAATCCAAACCAAAATGCTGAATCGCTTATTTTATTAAAAACATTCCAAAATACCCATCTCTCATAAAAGCTTGAATTTAAACAAACTATTTTTTTTAACAAAGACATTTTAAGAATGTGTGAGTACAGGAATGTTACGCTAATGGCTCCTATTCCCCAAAAAATTTGCAGAGTCCACAACGCTATTTTTGGATATTTTAAAAGAAAATATCTAAAACTCATAGCTAGCAAAATTCCTATAGCTCCTAATCGACATTCGAAAAATATATTTAAACACAATATACCAGTAAAAATTAACAGAGACTGCTTTTTATAATTTTTATCCATCAGCCAACATACAAAAGGAAACGTTATAATATTAAAGTACATTACACGATGTTTTATTTTCAGCCCTGAAAATTCTTCATGAAATTTTAAATTTAATAGATTAAAACATAAAACCATTAAGAAACTTAATAAGATCAAACTAACTATTTTGTTTATAGAAAATATAGTTAAGTAACGTTTTCCGATTTTTATACTATAAGTTTCTATTTTTTTCCAGTGCATCATACACAAAGAAACGCTCGTGGGAAAAGCCAATGCTCTTAAAAACCAATAAGGGGCAGGATTATAGATTTGAATAGCGTCAATATAATTAAGGAGTAGAATCCAGTACCCTATAAAAAATATTTTTGTTGTTAAAAAAGATGTGCTGCAACGTATCATCGTAACAGGGATTATTCCTGTTACACATTTTCCTGTGATATAAACCCATTCTCCACATCCTTGGGTATCCATAGCCCATATTGAAAGAAAAAATAAGAAAATTCCTGCTCCTTTTTCAAAAGAGAACGGATAAAAAAAAAGTCCACTGCTTAAAAAAAACACACCAACAGAAAAAGCATGTTGAGGAATAACTAAAGCAACGATATGACCTACAATACCCAAACTCAAAATAATTGGAGTCTTAAAATTTAAGAATTTATTCTTCATGCACATCATCTTGACGCTCCACATTCTCCATAAACAATGTTTTTGGAGTGGTTTTTGCCATATAAGCAGCATGCTCTTTTGAGAATCCTAAACACTCTAGACTGATGGCAGCCATTTGAAGACCAGATTCTAATGCTTCTGGATAAACCAAAAAGATATTTAATCCTTGAAAATGTTGCGCTTGCTGAGCGCTTCTAACATGAACAGCAATATAAAGTTGAGGAAATTTAGCTCGAATATTTCGCACCAACTCTATGCACGTGTTCGAATGACCAAAGGTCAATAATAAAATTTTAGCTTCTCCTACTCCTGCTTTTTTTAAAAATTCAATATTTCGGGCTTCTCCATGTAAAATTGGATACCCTAAAGTTTTTGCTTTTTCTAAACGCACAATATCGTAATCTACGACTAAGAAAGAAATAAAATTTAGTTCTAAAGCCAACGCCACAGTTTGTCCTACATGCCCAAAACCTGCAAGAATAACGTCTACTTTATCTCTGCTTTTATGCTCTTGAGAAAAAACACCTTTGCGTTCCAAAAATTTTAAAAAATGTCGTACTGCTGAAAACATAATCGGCGTTAACGCCATGGAACAAAAGGTAATTCCAAATCCTATTTGTTGTGTTATAAGTGAAAAATAATTTTTGAAAGCGGGATGGGTAATAAGAATAAATAAAAATTCACTACTTCCCGCAATCAAAATTCCCAACTGAAAAGCCGTATTCCAAGAAAATCTCCAAAGTTTACTTAACAGTACGACGATAAACAGTTTTGCAAAAAATATCCATCCCACACCAAACACAATCCATTTCCATTGTTCCAAACAGATTTTTAAATTTATTTGCATGCCTGCCATAAAAAAGAAGAATGCAAACAACACCGTGCGAAACGGATGAAGCTCATCATTTAAATGATGGCGCCAAGAAGTGCTTGCGATGCTGACCCCAGTTAAAAAAGCGCCAAGTTCCGAAGATAGTCCAAAATAGTGAGTAATAAAACTTCCTAATAAAACTGCAGTAAATATAAACGCAAGACCGATATCTCTTTGATTATATCGTCTCATGACATATTTACATGTCCAGGATACTAAAACAACCCAACACCCCGATAATAGTACACCTGTAGCCCAATTCAAAATATTCACCCATAATGAGGCTTTTTGAACATCAACTCCAAGATATGCGAACATTCCAATTACGGCTAAATCTTGAAATAATAGGATGCCTAAAGATACTCTTCCTACCGTGCTTGTTAATTCAAATCGTTCTGAAAGAATTTGGATAATTACGGCTGTGGAGGAAAATGCTAAGCTAAGAGAAAGTAATGCTAAAAATAAAGTATCTTGCACATTCAAAATCGGTTGAATGTACAGAATTCCAGAAATAACCAAAGAACATAGTAAAACTTGTGCTATTCCTACGCCAAAAATATATCGTCTTAATGAAACCAATCGATGCCAAGGAATTTCTACGCCAAGCGTAAACAAAAAAAGACTAATTCCAAATTCTCCTAAGTGGCGTAAGAAATCATTTGTTTCCAAACAATTAATTCCGCTGGGTCCAAGAATCACGCCCGTAATCAAGTATCCTAAAATCAAATTCACGCGTAAACTTTTGCATACAGCAAAAGTAGCCACCCAAGCAAATAAAAGTACTAACAGCATATGAAGTATGAGCACAGTTTTAATTTTTTTTCTAATACCTAGATTTATTTTAATAAAAAAGTTAAACAAATCAATGTTTGTTATATATATTTAGGAGCTATTTTGAAAAATATTTGGTCAATAAGTGTTTAGTTCCAAACTCTTATGGTGTAATCTATAAAGAAATCAAAGAGATAAATTTATGGAAAATACAGTGAAAAAAATTGAATTGTGATCAAGTAAAAAAGCACTAATTGACTGATATAAGCCATGTAAGAACTCAATTTTCTGCCTAATCCATCGCTTCATATGTGCTCAAAACTTCTCAATTGGATTTAAATCAGGTGAATAAGGTGGTAAAAAAATAATCTTACAACGGGCAGATTTAATGAATTTTTTGCTTCTTTAAGATTTATGAAATGAACCATTATCCATGATCACAACTTGTTCGAGGTTTAATTTTGTTTAGTTTCACATTTTTATGGTATAACTTATAAGGAACTAAAGGAGGCTAATTTATGGGAAGTATCTGCATGGCAAAGCCAAGACAACGCTTTGAGTCCGAAAAGAAATACAAAACTCTGTGGAAAGCGCTTCAGAAATAGTAAAGCGTCTGGGCCTTCAGTTTTGAAGTGGAAGAAAGCCGGTTGTGTTGAAAATAAACGCTTTGGCCATACACAGCCAAAAAGCGTTTTATTTGCAACAGAAGTAAGAGATTGTGTGTGAATTCAGACGCGTTTCTAAGCTTTCTCTTGATGATGTTTATAGTGCTTTGAAAGAGAAGATTCTCAATCTCATGGGCTCTAATCTGCATTTATGCCTTAGAAGAAATGGTCTAAATGTCTTACCCAAAGAAGAGTCGGTTCCTGGAAAAAAGAAATTTATCCCCTTGGATTTGTTCATATTGACAGTACAGAAGGTCCGTACAGATCAAGGGAAATACCACCTTTTTGTGGCCATTGAACGGTCCACAAAGTACGTTTATGTCGAGATGCATTCAAAAATATCGGTTAACGAGTCAAGTGCATTTTTGAAAAATCTGATCACCCATTGTATCTTTCAAAATAACGAACATTCTCACAGACAATGGGCGATCAGTCTTTGGCTATGCAGGGCCAGAACGTTCATTTTAAACACAACCGGCTTTCTTCTACTTCAAAACAGTTTTAATAGTGAAGGCCCAAACGCTTTGCTATTTCTGCGGTACTCTCCACAGAGTTTTATATTTCTTTTCGGACTCAAAGCGTCGTCTTGGCATTTCCATGCAGTATACTTTCCATAAATTAGCCTCCTTTAGTTCCTTATAGATTATACCATAAGAATGTAGGACTGAACAACTATACAGCTACGCTCGTACATAGGAATGTTTAGAGTTTTACCGTCCAAAACATCTATACCGCGTTTAAAAATGGAAAAAACTTGTACCTGAAGGTTTCAGCTTTAAGTTACGACAAGAAATTGTTGACATTAGTTGAGCCACTTATTATCGCTACAAGAAAATTTTGTATAATTTGGAAAAAGGTATAACATCGCCCTCAAAAAAAACTATCAAGCTAAACAAGCCACAGTGAGGGGAATCACACAAGCAATTAGTGTTGCAAATTAGGCGTTCAAACTCAACCTATGGGAAGGAAAAAATTGCCATCATCTTAAAACGTGATCATAGACAAATTATCAGCAAAAGCACAGCAGGTCGCATCTTGAAGTTTTTAAAAGCCAAAGGAACTTATTACTAGGTCGATCTCAGCCTTACGTACCAAACGAAAACAAATCTTTAAAAAGCATGCAAAAGCTTGGACATTTAAAGATTATAAAACCATGATCATTGGGGAGCGAGTTCAAATTGATCATATGACGGTCACCAAAAAGGGGATCACTGTAAAGCATTTCCAAGTCTGGGAGAGGCTATCAAAGTACATAGATATTGCGTGTTTATTCAAATGCCAAAGCTAGTAGCGCCAAGCGTTTCCTAATTATTTTGTTAGAAATGCTCCTTTTTCAATTAAATTAGTTCAGGTCGATGGAGGATCAGAATTCATAGAAAACTTTGAAGATGCTTGTGCTCAACTCAAACTTCCTCTAATCGTTTTGCCGCCTAAGAAACCAGAGTATAACGGTGGCATTGAACGAGGAAACAGAACCTTTAGAGAAGATTTTCGTACAGATTTTTTAGAAAATTCTGTGCGCGAAATGCAGGCTGCATTAAGCAAAGCTTTAGTAAAATATAATACCTATCGACCACATCGAAACTTGAAAGGTTTAACTTCAATGCAATATATTTAAACTAACTTATCTGAGATCTCAATTTTGTCTCATTCATTACGAACTCGCACATTGTATTGCAATTCAACTGTTTTTACTATAAACTTAAGGCAGTACCGTGCCCTAAACACATGCTGTGATAAAACGTCTTTAAATTTTCTATGCGCCATTTATTTGGCGTTAATTGTCGTTTGGCTTAATTGAGGACAGGCCTATCAGGTTATATGTGATCCATCTTTAACCTCTCACTTTTTAAGCACGAAACATTTTTCGAAACAATTTTAGATGTTTATAAGATAAGTGAGACCTATTATTTAAAAATAAAAATAACAAAGCAGAAATGATGAACGCAGAAAAAAATATATACGTAATATGAAAAAAAATACTATTTTCAGGTGTCCAAAACGAAGGTATCACATAATAATACACTGATAAGACCCCCGCAACAAAAGGAACAAGTTCTAAACAAAGACGCCTTAATCCACTATAAATTGGGAGTTTTTCTTGATAAGCAATGGAGTATAAAAGAAAAGAAAATTGAACCCAAGCAGAAATTACAGAAGCTAACGCAAGACCAATATGATAAAATTGACGGTATAAACACAGGCTTATTCCTATCGTAACTACCACATTAAGCAATCCAGAAATCCATGTAAGCTGACCTTTTCCATAAGCAAAACATCGTGTAATTAATATTTTTATTCCAATGTAGGCTGGAATACCTAAAGAAAATATTCTTACAACGTTAGCAATTTCCTTTACGTCCCTCCAAGCCAAAACCCCAGATTTTACGCTGGGGAAAAATAAGCACGCTCCCAAAGAAAACGAAGCTACCCAAAAAAATAATGTAATCCACACGCTCATCATTAAAGAAAAACGCAAAAAGTGTTGTTCATCACGCCATCGGCGTACAGAATCTTGTGCCTCATGTTTTTGAGAAAGAATAGGTAATAAAACAGAGGCTAAAGAAACACCAATTAAACTTAAAGGAAGTTGTTGAAAACGATCAGCATAATTAAGATAAGAAGCTCCTTTCGTAGGAAGTTGAGCAGCAAAAAGTGCTCCAATAACCGTATTCAGTTGTACAGAAGAAATACTTAACATAGCAGAACAAAATTTTCTAAAAAATACTGAAAGATACTTATTGAATCCTAAAATAGGCCATACAGACCTCATTCCTTGATGCCAGCATCCCCAGATCATAATGATACATTGAAAAACACTAGATCCTAAAATTGCCCAAGAAACTCCATACGCCGAAACGATATTAGAGCTAGGTTGATAAATTAATAACGCGACTAATCCTGCACAAATAAATAAATTTCCTAACGTAGAAGAAAAATTAAAGATTCCAAAACGACCATATACACTAGAAATGCTCCCAAAAAAACTGTGTACTGAAATAAAAAATATATAGGGAAAAATAATTTTTCCTAATCCAGAAAACAATGCTTGTTGCGTTTGATGAGAAGAATCAGAAAAAATCCATCGTGAAAAAAAATCCCATTTCCATTCTGCGATCGCCACTAATACGGTTAATAGCGCTAACAAAACTCCCAAAAGACTTGCAGAAAAACGATAGGCTGCTTCTTCTCCTTCGTTTTCTTTAATTTTCGTAAAAATAGGAAGAAAAGCAGCCTGCATAGCTCCTTCAGCAAAAATTCTTCGAAAAAAAGCAGGAATTTTAATAAGAATTGATAAGGTATCGCTTACTGCGTTAATCCCAATGCACTGAATTAGTAAGAGTTCCCTAACGTATCCACTAACGCGACTTAACAGCGTAAGTACTGCAACCCAACTAACAGAACGCAAAAAATTAATCTTCATTACTACACTAAAACCTTGACAATTTTTAAAACATACATCGAATATATCATAAAAAAAAATATTAAATAAGACTGTCAATAAGATTTATAAAAAATTTAGAATGGCGCAAATTAAATTTAGAAATGATGCAAGGTGTAGTAAAAACAATTGAATTGCAATACGATTATATAATACGTTTTATCTAAAAATGTAGATAATGTCAACGCGTCCATATCGTATAAATTTAAGAGAAAAGTTCATAAATTTTATCAAATCAGGTAACAGCCAAAAAAAAGCATCGAGAGTTTTTGGAATAAATAAAATGACACTCAACAGATGGCATTTGCATTATAAAAGTAAAGGACATTTTTACCCAAAGATACGTTTGGGTGCTAAGCCAACTATAGAAAAAAAGTCTTTTATTCAATACCAATTATCCATATGCTAGATCAGAAAACATTACTCGTGAATTTGGCATAAGTGTCAGTGACGCACGGTATTGGTTAAGGCGCGTAGTTATAAAAAACCTTCACCTATGTGTAAAGCAAGTAAATAAAAACGAAATACAGACCAAGAAGATCTAAAATATATCATCTTAAAGTATTGTATACATTTATGAAAGCGGGATAGAGCTAACCATTTGCAAAGATAGAGAACGAGACAAAAAAAGTAAAAATTTGTTGATAAAAAAAGTGGTAAATATTACGAAATAACTAATATTGTAGCGAATTTAGTAAATATAATAAAGCGATTGCTCTGATGATTTTTAATTCGAAGCTGGGGTAAAGCTAATGTTTCATAAAAGCATTAAACCCCGAACAAATTGTGATCATGGATAATGCTTCATTTCATAAATCTCAAAGCACTAGAGAATTACTTGAATTTACACATTGTAGTTTTTTTTACTACCTTATTTACCTGATTTAAATTCAATCGAAAAATTTTGACACATATGAAGCGATGGATTAGGTAGAAAAATTAAGTTCTGCCAGAGCTTATATCCGTCAATTAATGCTTTTTTACTTTATTATAATTCAACTGCTTTTACTATACTGGATGACTAAAGAGTTTCAGACTCAGAAAATTATACACAAATCTCTGTCATACATATGCTTTCTTGATTACTTCATCAGAAAAATTAAAATGCCTGGCTCAAACAAGGTCTTTAACCAGAAGAATCGTCTATTCAAAACACTCTAAGCTTGTCGCTAATCTTCGTTCCTCTTATCAATCCAGGTTTACTTGATCTGTATACATATTTTTCTAAATGGGATTTTTTCAGAGCACCACTATTCTTGATACTTAATGTCTACGTTTAAGAAAAGTTTTTGCACTTGCTAGTATTTTTGAAAAAGTATACCATTTATAATGTGTTTTTGTAAGTAACTTTTGATCATGCGTACTTCGTGCAAGGCACTATATTTAGATTATCAATCTACGACGCCTTGTGATGCAGAGGTTTTAGAGGCGATGATGCCTTACTTAACGCATCATTTTGGAAATGCTCATTCTAGGACACATTGTTATGGCTGGGTGTCTGAAGAAAGTGTTGAAGAGGCTCGATCTCAAATCGCAAAAGTAATAGGGGCTGATTCAAAAGAAATTATTTTTACTTCTGGTGCCACTGAATCTAACAATTTAGCTATCAAAGGGTTGGCGATGCACTTACGTGGTCAAAATTCTCCGCGCCACAAATTTGTCACGTTGGCAACAGAACACAAGTGTGTTTTAGAAAGTTTTCGTTGGCTACAACGTCAAGGATTTGAAGTTGTGTTTCTTCCTGTGCAAAAAAGCGGTCTTGTAGACTTAGAGCAGCTAGAGATGCATTTAGGCCCTGAAACCGCATTAGTTTCTATCATGGGGGTCAATAATGAAATTGGAGTCATTCAACCTTTGCGGGAAATAGGAGCACTGTGTAAAAAATATGGAGTATTTTTTCATAGCGATGGCGCTCAAGCGTTGGGACGAATTTCTCTTTTTGTGAAAGAATTAGGGATTCATTTGCTGAGCCTTTCTGCTCATAAAGTTTATGGTCCAAAAGGTATTGGAGCATTGTATGTTGAGCGAAGACCTCTTAGAATTCGTCTTACACCTTTGTTTAGTGGCGGTGGGCAAGAAAGAGGGCTACGCTCTGGAACTATTCCTACTTTTTTGTGTGTAGGTTTTGGGGTGGCTGCAGAAAAAGCAGAAAAATTGCGTTTAACAGAGCGTGAAAGATTGACGGATCTTCGAAATCAATTTTTGGAACGTATCTATTCAGAGCTTCCAAAAGTATATTTGAACGGTGATTTAGAAAATCGAATTCCAGATAATCTTAATTTGAGTTTTTCAGGAGTAGAAGGGGAGGGATTATTAATGGGGATTAAAAATTTGGCACTTTCTTCAGGTTCTGCGTGCACTTCTGAATCTTTAGAGCCTTCATATGTATTAAAAGCTATTGGAGTTTCTGAAGATTTAGCTCACACTTCTTTACGTATTACGTTTGGTCGGTACACGATGTTGAATCAAGCTTTGGAGGCCGCAGAACAAATAATCGTTGCAGTGAAGAAATTACGAGAATTAAGTCCTTTGTGGGATATGATTATGCAGGGAGTTGATTTGCGTACAGTTCAGTGGATAGCGCATTAATAAAAGGGAGTATATTATGGCGTACAATACAAAAATTTTACAACATTATGAAAATCCGCAAAATGTGGGAACATTGGAAGATGGTCCGGATATAGGTACTGGAATGGTGGGGGCTCCTGCGTGTGGGGATGTGATGAAATTACAGATCCAGGTGGACGAAAATGGAAAAATTGTGAGAGCGTGCTTTAAGGCGTTTGGATGCGGGTCCGCTATCGCTTCTGCCTCTTATGCTACCAGCTTGCTAACAGGAAAAAATGTGTCAGAGGCAGAAAAAATTTCTAATACTGAGATTGCAAATGAACTTGGTTTACCTCCAGTTAAGCTCCATTGCTCTATGTTGGCTCAAGACGCTATCGAAGCGGCTATTCAAGATTTTAAAAGTAAAAAAAATAAATTAAAAGACCTGGAGAATGCATGAAGCGTATAGGAATTATTGGAGTAGGCAACATTGGCGCAACGCTTGCTCATATAGTACTTCAAAGTAAAATTTCTGCGCATATCGGGCTTTATGATGTGAATAAAGATGCGCTTCAGGGAAAACTCTGGGATTTGGAAGAAGCTAGTGTTATTGGCGGATACGAGGGAAATATTAGTATTATTCATGATCTTGATGCCTTTGAGTTATTTGATGTCTTGGTGATTACAGCCGGACGTCCTAGGGTTCATGGAATGGATCGTAAAGATCTTCTGAAGGAAAACGCTTCTATATTGCAAGCGATTGCTCGAGAAGTGAAAAATTTTAAGGGAGTGTGTGTTATAGTTACAAACCCCGTAGATCTTATGACGCGATTTTTTTCTTATTTGCTTTCATTGCCAAAAACACAAGTTCTAGGAATGGCGGGAGTTTTAGATGAAGCTCGCATGGCATTACAGATTAAATCGATGACCGGATTAAAAGTACAAAGTATGCGCACATGCGTTGTAGGGCCGCATTCAGAGCATATGATTCCTCTAGAAGCGGTGGGAATTGGTCCAGGTGTTTTAACGGATATAATGTTGATTTCTGAAGAACAAAAAAAGCTATTGAATAAAAATACTCGTTTTGGGGGGGGGCGAATTGTAGAAAAATTAAAATCAGGTTCTGCGTTTTATGGTCCAGCGGCAGCTTGTTTTCGTATCCTTCAAAATGTTTTAGAGTTAAAACAGGAGGTATTGACGTGTTCAGTCTTTATGGGGGAAAATTCGAAATTTTCTGAAATTAGTCAAGAGATTTTTTTTGGATGGCCGGTTTTTTTGGGAAAAGAAGGTGTAAAAAAGATGATTACTCCCAAAATGAACGAAAAAGAAAAAGAAGAATTACGTGAAGTTCTTGGTAAATTACAAAAAGAATACTTAGAATTTTTTGAATCAATGGTTTAAGATGCAGAAACATAAGTGAAAAATATGTTGCACAAATAACGTTAGGTGTAATTGTTAGACGTTTTGGGTAACAATTATTATCCTTGATTCTAAGTTATAGATAGTGGAAATTAAATTAATTTTGAGAGTTTTGACGTTTAGATAGTTTTATATCAAAATACGACTATAGTATCGTATTTTGGTCATCAGCAATGCATTGCAACAAATGTAATTCCGAAAACTGCATAAGAAACGGTATAGTACGCAAGGTTTAGCGCTATAAGTGTAAGCATTTAGTTCCAAATTCTTATGGTATACCCTATAAGGCACTAAAGGAGGCTAATGTATGGAAAGTATACTGCATAACAATGCCAAGACGACGCTTTGAGTCCGAAAAAAATACAAAACTCTGTACAAAGAACCGCAGAAATAGCAAAGCGTCTGGGCCTTCACTATTAAAACTGTTTTGAAGTGGAAGAAAGCCGGTTGCGTTGAAGATAAACGCTCTGGCCTTGCACAGCCAAAGAGCGTTTTATTTGCAACAGAAGCAAGAGATTGTGTGTGAATTCAGGCGCGTTTCTAAGCTTTCTGCTTAATAATGTTTATATTGCTTTGAAGGAGAAGATTCCCAATCTTATGCGCTCTAATCTGTATCGATGCCTCAAAAAAAATAGTCTAAATGTCTTACCCAAAGAAGAAGAGTCGGCTCCTGAAAAAAAATTTAAAGAACATCTTCTTGGATTTGTTCATATTGACAGTACAGAAGGTCCGCACAGATCAAGGGAAATGTGACCTTTTTGTAGGCCATTGATTGGGCCACAAAGTACGTTTATGTCGAGCTGCATTCAAAGATGTTGGTTAACGAGTCAAGTGCATTTTTGAAAAATCTGATCGCCCATTGTCCTTTTAAAATAACGAAAATTCTCACAGACAATGGGGCGCAATTTACCTATAAACCGCTTGCTCAACACCTGAGGACAAAAAACAAAACGCACCCCTTTGATGTGATGTGCAAGAAGCATAAGATTGAACACAGATTTACTAAATTCAAGCATCCTTGGACCAACGCTCAGGTCGAAGTTATCAACAGAATCCTAAAACACTACACAGGTTTATTTTTACAAAGACTTCGATGAGCTAAAGCGCCAATGATGACTTTTGTGCTTTACTATAATCATCAAAGAAAGCTGAAATTATTAAAAATATCAGACCCCCTTTGGTATTATCATGTTAAAATTTGAACGTAACACGTCTGATTTTAATCATAATCAAAATTACATGTTGTTGGGACTAAACATTTAAGCTGTTTAGCTTTTTCAAGCCCTTATCAATTATTTTGTTAGACGTTTGCGTTGCTTTACTCACAATACCGCCATAACCATAAGACCTAGCTTCTGCAGCAGCCCATAGCCTGCAACCCCTCTTATTTAAACATATTTAAACAGAATTCTATTTTTAGATATTTTACTTGTATTTGGGAAATACAGTGTTCTTTTTTAACATTATCCATACTGCCATAATTTCACATCTCAAGGCATTATACAATCATGTAAGTTATTTTTTCACGATTCCTTAGGGGCGTGAGCCCCCTCTTTAATCGGCAAGTCCCTATAAATTTTACACAAACTTCTCCAAATTTTATTCTTACGCAGAAGGAAATTTATTCATTAAATATGTGTATTCGTTAAACTAGGAGAAGAATTCAAAACAGTGTAAGGAGGAGATGGAATCTTAATCCCCGCTTCGTCAAAAAGTTCTTTCAAAATACGATTAAATTGTCGACGTACTTGATCTTGACAATTGGGGGTTGTGCGAATTTTAGCCAAAAGCACGACTGAATAAGGCGTGACTTCATTTACTCCTCTGAATTCCAAGTTTCCCAAAACGTAGCGCTTGACGGGAGAATTTTTTTTTAATATATTAAACGCTTTCTCAATAATTTTTTGAGTTTTCTCTAAATCTTCGTGATATGAGACGGAAATATTCATAAGAACCGCAGAAAAATATTTGTTACGATTTCCAATCACGATAATGTTTCCAAAAGGAATGGTCATAAGCATACCAGTTTCGCTTCGAATTTTTACGGTTCTGACAGCAATAGCTTCTACCTTCCCTGTTTTACCATCAATATCGACTTCATCTCCTACCATAAGGTTATTTTCGAAAATAATAAAAAATCCTGTGATAAAATCTCGAACAATGTTTTGTAATCCAAAAGTCAGTCCAAATCCAGCAACTCCAACGCTGGCAGCCCACTCTTTGAGTTGTACACCAAAAATGTGAGAAATCATAAAAATTAATGCAGGCCCCCCCACCAAAACATTTACAATTGTGCGTATAATCGCCATCATTGTTTTTAATCGCGTAAATAAAAAATTGTTTTCTAATGACTGAACGCTGTAACGATCTTCTACATAATATCTTAAAACTTTATTAATTACTTTTATTAACAAAAAAGACGCCATTCCTACTAAAGCAGCGTTAAAACAACGCGCAACCCAAGGACTAATGAAAATTGAAGTGACCCAATAAACCATACTAAAGGCCGCATTATTCTGAATTTCCTGAAATACTTCTCCCCACAAGGTTAATAACACAATGTAGATTAATATTTTAACTCCTCCTAATGCCTCTTTTCTGTATTGATAGAGCAAAGGAAAAACAAAGGATACATTTTTTTTTCTCCAAAGAAATTCCAAAAAAAGCTTGTATGCTTGAATTTGTATACTACTGATGCTTAATAAAACACTTACAGTAACCATCGTGGGAATAAAAAACGCTATAAAGATTCTGGGAAAAAATAACCACAGACTCATGAACAGCCCTACTCCCCATTGATACATACTTGCCAATAAAATTAGGCGATTTTTTTGCGCAGAAATTTTTATTTCTGAAAGGGCCATAGATTTAAATTTTTTTAACGCTCCCCATATTCCCGAGCTTAAAATAATTGCAACGCTTTGAGAAAATGTAGAAAATATTAACGCATTGGCCTGTGTTAAAGTCAAAATCTCTTTAAATATTCTTGATAAAAAATAAATCAAAAAAATTCTTTGAAAACTACGTAAAGATATTTGCGCAGAAGGAACATGTAATGGCACCTGAAGCACAGAAGAAAAATATACCCACACACTATAATACCCGGCCATTAACATGTACGTATATAAAGGCAAATAAGCTAAAAATTCTGTACTCACTAAAGGTAGAAACCAGCGCTTAAAAGACCATATTCTTCCAATACCTCCATACACCAAAATAGGCAAACAAAAAAGAGCGACAATTTTGAACCCTATTGCACCAGAAAACGTATTGAGACGCGTATAAAAATGCTGATACAACAAAATATTGCTCAAAACGCTTACTAAAAAAATGCCCACGATCCAAGTAATCACTCCCAAAAATTTTTTATCAAATTTTGGAGCCAGTAATAATCGAAACATTTCTTCAAATCCAGAAAAAAAATTATGGATAACGCGCTTTAATTGCAACGAAAAAAGCTCTAAATGCATCAGTAAAGGAGAGACTCTTTCGACTTTTACTTCTGCCGGAATGATTGGGGGAGGAGGGTCGTATTGCTGCAATCGTTTTAAAATGCGATCCAACTGTTCCTGATTTTTTTTGAGATGTTGTTTAGCCTCTTTTACATCTTTTAATAGTCTCTGTGTTTCTTTAGAAGAATTTTTGTGAGGAATGGCAGAAGAAGAATTGACAAACGTAACGCTTCCCTGATCCAAATTTGCTAAACTTAAATGACTACAGATTAAGCTAAAGCTTATTCCTACATAACAGAAACTTTTACACAACATTAATTTTAAACGTCACGTACGTTTTTTATTTATCTTTTTCAGAATAAAATTTTTTTAGAAAATTTTCAAGATAATCCTAATATTTTTTTAAGTTTTTTTATTCAAAATATCATTTTGTTTTTAATTATTGTAAAAAATATTTTTTTGAAAATAAAAACGAAGTTAAAACCTTACTATGCCCATAACATTAAAAACACCTCCCTTGCTATACGTAGTGCTCTAATTATTTTTTGAATCTTCTGAGAACCGCAGCCTTTTTTGAAACTTTCTTACGAGATTCACGATACCTGCGGTAGTGTTGCACTTTACACTGTAGCGTTTGTTGCGATAAAAATTGTCCCTGAGTTTCAGTCTTTTTATGTCTTTGAATTCTTTGAATATACGCTCTACCGCAATCCAAAAGAGCCGTGTTGTACAGCGAAAATTTTTGGATTGCAATACAAAATATGGTATATTTTGTCTGAAAAGATAGATAATGTCAACGGGTCCATATCGTATAGATTTAAGAGAAAAAGTCATCAATTTTATTAAAGCAGGTAACTGTCGAAAAGAAGCATCGAGAGCTTTAGAATAAAAAAAATGACAATCAACAGATGGCATTTGCGTTATAAAAGTAAAGGACATTGACGCCCAAAGATACGTTTGAGAGTAAAGCCAATTATAGAAAAAGAGTCTTTTATTCAATGTATGCAACTAATCATTCAGATGCTAGATCAGAAGATATTTCTCGTGAATTTGGTATGAGTACCAGTAAAGCACGGTATTGGTTAAGGCGCGTAGTTATAAAAAAAGCCTTTACCTATGTTGAAAGCAAATAAATAAAAACGAAATACACACCAAAAAGCGATAAAAATATATCATATGAAAGTCTTGTGCACATTGATGAAAGCGGGATAGAGCTCACCATTTTCAAAAACAGAGGATGAAGAAAAAAATGAAAAACTTGTGGGCAAAAAGAGCGGTAAATATTACGAAAAAACTCATATTGTATCGACTTTAGTAAATAATAAAGTAATTTTTTCGATGGTTTTAACGATTCTTGTAACACACAATTATTCGAAGCTTGGGTAGAGCAGTTTTTGATAAAAGAATTACCCCCCGGACAAGTTATGATCATGGATCATGCTTCATTTCATCAATCCAAAAGAACCAGAGCATTACTTGAATTTACCGGTTGTAGGGGGGCACCTTATTCACCTGATTTAAAAATTTTGGCGCATATGAAGCAATGAATTAGGCAGAAAATTGAGCTCTGCCATGGCTTATATCAATCAATTAGTGCTTTTTTTATTTTATCATAATTTAACTGCTTTCAATGTATCAGCAAGAAATATTGAATTGATTATTTAAAAAATAATTAAATTCAAATCAATAATACTTACGATATAAAAATTTTATGATACTGAAAGCTAAGTAGATCGAATCAGGGTAAAACTTGTATCAAGCGCTCGATAACGTGTACCGCATGAGATAAACTCTGAATTAATCCTAGTCGTTTGTCTAATAAATATTCCATACGATTTTTTATTTCTTGAGCAATATTTGCTCCTTTTGAAGAAATTTTTACTAATGTTTTCCTCTTATCTTCTGTATAATTTTTTTTTTCAATTAATCCTAGATTTGATAAATTTTTCAAAATATATGAAGGATTTAAACCGGTGTACCAATGCTGAGAAATAATGTAATGAATGTAGCACCCATCATTTGGAGCTCTTACATGCAAAAACACTAATAATAATGCTTTATCTATCGAAAGTTCGTATTTTTTAGAAAT
Organism: Holospora obtusa F1; assembly: GCF_000469665.2. Taxonomy (GTDB): domain Bacteria; phylum Pseudomonadota; class Alphaproteobacteria; order Holosporales; family Holosporaceae; genus Holospora; species Holospora obtusa. Next base: position 5,384 of record NZ_AWTR02000042.1, on the reverse strand, counting down.
GCAATTTTGCATAAGATCTCTTAAAGATTGGTTAAGCTGCGTATATTTTAAAAAAAATGTAAAATAAGCTTCTAAAGTTTCTTGAGATGTTGCAAGGTAATCTTGTTCAATAAACACAACTATTTTCTCATTCAAAAGATGTAAGTTATATTCAAATAAAATTTTTTATTTTTGTCAAAAAAATTTTAGTTTTACAGAAATATCAATGCAATACAAAGTTAAAATTTTATATTTAATATTTATTAAGTAGTCCTACTGCGTAAGTCAGTGTTTATGCTGAAAAAAGTTTTCTTTTTTTTCGATCTTTAGCCAATATTCCTGTTCACGATACCCTCGATAATCGTAAGTGGATAACGTTTGCCTGGGGTAGAGTAATGATTGAGCCCCTTATTGGAAATTATCATGCCTTTGTAATTTTCTGTAAGCTCAGACAAGATGTCCCGTTCATGGATATTGGCTGCAGCCATCGTAAAATTTAGGATAACTCCTTTTTGATGAGTAACAAGATGCCCCTTAAATCCAAAATTTTTTAAGAAATCTTATTGAGAATTGTACGCTTAAAATTACTAATATCCTGACTAATAATGGAGCTCAATTTACCTATGTACTTTTATCTAAGCATTTTCGTCCTCAAAACAAACCTCCTTCTTTTTGATGCGATTTGTAAATCTTATAAAAATTAAGCATGGGCTTACACAATTTAGACATCCTTGGCCAATGTACAGGTGGAGCTTACAAACAGAATGATCAAACAATATACAACAAAAACATATTACTATCAGTAATTGTAAGAACTTAAAAAGCGTTTTATGGCTTTTGTTTTATATTATAATCATCAACGCAAACTTAAATCATTAAAATATCGACCTCCCTTTGATATTTATTCTTAAAGAGTTTGAGAGAAATCCGTCAAACTTTAATCATAATCCAAACCATATGTTATTGGGACTGAACAATTAGTGATTAAAAAAATACGGAATTACGTGCTTATCGTTAGTATACGGTAATAAAATTTGAAATTTTTCAGAACATATCAATGAACAAAAAAAACAAAATCGTTTAAAAAAATAATATTTTTCTTCATTATTTTTACTTAATTTGAATTCAATCAATACTGTTTAGTCGTTAGTACGGAACAAGGAATCGTACTGCTGCTAAGGGATGCGTTTGTATTATTTAATTATACTATCTAGACCTCAACTTAATGCAAACACACATCGATTTTGGGCTTGTAAAGTGTAATATCTTGTGATACCATTTGGAGTATTCGGGGTGTGGCGCAGCCTGGTAGCGCGTCTGCTTTGGGAGCAGAATGTCGGAGGTTCAAATCCTTTCACCCCGACGCTTCTTTTTAGTATTGATTTTTAAAATTTTTTGTGAGATAATATTCCAATATTTTCTTTTTTTCTGTGATTGTGTCTGGTTCTATTCCTATGACGGAGCGAGGGTTGCGTCAACTTCAAGATGAATTAAAAAATTTGACCTTTGTTGAAAGGCCGCAAGTTATCGCGGAAATTGCAAAAGCGCGTTCTTATGGAGATCTTTCGGAGAATGCTGAGTATGCTGCAGCAAAAGAAAGACAAAACCTTGTGGAGCGACGTATTCGTTATATTGAAGAGCGTATATCTCGAGCACAAGTTGTAGATCTCAGGATGCTTTCTGGAAATAAAGTATTTTTTGGCGCTCACGTTCTTTTGGAAGAGGGAGAGGGAGAGCGGGAGGTAGAATACCAGATTGTAGGGGCAGATGAAGCAAATATTCAAGAAGGAAGACTTTCTATAGAGGCTCCGCTTGCAAAAGCATTAATTGGAAAAGAAGTAGGAGATTTTATAACTTTGACAATTGCACAGAAAAAAAAGGAATTTTTGATAAAATCTGTCAAGTATATTAGCGATGTAGATTCGTGCGTCAATCCATCTCTTTAGAGAATCATATAGCATCAGGTCTCTCGGGGTGTTGTTTAGGAATTGATTTAGGGAAAAAATTTACAGGAATTTCCATATCAAATCCTGAAAATACTTTGGCTGTTCCGTTAAAAACTCTTCCTACTTCTTCTTATGACAGGTTAGGCAAGAAAGTTGTGGAAATTTTAAGAGATTATTCTGTATCTTGGATTGTGCTTGGCCTCCCCTTAAACCTAGATGGTTCTTGGAGCAAAGGATGTGACTTGGTTTCAAAATTTTCGGAATTTTTAGCTCCCTATCCAGTATGTTTTTGGGATGAACGGTTGAGCACAGTTTCTGCTCGGCGTTTGCTCTGCCCTGGAAGTAAGAACGTTAACGCGCAAGCTGCCGCAGTGATCTTACAGCATGCTTTAGATAGATTAAATTATTTAAAAAATATGACAAGAAATCAAGATGTTTAACTTTTTTTACATACGCACGTGAAAAGTATAGTAAACCTTCTGCGTAAGTAGTTTTTGAGAAAGAGAGCGAAATTCTGTTTACAGTTTATCTTTTTCAAGTTTAGTTTTAAGCAAGAACAAATTCGTTTTTAAAGTTAACGAGCCCAGAAATGATGTTAAGTTTAAGATTGTATCTTTTATCTTTTGCGTTTATTTCGGTATATAAAACGTTTTGTTGGAATTGACTTTTCGAACAAAATGATCGCCCCTGCAAAGCGCATTCAGGGTAAAAATGATTCAATTGAGTATGAATTTCAATGTACACCCCTTGAAAATTCGACATTTCTGAAAATTTGATGTTATTTTTATGGGCCCCCTATGAACATTATGTCCCGTATACGGATGAGACATTACAAAAGGAAAAAAGTCTTTAAACCAATGGTTGGATTATTTGCATCCATCCAGATTCAGAATTTTTTGGGTTATTCAATATTACAAAAAAATTTATTAAGCAACTTCTTTACAATAAAAGATTTGTTTTTAGCATCATCAAACGGTTTGATAAAATTTTAAAACGTAACGGTTTGAACATAGGTGTAAATATGCAGATGAGAACGTCTGTTGGACGATCAAGGTGCTATCTTGTGCGATAAAAAATGCTTAAAATTAGAGTCATTCTTCCCGTATACAACGGTGAAAAATATTTAAAAAATGCGATTGAATCTATATTAAATCAAAACTTTTAGGATTTTGAGCTTATCATTATCAATGATTATTCACGGGATTCGTCAGAAGAAATTGCTCAACATTACATGTCATTAGATTCCAGAGTTTTTTGTGAGCGTAATGATATGAACCTTAAGTTACCAAAATCACTCAATGTAGGGGGGTCTAAAGCACGTGGTCACTATTGAACATGGACCTCATGTGAAAATGTTTATTTACCTGATGCGCTGAAAGAGCTCAATAAAATGTTGAATGCTCATAATGAGGTTGGTCTTGTGTATTCGTCCATAGGTATTATTGATGAACGTGGTGAAAAAAAATCATTCATGCTGCTCTTCCGAGTCATCTCATTTTTCGAAATGTTGTGGGGGCTTATTTTTGATACAAACGCTCTACAGCTAAAAGTGTGGGTATTTATGATGATTCCTTGTTTTTGTGTGAAGATTATGAATATTGGTTAAGAACAGAGAGTCATTCAAAAATTCACCCCATCATGAAATGTTTGTATGAATATCGTCGTCATAGCGATAGTCTTTCCCACCAAAACGAGAAGAAAATTATAGCCAAAGGTATTTTTATAAGAACGCATCAAGAAGCAGTTCTCTTTTTTTACGTGGCAAAAATATTTATAATCCCTTTAGGAAGCTATATTTGTTGGCTGTTCTGTTCTGTTCTACTCTATTCTATTGATCGGAAGCAATCAATACTGTAACAAACTTAATATCATTTCGGGTCTCGTTAACTTGAAAAACGGATTTGCTTTTGCTTAAAACAAAATTTGAAAAAGATCAACTCTAAACAAAACACTTCCCTCTTTCTCAAAAACTACTTACGCAGCAGATCTATTATACAAAAATTTTATATTTTTTATTTATGATATTAATATAGTTTGATAAAATAAAATGAAATGCTCTTCTCAATTTGGGTAATATTTTTAATAATACCCGTCTCTAGTTATAGTATTCTGGAGATTGAGGACGCTACGAGCTTTATGAAGGTATTACTCACTTCTGGAAAGTATATGATTGGAAAGATACTTCAGCCTGCGATAAGTGCTCATGGGGAGAAAGTATTAAAAAAAAATGCTCCAAAATCTCAAAAAGATACATTAGGTATCGGAGTTAATCCAAGAATTGATGAAGAAATAAATTTTGATTCGAATTTTTCAAAAATGTCAACAAAAAAAAACTTCTCAGTTCATAAGGCAAAAACTTTCAAAAATGTTAAAGAAAAAAAAGCAGAACACTACGTGGGTCCATTACGTAATATTCCAAAAAAGAATTGGAAAAAAAAACCTGGAGGTATTGGATTAAATGATCCCGTTCCTCAAGATTTATTCTTTGAGTCTCAAAATGCTCCTTGGAAAGCGTGGGAAATCTCTAACAATCAACTATCTCCTGTTGAAATTTTGTTAGGATTAGGAAGATGTTTAAACGAAGCTGCTTCTTTAACAATCTCACCTTCAGGACAACATGTAAATTTAGACCACTTCTCTTTTAATTCTGATTTTTTTGAAAATAAGTCCCCTCTATTATTTAAAAAATCAGCGCGGCGTTTTGATGTTCAGGGAGATTACAATATACGTGGAAAAAATATTAATATTCCTCTAGATCCTTTCGCGTGGAATATATACTCTAATCTTCCTGTATGGTTACAGAAAAGAAAACGTGCTTTAGGATTATGTTTACAACTCAATAATAATACGGCGTTCATAATTATGACACCACGCTATACGCAAGAAGGAAAAGTAAAACGTTCTCATGCAATAGTACAAGATTTAGAAGCAAAATGCGCAAGTTACCCCAATACTTTTTTATCCTCCATGTTTATTCCAGGATAAGTATGAAGACAGAGCGTAACATGAATAAAAAAAAATGACACGCTCAAAAAGATTATTTGATATATTTCTCTCTCTTTAAGAAATATATCTGTATTTTTCTTCAAAAACTTTTTTGTTTTTTTATTCCTTGCAAATAAGATACGTAATAAATTAAGTTAAGTTTAAGTTTATGAATAAATAAATAGATTGCCGTAAATCAAAAAACAATTGAAATTTTTCTTAATTTAATATAACTTACTGATGTTACGCAGCAATAGTTGATTTCTGCTTGAAATAATCATATTTTTCGTCCGTAAGTTTTTAAGGACAAAAAATGAAACTGGATCTTCTTGATATTTATAGCAACTATTTGATAAGTCAAAATCACTATTCAACATCGACTGGTTTAGCCAATATGTTTCAAGGTGAAATTAGCCATGATCAAATGACTCGTCATTGACGTTCAAAAGATTACAGCTCTTCAAATTTATGGAA
>NZ_AWTR02000043.1 GCF_000469665.2 Holospora obtusa F1 | reverse complement strand
TTGAAGAGCAATTTTATTTTATTTGGCCTCTTTTTTTATGGAGTCTTTTTAAATCACAGAAAATAAAAATTTTTAATATTTTGCGTTATAAGAGCACAGTGTTATGTTTTTGCTTACCCGCGCTATTCATTCCGGAATCTTATTACTTAATCATCCCCATTTTTTTATGGAGCATTGTTCAATTAGAAAAAATAAAAAATCTTAATATTTCAAAAAATACACTTGTTATACTATGTATATCAATAAGTACTCTGTTTTCATTTTTTATCCATTTTCGCTTGTCGTCAATTAACCCTAATTTACAGGTTTATTTTATTTTTTCTCGAATTTGGGAAATGTCTATGGGGGCTTTGGGGGCATATTATATGTTGTTTTTACAAAAAAAATCTATTCATAAATTCACAGTAAAATTTGGAAGTATGTTTTGTTTTTTGATTATTATAAGCTCTCTTTTGTTTTTGAGTAACAGTCATAAATATTTTTCTATCCTAATTTTATTCCCTGTTATCAGCAGTCTTTTTTTAATGCTAGCTTCTCACGATACATTTGTAAATAAAAAAATTTTATCCCATCCTTTGTTAGTATTTTTTGGATTAATCAGTTATCCTGTGTATCTTTTACATTGGCCATGTATATCTTTTTTAAAAGTTATTCATTCTTTTCCATCAAATTATGAACTTAGTTTATTAGAAAAAGGTTCGATATTTGTTTTTGTTATTTTCTTTGGGTATATCATCTATAAATACCTGGAAAAGCCCCTCAGAAAACATACCTCTTCAACGATAATATGGGCGCTTTTGATACCCATGGGATTATTGGCAAGCGTCGGATATACGGGATACCGATCTATTTTGAAGCCAAAAGTTAGCTATCTTTTCCCTAATGCATACAGAATTATGAATGGATTTGAAGATTGGCAATATCCAACTCCTGAAATGTATCCTATTACACTGCATGACCCTTTTTTAACCAATGATTTTTTTTACAAAATAGGGGCAGCGCAAGACGTCATCCTGTTTCTTGGAGATAGTCATATGCAACAATATGCACCGCGCATAGATGAATTGATGAAGAAAAGAAAAAATAAAAAGTCTGCTGTATTTGCTACAAGGGGCGGAACGTGTCCTATTCCTAATGTTGGGAGATCAGAAACAGAAATGAGGTTCGTAAAATATGCTATGGTGTACGCGCAACAAGAAGAAATCAAAGAAGTCGTCGTGAGTTGCTCATGGTTTATTTACTTAAACGGAACTCAAAAAAATTATTTATATCGCTCTGCGCACAATGAAGGAAATTTATCACAAAGCTATATTTTAGATAAAGCAGTTAAAGATCTTGAAATTTTTCTTACGAAACTCGTTTCTAAGGGAAAAAAGGTCTATGTTATTTTCAATATTCCTTTTGGAGTTGCTTTTGATCCCAAAAGTTTTTTTAAAAGAGATATTTGGGGAAAATGGAAATTTTCTTGGAATCATGTAAAAAGAAGTGATTGGATGTCTGCACATTTAAAAGAACGAAAAATTTTACATGACATTGCAAAAAAAAGTGGAGCAAAAATAATTTATCCTGAAAATTTTTTGTGTGATCATCATGTGTGTCATGTTTGCGACGCAGATGAGAATCCTGTTTACAAAGATATGGGACATCTTTGTGCTACTTACGTCAGAGAGCAGGCAACCTTTTTAGATTTTTTATTAAAATAGTTGTTCAGTCCCAATAACATGTAGTTTGGGTTATGATCGGAGTTTGACGGTTAAGTTAATGATTATAATATAAAACAAAAGCTGTAAAATGATTCTTAAGTTCTTTCAAGTGCTGATAATAATATGTTTTTGTTGTATATCATTTGATAACTCTGTTCGTAACCTCCACCTGTCTATTGAGTCAAAGGATGTCTAAAATGTGTAAGCCTATGCTCAATTTTACAAGCTTTACAAATCACATCAAAAGGATGGGTTTTGTTTTTAGGACGAAAATGCTCAGCTAGAAGCGCATAGGTAAATTGAGCTCCATTATCAGTCAAAATTTTCGTAATTTTAAATGGATAAAGCTCAATAAGATTTCTGAAAAACATTGTATATCCGAAGTCATCGATAAATGTAGCTCTATATAGACGTTTTTGTAATCCGATTAACACTTTTCCTCTTTGGTTGCACACCTGCGTTATATCGATATGCACAAAACCAATAGGATAGTTGTTTAGTTCCGTTCTTATAGTATAACTTATAAGGAACTAAAGGAGGCTAATTTATGGAAAGTATACTGAATGGCAATACCAAGACGACGCTTCGAATTCGAAAAGAAACACAAAACTCTGTGCAGAGCGCCGCAGAAATAGAAAAATGTTTGGGCATTCACTATTAAAACTGTTTTGAAGTGGAAGAAAGTCGGTTGTGTTGAAAATAAATGCTCTGGCCCTGCACAGCCAAAGAGTGTTTTATTTGCAACAGAAGCAAAAAATTGTGTATGAATTCAGACGCGTTTTTAAGCTTCCGCTTGATGATGTTTGTAGTGCTTTGAAGAAAAAGATTCCCAATCTCATGCGCTCTAATCCGCATTGATGCCTTAAAAGAAATGGTTTAAATATCTTACCCAAAAAAAGAAAAGTCGGCTCCTGAAAAAAAATTTATCCCTTTGGATTTGTTATTGACAGTACAGAAGGTCCGCACAGATCAACAAAATACTACCTTTTTTATGGCCATTGAGCGGTCCACAAAGTACGTTTATGTCGAGCTCCATTCAAAGATGTCGGTTAACGAGTCAAGTGCATTTTTGAAAAATATGATCTCTCATAGTCCTTTTAAAATAACGAAAATTTTCACAGACAAGGGGGCGCAATTTACCTATGAACTGCTTGCGCAACACCTGAAGCCAAAAAACAAAACGCACCCCTTTGATGTGATGTGCAAGGAGTATACCATTGAGCACAGGCTCACCAAATTCAAGCATCCTTGGACCAACGGTCAGGTCGAAGTCACCACAGGATCCTCAAACACTACACAACAAAGGCTTATTTTTACAAAAACCTTAATGAGCAAAAGCGCCATATGATGATTTTTGTACTTTACTATAATCATCAAAGAAAGCTGAAATCATTGAAATATCAGACCCATTTTGATATTATCATGTTAAAATTTGAGCGTAACTCGTCTAATTTTAATCATAATCCAAACTACATGTTGTTGGGACTAAACAACAATCTCATTCCTTACACCTATAGCGCTGAACTTTGCGTACTATACCGTTCCTTATGCAGTTTTCGGAATTATACTTCTTGGAATGCATTTTCGATGATCTTAATACGACAATATAATCGTATTTTGACATAAAACTGTCTAAACGTCAAAACTTTCAAATTTTTTTAAAGTATCAAAGATCACTTACGCAGTAGATTGATCATTGGGTACTTTTTTTCTAAAAATTTTGTGATAGAATAGGAATGAAAGGCGGAATAGCTCAGTTGGTTAGAGCGACGGAATCATAATCCGTAAGTCGGGGGTTCAAGTCCCTCTTCCGCTAGAGATGTAAAGTACAGGAAAAATTCATGGCAGAAAAACTTTTAAAAGACCTTGAGCGTGAATTAAGTTTAGGGTTAAGCGCCTTAGAGAAAAAATTTTTAGGTCTGAGAGTTGGGCGTGCTCGGCCAGAGCTTTTGGAAAATTTGACTGTAGAGATTTATGGTGGAAAGCAATCGTTAGGAAATGTTTCTAGTATTTCCGCTCCTCAGCCTCAGTTATTAGTCATTGAAATATGGGATTCTTCTATAAAAGATACGGTAGAAAAAGCGCTTCGAAAGGCATCTTATAGTCCGAACATAGAAGGGAATCGTTTTTCTGTTCCTATTCCTTCTCCTACAAAAGAGCGCCGTAATGAGCTCATAAAAATTTCTTTTCAATATGCAGAAGAAATAAAGGTAGGATTCCGGAATCAACGCAGAGCAGTTTTGGACGGGATAGAGAAACGAAAAAAAGAGGATAATATCTCAGAAGATTTGATTCGAAAGTTTAAGCAGGATGTGGATAAAATTGTTAATGGTTACGTAGAAAAAGTTGATATTTTGAAGAAAAAGCAGGAAGAAATTGTTAAATCAGTGTAGTACGAAGTTAAATTTTGATTTCCTAAATTAAAAATTTTATTGTTTAAATTTTTTGGAGTTATCATGAGCGTTTTGTTAAGATCTAAAGAATTGTGTTTGTGTTTTTTTAAATTTTAATCATTAAGTTGTATAATTTTTTAGGTAGATAATAAATTTTTCTTGAAGTTAAAAGTTTATTTTTTATAAATTTAAGAAAAAATAGATATTGATCGTCATCAAAATTTATAGAATTGCTTTGCTATGTAGTAATTCAAGCTGAATGAGGTGTTTTAAAAAAGTGAAGAATAAAGAGAGAAAGAATTATAAAATTTGATACACTTTTATAGGTTCATATTGCCTAAAAATGTTTTAGTTTGGTTCAAAACTTGGTAAAATAACGCAGTGCGCAAATTTTTTTAGATAGTTGCGCAGGCATGAATATTTGATTCAATAAATGTTGTAAAAGTTTTTATTGATCAGGGGCACGCCATGCTCCTAGAGGATTTTATCATTCGTATTTATCTATAGTAAGTTTAGCATGAAGATGGGATTTGAAAAAATGAGGAAATAGCCTGATAAAGTTTACCAAACTGGTTAATTTGGTTCTTAACCCATATTTTTATATTAGCCCAAAATTTTTATTGGATTCAAATCGGGTGAGTATGGCGGTAAAAAGATGAGTTGACAACCTACAGATTCGATCAACTCTTTTGTTCTTTGTGAGCTATGAGATACAGCATTATCCATTATTACAATTTTCCCAGGTTCTGATTTTATAACTCTTTTACCCAAGCTTCAAATAATTTTGTATGACAAAAATCATTAAATACCCTAGGTGCTAACATACCCAGATATAATATTTATCGCTCTTTTTGGCAGCAAGCTTTTTTCTCTTTCTGCCCCATCCTGCGTTTTGCACAAATAGTCATCTGAGTCTATTTTGCACTTTCTGACTAAGCGAGGCCTGCTTCTTGGTACCTGATCCACCACCTATTTACGCTACTTTTACTCACTTTAAATATCTTGGATGTCGCGTTTTGATTGCTACCAAGCTTAATATATTCTATTACTCGTTTCATTAAATCTAAGCTGTATTGTTTTTTTGTCATTTTCTCTTAAAAATAGTATCTCCTTGTTCCGTTTTCAAGCTAAATTACTATATCTGTAAAAACTTAAATATACTTAAAGAAGCAAAATCAGTGGAATTTCTCACTTTATCTTAAAAAAAGATATTGATTACTTCAAAAAATTTTAACGACATTCTATGTTTTTGCTTGTAAAATATATCCCTGATTTCGAATTGCAGACAAAAGTTCTGGATGCGCATTTAAAGGATCCAATTTTTTTCGTAAACGACTCAACGTAACATCTAATACCCGAGCACTAGAACTAGTAGAAAAGAACGTTTGTATCAATACCTCTCTTTTTACAACTTCATTAGGTTGATTGGCCATATATAACAAAATTTTATTTTCAAGTTCAGTCAAAAACACAATATGGTTGTAACTATCATATAGCAAATTTTTTTTTAAATTCAACCAACAATTTCCTAATTGCAAAACACATTCAGTAGAAATTAAATTTTTCAAACGCAGCAATAATTCTGTTGGTTCAAAAGGTTTCATCATATAATCCTTTGCTCCTAAAGATAACCCTTTTACACGCTCTTTAGGCCCCCCCATGGCACTTAAAAAAATAACAGGAGGAAGATCAAGAGCTCTGCGCTCTAAAAATGACCATCCATCTTCTTCTGGTAACATAATGTCCAAAATAATTGCATCAAAACGAAAGATATTTAATGCATATTCTGCTTGAAAAACACGGGTTACAGAAGAAACCCAATAATTATTTTGACACAAATACCGTTTGATCAAATCCAACAATCTCAGATCATCATCTACAAGTAAAACATGAGGAATGATCATTCTGGTAAACCATTTTTTATGAATAAAGCTTGTTCTGGAAATTGATTTAGTAAGTTTTGAGCACGACTAATAATAGGTTCTGGAATTCCCGCAATACGCGCAACATGAATTCCATAAGACTGGTCTGAAACTCCTTCTGTAATTTCGTGAAAAAAAACAATTTGTTCATTCCATTGGGTAATCTTAAAAGTAAAAAATCGCAACTCAGGAAGATAATTAAGCTCGGAAAGTTCATGATAATGCGTAGAAAATAAAGTACGACATTTTAGATGTTTGACCATATATTCTACACAAGCCCAAGCTAACGCTAATCCATCTCTCGTCGAAGTTCCTCTACCTACTTCATCTAAAATAACAAAGCTTTTTTGAGTAGCCTGATTCAAAATACATGCCGTTTCTAGCATTTCAACCATAAACGTTGAATGTCCCCGAGCTAAATCATCATTAGCTCCTACTCTCGTAAAAATACGATCGATACACCCCATTCTCACAGATTTTGCTGGAACAAAGCTACCGACATGCGCCATAAACGCGATCAAAGCATTTTGCCGTAAAAACGTACTTTTTCCAGCCATATTTGGTCCCGTCATCATCCACAAAGGTTGCTCTTTAGTTAATTCACACGAATTGGCAATAAATTTTTTTTGATTTTGATTAAAAAATACCCACTCAATGACCGGATGTCTTCCTCCTTCGATTTGAAACTCTGTACTAGAATCAAGATAAGGCCGTGTATAATGATGTTGAAAGGCCAGTTCCGCCAGACCAACAGAAACATCTAAAATACCCAAAAATTCGCACGCCTGCTTAAGCGTTTCATGAATTTCTGAAAGATCCTTCGAAAATTGATTAAGAATCTCTTCTTCCAAGATTTGTGCTTTTTGTGCCGCAGTTTCTAATTGCTCAGCAATCTCATGTAATTCCCCAGTCGTATATCTTGCACCGGTTGTCAAAGTTTGCTTTAACGTAAACTCAAAGGGCATTTTAGATGTTGCATGAACTGGAACTTCTATATAATGTCCGATAATTTTGTTATATTTTATTTTTAGCGAGTTTATTCCTGTTACCTCAATATAACGTCGTTGAAGAGCTTCCAAAATTTGTGTAGCCCCCTGATGCACATGATGCAATGCTTCTAATTCACGATTATACTGTGGATGTATCCACCCCCCCTCATTCCCTCCCTCTTCTTGAAACGCAGAACACAGTGCTCCATGAAAATCAGTGTAATGCGTCAAATGAGGAATCAAAGGAAGAATTTCTTCAGGACATTCCTCTAAAAAACATCTTAAATGAGGTAAAACTCCAAGACCTTGTCGAAGGCTTAGCCATTCTTTGGGGTGCCCTCTTCTATTAACAAGGCGTGTTGAAATACGCTCTAAATCCGGAATATTTTTCAAAAGTGATTGAATTCCTTTGCGATTTTCATCATATTTTAAGAAATATGCAACACTGTCTAAGCGTTTGTTCAAAATTTCCAAATTTTGGGTTGGATGTTGCAACCGATAATTCAAAAGACGTGCACCAAACGCAGTCACAGTACGATCCATCATACAAGCCAGCGTATAACGATTTGGACCAGAAAATGTTTCAAAAATTTCTAAATTTTTACGCGTAAACGCATCAAGACGCATCAAATCATCTTGTCGATGATGTTTAGGATGATTTAGCTTTAATGCTTGACGTTTTTGAGTTAAAATGACGTAATCTACCAAAGCTCCAGAAGCACATATTTCGGCTTTAGAAAAAGAGCCCAATCCTTGAGTCGATTCCACTTGAAAAAAAGTACTTAAACGATATTCACACCCTTCTACCTCAAATCGACTTTCAGGAAGAATCGTCACAGCATGCTTCCAAGATTTTAATAAAAACGGAATACTATCACTTTTCCAAAGCGGCTCTGAAATAAGAACTTCTTTAGGATTCAAGGCATAAAGCGCTTCTTCTAATTCAGATACAGGGTGAGATTCAAGAAAAAAGTCTCCTGTAGAAATGTCTACATAGGCCAAAACGTACATCGTAGATTTAGCATCTAATCGAACTAATGACAACAAAAAATTATTTTCTTTAGCTTCTAAAAGCGTGTCTTCTGTTAAAGTTCCCGGAGTAATAACACGAACTACGTCTCGATGTATTGGGCCTTTTGTATCTTTAAAATCCTCATCCTCTAATTGCTCACAAATAGCAACTTTATACCCATTCTTAACTAACTTTGCTATATATGCATCGCTGGCATGCGCGGGAACGCCACACATAGGAATAGGCGTAGAAGAATTTTTATGACGTGCAGTTAAAACAATCTGCAAAACCTGAGAAGCAATTTTTGCATCATCATCAAATAATTCATAAAAATCCCCCAAACGAAAAAAAACTAAACAATCAGGATACTGAGCTTTAATTTTCCCATATTGCGCCATAATTGGAGTTTCTTTCACAAAAACTGACATAACTACCTCGCATTAAGAAGACACATGATCATGACCATGATGTTTTGCTAAAAATTCACAACACACCGCAATTTTTGTTAATGCTTGACGCATTGCTTCATCTCCAGAAAATCCTAAATCTTCTAATTTACTTCCCATAACTTCTAGCGCATGGCGACTGCTCATCTGTTCTTGTGCCCACTTATTTAAAATGTGATGCTGAGCCTTCATAAGATCAGAAAGATCCTGCACCTTAGTACTGAAAGAAAGAAAGCATTCAGTTAAATCTTGACAACGTTGAAGTTGAGCTTTATGTGAAACAGAAAAACCATCTAAACTCATTAGCATTTTATTTAAAAGAGAAAGCATTACGTCAGGGGCAAATGTTTCTTCCAGCCCAACTCTTCGGGTTAAATCTAAGCTAGCTTTATGGTTCAAACTATCTTGCGCCCAGCGAACCATTTGATCATACCACTGACCTTGAATCGTTCGAAGCTGCATCAAAAAAAAATGCAACAATACGGATCCACCTAAACCCAATAAAGAAGAACTAAACGCTAACCCCATTTTAGATAAGGCACCCGAAAGATAATCTTTGATGACCATTAAAAAATCACCTTTACCCGGTTCTATCGTAAAAACATTCTGAAACATATCAGCCATGACGATAATCGACTGAGATAACCCCCAAAGCGTTCCTAATAAGCCTGAAAATACCAAAGCACCTGCCAAAAATTGCCCAAACCTTAGCCTTTGGTCTAAACGTTTTTCACATTGAGCCAATGGAAGCTGAACATCGATATTCATCCCACTTTGATACCACTGAAGAATAGGAAAACTAAACGGAAGGTCAGGATTAGGAAAAATCCTAAGCTTTTGGGGATGATGTTTTTCCAAATATTTAAATTCTTTATACACACAAAACATTTGAAATATTAACATTCCTATTCCCAATAAAGTAATGTTTAAAATCACTCCATTTAGCCAAGGATTAACCATAAAAACAGATAAAAAAGACGGAAAATATATTCCAATTAACATAACAAGAACAAAAATAGTAATCAACGGACGTAAAAGAAATAAAAGAAATCTCTGTGCTGCAAGCATCTTAATCTTAACTGCATTTTTTCCATTCTAGCATGCATTTAAGTAAGATGAAATGCCATACTTAAAATTAAAAAGAATAACAAAAAAATAAATAAATTTTTTTATTTTTTAAGAAAAAAATTATAATATAATGTATATTTCAATTATTTCAAAAAAAATCAAAAATATTTTTACACAGTGAATAAAAGTCACACATAGAGAAAAAAAAATTAGTAAATGCTATAGGAGGTTGCAAGAGTTGTTAACAAAGATGAAAATCAGGTGCGTTCTAATTTTTAAAGACTTTCTGAAACAAAAAAATTCAAAAAAGTTTCTTTTTTCCGTCGGATCAAAGCTTTTCTTGAGACGTTTTTTCAAAAAAATCTATCTTCTTTTTGAACACTTTTTTAATTTATATCTATTTTTTATCAAAAAATAGATTTAAAAATCGTTAAGTTTGAATAATTTTATGAAAAATGCGAAACAAAATATCTCTCGTCATAAACGAATAAGAAATGCAACAATATCCATATAGTTTAATTTAATAATAAAACACTCCAAAAATTAATATTTTTTTTATATTTCTAAGATATTCTTTAATAAAGATCTCAGCCAGGATACTTTATGAAGTTTAACTTAAAAATAAAATTAATATGTTGGATTTTTGGAATTGTTTCAATTGTTTTAGTCTCTGCTTACGCACTACATTATGCCAGCACTGACATCACGCGAGGAAGTTTAGAAAATTCTTTTGGATTTTCTAATTCTTTTTCTCTTAATCCAGGAAATTTATGGTAATCAAACAACATTAAAATACATAAATCTTAGTGCGCTTTTAATAAACCTACAAAACCTAAAGTTTATTTTCAACTAATAGAGGTTTTTTCGTCGTTTCTTTCCCATCGAACAGAACACCATATCAGCAAGCCGTGAACAAAACGAGACACATGGCTGCACAAATCAAAAAAACGACCATACCATCTGTATTTTTCTTTTGCATAGTGCGTACTAATTTGACGAGGCCCTGCTTGTTCAATGTCTGAATCTCCAAAAGTTTGAAACGCACAACGAGGTTCTATACCCATAAACTTCATTCTTTTTCCCAAAAAATCTTTAAATTCCCAAAAGCGCATATAATACATATCCCAAGGAAGGCACATGGGAAGAGATCGTTCTAAAAGCCTACGAGCGGCCCAACGATTAATTAAATATGCCCCTGCCCTCCAAGATTCTTTAAGATAAACGCTTAAATTTACTCCAAAAGAAAAATTTTGAGCCGAGATAGGCCAGCCGCTTTGCAAAGGATGAAGTTCAAAGGTGCAAATGTCCCACTTTTTTTTACATGCCAACAACTTTCTCATCACTTTTAAGAAAAAAGGCTTAAAACTCACATCATCTTCCACAATAATAGCGAATTCAAATTTGGAACGTAAAAACGCAATAATCGCTTTTCGATGACTAAGGTAACAACCAATTTCTCCTAGCCCGGGTTCTTTTCCTTTTAAACATTTTCTGTACTTTTCTAAATCAACGATACCCGGCGTATCACGTAACCCTGGATAAGACTTTCCATAAACGCCAGAAATTCGATGCACCGGAAAAGGGAATCCAGAAAGATGCTTTTTAATGTGATTCCAACGGGCCGTAGAGTGATCAAGATTAATGACGTACATCCCCACACTTGAACGTTTGAACGGTATTGTGCGAACAAACACAGTTTTAGCAGAAGGAAGTACAAAACCTCCAAAATATATTATACCAAAAACTATTGCGAAAAAAATACATAAAAAGACTAAAACGATTTTCAGAATTTTTTTATTAAGCATAACAAAACATCCTTAAACACGTTTATGCCAGATCGTACCTTGAGCGTTGTCCTCCAAAACAATTCCCAAATTTTCAAGCTCCTTCCGTAACTCATCAGCGTATTGAAAATTTTTTTCTCCACGAGCATACTCTCTCTCTTTAACGAGTTTCTCGATTTTGTCCCGCGCCTCTTGCGTTAAACAAATGGAAGCCCCGTGAATGCCTAAAAATTGAGCACAAGTATGAACAGCAGGAACCCAATCTGGATCATGTAACGCTCTTTTTGCTAAAAGATGTAAAGAATTTAATGCTCCCGGCGTATTTAAATCATCGCACAGATACGCCAAAATATCTGCATCCACACACAGTTTTCCATCCCAAGGCAATTCCAAAACTCGATTGACGCTTTCCACGCATTGAGTTGCTTGATGTAACAAAGAAGCGCTCCAGTCCAGCGTATGTCGATAATGAGAAGAAAGTAAGGCCCAACGAATCACAGAGCCAGAATACTGCGTTAAGGCATCTTTAAGTAATAGAACATTTCCAAGAGACTTAGACATTTTTTGCCCATCAATCATTAACATTCCATTATGAACCCAATGCTTGACTGGACAACTTACTCCCCAAGCGTTTCTACTTTGTGCATTTTCGTTTTCGTGATGAGGGAATAAAAGATCTGCCCCCCCTCCATGAATATCAAAAGAAACGCCAAGGTACTCTCGACTCATCGCAGCACATTCTGTATGCCACCCCGGACGTCCATCTCCCCAAGGAGATGACCAAAATTCCTGATCATCCTCAGCAACAGGTTTCCAAAGGACAAAATCTTGAGGATTACGCTTATAAGGAGCAATTTCTACGCGGGCTCCTGCCAAAATCTCTTCCGCATGAGCTCCAGAAAGAGCTCCGTAGCAAGAATCTTTTAACACATCAAACAGTACATGTCCTTGAGAAATGTAGGCCATCCCCTTATCCAAAAGCGCCTGGATAACAGCAATCATATGAGGAATATGCTGCGTTGCTTTTGGCTCAACCGTAACAGGAAGCACATGAAGCGCTTCGATATCTTGATGAAATTGTGCAGTGGTCTGCTTAGTAAGATCTGAGATGGATATTTCTAACATTTTGGCTTGAGCATTAATCTTATCATCTACATCAGTAATATTGCGTACGTAAGTAACCTTAGAAAATAAATATCGCAACACCCTGAATAATACATCAAATACGACCACAGAACGTCCATTTCCCATATGAATGGGACCATATACCGTAGGTCCACACACATACATTGTCACTCTATCTGGATTATTTGGGGAAAAAACTTCTTTTTTTTGAGTAAATCGATTATATAAAGATAAAGATATAGAGGACATAACTAGCAATCCTGGAAACACAGTATTCCCACGCATTATAGATATTCTTCATGTACAGGTCAACTCAAGCGCTTTAAATGATCACGAAGCTAAAATATTTTTTTATATCAAGTTTTAAATTTTTTTAGGAAAAAAACCATTTTATGGGGTGCACCAACGCATTTTTAGCTCAAAGCCCTCCAAAAGGCCCCTCTCCCTCACCCCCCTTTGTGATAAGTATTTTCAAAAATGAAGAAACATTTCATTAATATTTTTAAAAGCGCTTGCTCCACATCGTGAGCAGAAATTTTAATTTTATACCTGATCTTTTTCTTCACTTTTTCTTATGGTAGCATGTCCTTAGACGCTTAATTAAATTATAGTTTCAAATGCCTTATCTTGAAAAACCTTCCTGGCTTCGAGTCAAAGTAAAATTAACACAAGAATACTTAGAAACTCAAAGCCAGGTCAGTCGTCTTGGTTTGTCAACGGTTTGTGAAGAGGCAGCGTGCCCAAATATTTCAGAGTGTTGGGCAAAAAAGCACGTAACAGTGATGATTCTCGGAGAGATTTGTACTAGGGCATGTAGATTTTGTAACGTCAAAACTGGAAAACCTACTAAGGTTAATCCAAAAGAACCCGAAGATGTTGCTCTCCTTGTACAAAAATTTCAGGCAAGGCATGTTGTGATTACTTCTGTTGATCGAGATGATCTTCCAGATGGGGGAGCTCAGCATTTTGCTGACGTCATTTATGCAATTCGAGCCTTAAATCCTGAAACAAGTATTGAAGTGCTTACCCCAGATTTTTTAGGAAAAGTTGGAGCATTAGAGCGAGTAGTTGAAGCAGAGCCCGATGTATATAATCATAACATAGAAACAGTACCTCGTTTGTACGCCCAAGTACGCCCACAGGCACGATACTTTAATTCCTTGTTTTTATTAAAGCGTGTTAAGTTTTTAAACTCTAAAATATTTACAAAATCTGGGTTGATGTTGGGGTTAGGGGAGGAACAAAAAGAAGTTATTCAAGTCATGAATGATCTTCGAGAAGCGGATGTAGATTTTTTAACTATCGGACAATATCTTCAACCTACCCCCCATCATCATCCAGTCATGCGGTATATCCCTCCAAAAGAGTACATTGAGCTTGAACGACGCGCTTATCAAAAAAAATTTTTAATGGTAAGCGCATCTCCGTTCACACGGTCCTCTTATCATGCAGAAGAATTATTTAACAAACTCAGAGCGAATACTCGTATTTCTAAGTCAGTTCAAAATTAAATTCGTAAAAAGACAGTTAGCTGCTAAAAGTGTATTACACACACAATAATTTTAAAATGCATAGAAAGATTAACTTAAAGATATTAAAAATTTTTGCATAAGCATTAAATTTTTAGAAAAAATTGAGCATAACATAGAAAAGCTACGAATCAAAAAAATATTTATGGTTATAAGATTCACAGAAATTGGAAATAATTTTCGGTACGGGGGATGTTTTTTGAAATAATTTCTTACTATTTACAGTAAATTAAGTTGAGATTTTTGCATTGAAAAATAAATCTTAATCTTAGGAAATTTAAAGGGAGCATTACTTTGTTATATAATTTTAGTGTTTTTTTTAGAAATAATATACATTTTCATGAACCTCAACTTAATTTCACTCTATAGGCTATTCTTCAAAAAAAATTATGTCATTTCTGATTAAAAATATTTTGTACCTAGTCTTATCAATATAGAAAATTTCTTTGATCCGCAGCTCTCCTGTGTTATGCTCATTGTCCTAAAGTTGATTTTGCATCAGATCTAATAGATTTATACGTTTTAATTTAATATTTAAGCATTAGAATATGTAAAAAATTCGATTTTTAAATTGTGAATAAGTATATTTTTATTTTATTCTTATTAAATTTTAATTTATATGCAGATAATGCACCTGCTTCTTCTGTAAGTGATTCCTCTCATGCCGTTTCTTACAATAAAGACGCTTTGACCCCTTCTCCTTGGCCGATATCGACAAATACTAGCTCTTTAACTCCTTCAGGAACGATGGAAATCAATCCTCCGACGTTGACTCCATTACAAGAGGTAAATAAAAATTATGACATTGCAGGAGATCAAGTCACCCCTGTTGTTCCAGATACCTCCTCACAAAATCCCATACCTTCTTCCTCTTCTACACCCCCAACAAGTACATTGTCGTCAAAGGATTTAGAACCTATAAAGGCAAATTCACCTAAGATCAACCCTTCATCTTTATTGTCAGCATTGTCTCAGACACCCGTTTCTGCTGACCCAATGATCGGAAATTTTTCTGGAAAAGAAGGAACTTCTCCCCTTTCACCTTCCCTTCCACAAAATTCTACTGAAACAAACGCAAAACCTGTACAAGAAACTTTAATTGCTGCACCTGCTTCTTCTGGAGCGTATTGGCCTCCAGTTCCGGCACATTGTATGGACAAAACACGAATAGGGCTTTTGGCTATTCAAAAAAATGCGCTAAGTGCTGCCATTCCTTCAAAGCCGAAAGGTAAACCCGTTTTAGAAAACACGCTTAAAACTCCAGTTCCTCAGGGGCAGCTTGCTTTATCACAATTAAAAGATCTATGCAACAATAAACAAGGTTTAAACGTTGAACGCCTAAAAAAAGATCTTAAAAAGCATAAATATGACGTTAATATCTTAAACAAAATAACATCGTAAAATTTAAAACTATCATAATATATCTATTAGACTTCTTCGAAAACTCTGATTGTTCTGCCTCCATAGTATACATTAAATCCAAGTTCAAATTTTTTCGTTCATTTTTGTATGTATCTGCTATGATTTTGAATCGTTTGCGCATCCCCATCACAGTTTTATGTACACCTTTTTTCTGGTAACGGCTCAATTTTTTTTATTTTCTTGTTGTAGGAGCTTGTTCTACTCTTTTTTTGGGAAATTTACAATTTACTCTGCAATCTTCTGAAGCATTTCGTATCCAGCGTCTGTAATAACTATAATTTTTGGATGCATCTTAACTTAGATTCTGTAAATCCCCTAAAATCATGACATTTTTCATGGAAAAATGTTGAGAGTAGTGCTTCCTTATTCATCACACTTTGCGTTTTAAGGGGGGATCTTTTTTTTCCAATGTGGAAAAGCACTATATTGCGTGCTTTTTTCTTTTTCCAAGAACGTTTTTTTGACGCTTTATAGTAAATTTAAGTTGAAGTTTGTGAATAAGTAAAGTACGTCACGCAGTTAATCAACAGTAGAGATTCTCGGCTATATGATCTTAAAGTTTATTCTTTAGAAGATAACACGTGTTTTTCTAAACTTTAACTTGATGTACTTTATAAGAAAAATTTTCTTTTTTCTTGATTAATTCTTAAACATTACTATATTAAGGATGTATAATATATGCAATAAAAAAGGCGAATTTAAATGGAAGCAAGTAAAAAGAAGATCAGAAACTGGAAGAAACATAACCAATCGTTAGTAAATCGTGGGAATATCCAGATATTTTTAACCCAAAACGTGATAAGTAGCTGGCTTTTTGAGGGTAAGAGAGTAGGATGCGGAAAAAAGCCAAAATATTCTGACGCTGCGATTAAATTCCTGCTGATAATATTTGAAATTTACTCGCTAAGGCTCAGGCAACTTGAGGGCTATATAGTTTTATTTCCAAAAGGTATAAAAAGCTAGATATTGAACCTTTAAAAAAGGCTATACATAGCTTAAAATCAAAGGGCAGGCCTATAACAATTGCTCTCGATAGAGTGGTAAAAACATGTGGAAAATCAAGATGGTAAGAATAATAGTAAAAAAAAAGAAATGGTTAAAACTACATGTTGGTATAGATTTGGATTCTAGGCTAGTAGTTTGCCAAGAACTTACCGATAATCGATCTGTAATTGGTTGCTTAATAGAGCAAATAATGACATATTTTGGTATATTTAGCGAGTTTTATGTTGATGGTGATACTTAGAATAGCATATTTAACTTGCTATATCTTTGTAATATAAAGCCATTTATCTCTATGCCAAAAAATGCAACATTGTCTGAAGAAAAAGCGGATGAGGCTTTTATGGTGAAAACTCCAAGGGGGGTCGGGCTATTTTGGAGCAATATGATGCGGGCGGCACAGAAAAATGGAAAAAAACTAGCAGCTATCATAGGCGAAGTTTAATAGAGAATTACTTTTTACGGCTAAAAAGCATATTTGGAGAAAAAGTTAGGCAAAAAAATCTAGATATCTAGATACCATAAAAAAAAGACTAAAAATTAGAAATTTAATTCTTAATGAATTCACCTTGCTCGGAATGTTAAAATATTCATAAATATTACAAATATCATAAGACCATTGTATTCTTAAAAACTACTGGAAAACAACGCCTATCGCGTCACTCTTTCGACTGATAGCTTGGTGATTGCAGCGACGCTATCCTGAAAAAACTCATAAAAAGGTCAATAGATATCTTTCGAAACTTATTTATACTAGCTCCAAATTATAAATTTCAGTAATCAGATTGAATCTGAGGCCAAATCTTTTTCATCTGTTCCTCTATATTTAAAGGACTATATAAATTAAAAAAACCTTTGGCTCAAAATTGGATTGTTTTGAGCCAACTCTTATTTATTTTATGAAAAAAAACAAAATATTAAAAAAAATTAATAATCTTTTTGTATTTTAGAAGCAGAAGAAAATTCTTCCCAATTTAATTCTTTTATTAATTTATCTTTAAATGTTTCGATCTTAACACTTTGGATGATCTCATACTGAATAGCTTCACGTTGTTCTTTTGTAAGTGAAGTATCGGCAATAGAGGAACAAATACTTTTTATTAAAAAATCACTAACCAGTTCGTTGGTTGAGCACGAAAGCAAAAAAATCATATTCGGTATGTGACCTAATTTTTCTTCTGGAGCTAATGTTTTTCCAAAAAAATCAATTTTTTCAAGTATCATTTTTGCAAAAACATCGTTTTTAGAAAGAGAAATCACATGAAACAAATATGAATGAACGTTGCTATCACAAAATTCACTATCACGCTCATAATCTTTAATTTCTTTCAAAATCATTTTATTTAATTGATCAAAATTTAGTTGATCCAAAATTACTTTTATTGTCTCATTGTTTTTTGAAAGTCCGCAAGTCATAAACACGTCAAACAAAGATTCCACATCATTGAAAGATTCAATTTCATACAAACAATTATTCTGAGAATTTTTAAGCTTAGATAACAATTTTTCTACAGAAGGGGGGGATTTTGAAAAAGGTAAAATTTTTAAAGCAATCCTAATGTTTTTCAAAAAATTTCCTTCATCTGAATGTTTTCGAAAATCAAATTCTGATAAAAGATTAACAATACCAGTCGTGTCAAAATTTTCAAAATAGCGAGGTCTATATTGATTAAACTTAAAAGTACAATAGTCTATTGCGTCGTTAAAAATTTCATTTAATGTTTGTGTTGCGTCTTCAGTGGATTGTTGCCATGCATAAGGTGATTGTTTCTGTGCATCAGGTAATTGTTCAAAAAAAGAAAAATCAATCTTTGATAACAAAATATTTGTTTTTTCTTTGTGTTTTACCATGCCTTCTTTTTCTGCTTTAAAAATTAATTTCAATATCTCTTTATCAACATTTTTACTGCTTGAATAATTATTCTCCAAAAAAAATTCAGAAGTCAATTGATCTAAAAGATCTACAGTCAAAACGCGATCTGAATATAGCATCGCTTTTATAAAATTTTTTTTAGAGCGGAATAGTGGTACGATTTTTTCTTGGAAACAACAAAGATCTAATACTTTTTTGGCTAGTACATTATAACTATCAAGATTTTCGTACTCGAACACATTAAGATTAGAAGAAAATTTTGGCAAAGATACATGTGTACCATCAAGATAATTTTCCAAATTTACATACGTAAATGAGTCAGGAGAAAAGAATGGTTGATCGATTTTTCGAAAAGAGTTAAGAATAGTATCCCCTACTAATTTTTTTAACCCCCCCCAAGAAAGACCTTGACGTTCCATTTCCCTCACCAAGTTGTGGTACTTTAAATAACTTTCTGTATCGTTATCCATTATATATTCTAATTCCAAATCAGAACAACAAGCATAACATTGCCGAATTTTTTCTTTTATATACCTCCCATTTAGAACCAAATAGTCTAAAATGAAATCAGAAATCTCAGACTGCGGTTCAGATAAAATTTCTCTCAACAATTTGAAAATATCAATATTATCTATTTTTTGTTCTAAACCAAAAGCATCCAATATTTTCTGTGATATATTTTTTTTGGTATCTAAAATTTTTGGATCTATATTTAATTTTTTATAATCACGCTTTGGGAAAATGTCATACAAGTCATAGAAAGAATTTTTTGTTAATAAGTCATGCAGAGAATCGCTCTTCAATTTTCTCATTCTTTCTTTGAAATCTACTGATCCTATTATATCATTAATAAACGTAGAAAAATTATTTGTGAACAAAAAGCATTTTATCACTAATATAAACTCTGCATCAGATAATTTTTTTAATCTTTTTTCTAAATTTAAGGATTTTAAGCATTCTTTTGCGAAATCAGGAATATCTGAAAAAAAAACATCTGACATGACGCGCAAAAAATCAAAATTATTTAATTCCTCTACTCGTTTTTCGAAATTTAAGATTTGAAGAACAGTTTGACTGAGCTGAGGAAAATTTTTCAAAGTGGAATCCGCAATATCAGCGAACTGAAAATTTTGAACAATGGGATCCGCAATATCAATGCGCTGCGAAATGTTAAAGAGAGGTTTAAAATGCTGAAAAAAAATTTTCGGATATGAGAATGCATGTCTTGATTGAACAAATTTCGAAGATGAGAGTGCATGTATTGATTGAACAAATTCATCACTGCTCAAGCCATTCACTTTTTCTTTAAAGTCTGAACTTTCTAAATAATTTTTTGCATCAGAATTAGCTGAAAATACTATTGCTGGCATTAAATTTAAAAAATTTTCCCCATTTAAAGTTTTAATTCTTTCTTTGAAACGTAAAGATGTTAATACATTTTCAGTAAGTTCAGGAGAATTTTTTGAAAATAAAATATAGCCTATAGCTTCTGAAAAATTGTTATCAGTCAGATAACTGACTCTTTCTGAAAAAGTTTCAGATTTTAAGACAGTTTCAGAAAACGATTGAGGAAAGTTTTTTGAAAATAAAATAGAAATGATCGCTCTAGAGCACTCAAAGTCAAAAAATTCACTCCATCTTTCTTCGAAGTTCCATGCACTTAAAGAGTTTTTTACGAAATTAGGAGCATTCAAGCTGAATATTGCGTTGATCATATTTAAAAAATTATCATTATCCA
The DNA here is from genome assembly GCF_000469665.2 of Holospora obtusa F1. GTDB lineage: Bacteria > Pseudomonadota > Alphaproteobacteria > Holosporales > Holosporaceae > Holospora > Holospora obtusa. Next base: position 20,542 of record NZ_AWTR02000043.1, on the reverse strand, counting down.
GCTTTCTTACTTCTTGTGTAAAATTTAAAGACTGTAAAAAACTCTCTACTAACTCCGGATCATTTTTTTTAGCTAAAAAGCATTCACGGACAAGCGAGAAAAAAAAATTATTTCCCTTATTTATTCTTGTTTCGAAATCCAATGCTGCTAAAGCTTTTTCAGCTAATATTTTCGAAAGAGTCTTATTGTTTCTAGACAGAATAATTCTTGTAAGCTCAATAAAGCTTACATCATCAAGGAGCTCTGTAAACTTTTTTAATGCTTTTATGGACAAAGTATTATTATGAGATTGCGATAAAAAAGTATTTAGAATTGATTCAAAACCAACTTTTTTATCAAAAAGTTCAGAAATCTTTTTCCAATTTATTTCCTCTATTAAATTTTCAGCATCTTGCGCATCTTGATCTTGTACAGACAAAAGATCTTCAATTGCGATCGAAACACTGATTTCCGAAGCATTTTCCAGGTTTTTGAGTATATCCACGGAAGATTTTGTAAAAAAATCAGAAGCAGAAAATCCCTGATTTGAAAAAGACGTTAAAAAAAATAAAAAAAGTATTTTTTTGTTCATGTTTGGTTAACTTTGTTGTTTTTTTTACATGCTAACAAAAACTTTTTTCATAGTCAACATACTCGCAATACGATATTCGCAGTGAGCAAATTTTTTAGGTTAAGATTTTCTCGAATTGGAGAAAATTTTCTGTAAAAAAGCAGCAAATGTGAGCTAAGATCCGCTCTTACTTAAGTTGACTTTTTTCGATATTTTTTGAGAATTCAAAGAAAATGTGTATTAAATAATACATTATACGTTGAGAGATGATCAGTGAGATCGGATAAAAGAGGATAGTTTACCTGAAAAACTAGGGGATCTGACAGCCAAAAACAATCGCCTGTTTGTTGAGGCTGTTTTATACCGTACCCGTGAAGGAATTTCTTGATGTGATTTGCCAGAAAAGTTTGATAATTTTAAAGCTATCCAGACATGCTTTGCCCTTTGGAGCCAAAAGAGCGTGTAAAAAAAGATCTTTGAAATCTTGTCGCAGGACGATGATCATGAGTGCGCGATGATTGATACAACGATTATGCGGCCTCATCAACGCGGCGCAGGATCTGAAAAAAAAGAGTATAATCAAGTCTATTAGATGCTTTGCTGGGGGCACCAAAATTCATGCATCGTGTGATGTCCATGGAAATCCGGTTACTTTTCACCTTACACAAAGGTCAAGACCATAATTTGGAAGGGGGGGGATGTCGTTGATGGATTGCCTTGTCAAGGCTGATGCGCTGCTTGCGGATAAAAGCATACGATTTCGATGAAAGAGTGCGGAGAAAACTTAAAGAAAAGGGGCGTGAGGCCGTGATTCTACCTAAAAAACCATTTTGAGTCATCAAATTATGATAAATATCTTTTCCCGTCACTTGATCGAGATTTTTTTTTGCTAAACTCAAGGCAGTACGGCGCCATTACCACACACTATGATACAACGTCTTCAAATTTTCTAGGCGCCATTCACTTGGCTTCAATTGTCGTTTGGCTTAATTAAGGGCAGCCCCTAAATGATCAAAACTCGAAAAGTTTATTAAGCTTTACGTTTTTTTTTAAGATGGTATAAAAAATATACTGTTTCAAAAAATTATTTCTGGTTGCTTAAATTTAAAAAAAAAATTTTGTACTTTACTCAATTTCTTCTTTTAGGATTTATGAGTGGAATTCCTTACTTTTGGATTTCTTTAACTTTACCTTTGTGTATTGCCAATCAAGCAAAGCAAGCAGAATATTTTAAGGGATTAAGCATACTGTTCTTACCTTACGTCTTTAAACCTTTGTTTGCTGCTGTTCTTCACATATTAGAAAAATTGTTGATACGTCACCATTTTATCAAATATTCTGTATTAAGCGCCCAAGCAGTCATTGTATTTTGTTTATATCAAAGTGCACAATACACAAATCCTTTTCAGTTTGAAAAACTCTGGATGTTTGGAATAATTATTGCCTGTTTTGGGGCTATTCAAGACATTGTATCAGAAGGATATCGTATCGAGATATCCAAAACGTGCTCTTTTTCAGTTCGAAATCTTTTTGGAAATCAGACAGGATTTCGCATAGCAGGTTTTTTTGTATCCAGCGGAGCGCTAGGTATTGCGCACTATGGATCTTGGAAAATATCAAGTTATGTAATCATGATAGGCCTTATGATTTCTATGATAGTAATCATGATGGATCCACTGTTTTCAGTATCTTTCTCAACAAAAGATTTGAAACTTCAATCCTATTGGTGTGCACTTAAAGATGAATTTAAAGATATGTTTTTTCAAAATCGCATACCATTTTGGGTTTTTATTCATCTTTTTTCCTATAAAGTTATCGATGCTTTTATTCGTTGGATACTACCGTTATTTTTGTATTCTCAAGGATACTCTAACATAGAACTAATGTATGCGGATAAAGGGATGGGATGGATAGGCTTTTTGTTAGGAGGTTTTTTTGCGCACAAATCTCTTCAATATGCCTCACTAAAACAAAGCCTATTAGGATGGGGAATCGTGCAAACGGTAGGATACTCAACGTATTTATTACAATGGAATACGGGAAAACATATGGGGCTTATATTTTTTAATGCGTTTATTCATCAAATACTTTCGGGTTCTGGAAATATTTTGATATGGATTTATATTTCTAATTATTGTCGATCTTCTCACACCATGATGAGATATAGCATTATAAGCGCTTACTTTACGTTAGATCGATTGTGCGTTGTATGGTGTGCTAGCTGGCTTTATGGAAACACGAATCCTGGACTTTTTTTTGTGTTAGGAATATTGTTTTCCGCGTGCTCTGTTTTGACATTTTTGTATCCAAAAAAATAAGTGTTTTGAAGGTTAGTTTTTGGAAAATGTCCTTGTAATTAATTTTAAATTTTTTTTAAAACTGTGATAAAATTGTTTTGACAATATTGATTTTTTGGGGTATTTTTTCTATAATTATAGAAGTCAGTATTTAAGGAGGTGGACATGAATTTTGATCATTATACTGAAAAAGCTAAAGAATGTTTACAAGAAGCGCAATCTCTGGCAGTTCAAAATAGCCATCCTCAAGTGTTGGCAGAGCATCTAGCACTTGTTCTGATTCAAGATCCTAAGTCTATAGGAGTATCTTTGCTAAAGTCTGTTTGTCCGAATACAGAACAGGTAAAAACTGTGTTAGATCGGTTGTTGAAAAAAGCACCTTCAGCTCCTGGAAGTCAATGCAGTGCGGGTCCCTCTTTAATGAAAGCATTAAAAGAGGCTCAAGATTTTTCTCAACGCATGGCCGATACGTTTGTCACCGTTCAGGCCTTATTTTATGGTGCGTTCAAGGTATTAGATTTAGATATTTCGCCTAAAATAGACTTTGCTTCCTTAGAAAAAAGTATTCATACTTTGCGTAAAGGTCGTGGTGCTCACAGTGCTTCAGCTGATGAACATTATGATGCTTTAGAAAAATATACGAAAAATGTAACAGAACTTGCTCAGCAAGGAAAACTAGATCCAGTCATTGGACGAGAAGAAGAAATTCGCAGAACTATCCAAGTGTTATCTCGTCGAACTAAAAATAATCCTGTGTTAATTGGAGAGCCAGGAGTAGGAAAAACGGCGGTTGTAGAAGGCTTGGCTCAAAGAATTGCTTCTTGTGATGTTCCAGACACGTTAAGAAATATGAAAATCATGGCGTTAGATTTGGGAGCAATGTTAGCAGGAAGCAAATTTCGAGGCGAATTTGAAGAGCGACTGAAAGCAGTTTTAGATGAAATTGAGCACAGTAAAGGGGATATCGTTTTATTTATTGATGAGCTCCACACTTTAGTAGGAGCTGGAAAAACTGACGGGGCTATGGATGCGTCGAATATGTTAAAACCTTCTTTAGCACGAGGAGAGCTGCACTGTATCGGGGCAACAACTCTTAAAGAATATCGTCAATATATAGAAAAAGATGGAGCTTTAGCTCGCAGATTTCAGCCAGTGTTTGTTGAAGAGCCATCTGTAGCAGAGACTGTATCAATTCTCAGAGGATTGAGGGAACGATATGAACTGCATCATGGGGGAATTCGTATTACAGATAGTGCATTGGTTAGTGCAGCAACTTTATCTGATCGATACATCAATGATCGTTTTTTGCCTGATAAAGCAATAGATTTAATTGATGAAGCTGCAAGTCGTTTGCGCATGGAGGTTCACTCGAAACCAGAAGTCTTGGACGAAATAGATCGTCGAATCATTCAGCTGCGTATTGAAAAAGAAGCGCTTAAAAAAGAAACAGATTTGGCAGCTAAGACACGTCTAGAAGGGTGTATAAAAGAACTTGAGAATCTTGAAGAACAAAGCCGTATTCTTGGAGCTCAATGGGAGCAAGATCGCACAGCTTTGCATAGTGTTCAGACATTAAAAACTGATCTTGAAAAAGCGCGCAATGATTTGCTACACGCACAAAAAGAAAGTCAATGGGAAAAAGCTAGTAAGTTAATGTATGGAATTATCCCAGAGTTAGAATCTCGCATTAAAAATGAGCAAGAAAAAAGTTCTCATGCACTGTTAAAAGAAGAAGTGACAGAGGGAGATATTGCAGCGGTTATTTCAAGATGGACAGGGGTGGCGATCGATAAAATTTTGACACAAGAGCGACAAAAACTACTTGAAATGGAACATGTATTACGTCAACGCGTAGTGGGGCAAGATGAAGCAGTTTCTGCAGTGAGCCGTGCTATTTGTCGTGCTCGAGTTGGATTATCAGATGCAGGTCGTCCGATGGGGTCTTTTTTGTTTTTAGGTCCTACAGGAGTGGGAAAAACTGAACTTGCTAAAGCTTTAGCAGAATTTCTTTTTGATGATGATACTGCGATGCTGCGTATCGATATGTCTGAATATATGGAAAAACATTCTGTATCGAGATTAATTGGAGCGCCTCCAGGATATATAGGATATGAAGAAGGTGGAGTGCTTACAGAAAGTGTTCGCAGGCGCCCCTATCAGTTAATCTTACTAGACGAAGTTGAAAAAGCCCATCCCGATGTTTTTAACTTATTTCTTCAAATTTTAGATGATGGAAGATTGACGGATAGTCAAGGTCGTGTGGTAAGTTTTACCAATACATTAATCATTTTGACGTCGAATTTGGGAAGTATACATATGATGCACGATAAAGGAGATTCTTTATCGTCACATGCGCGCACACAGGTTATGGAGGAGGTTCGAAGAGCGTTTAGACCGGAATTCTTGAATCGTTTAGATGATATTTTATTTTTTCATAAATTAACAGAAGAGCACATGCAACAGGTTGTGCATATTCAGTTAGATAACGTGCATCGGTTATTGTCCGGTAAGCGTATGCGATTACATTTAGATACAGGAGCTGTGGAATTTTTGGCTATGGAAGGTTTTGAACCTGAATATGGCGCACGCCCCTTAAAACGAGTTATTCAGCGTCATATTTTAGATCCTCTTTCTACTCTTATTTTAGAAGAAAAAATTAAAGATGGAGAAGAGATTTTTGGAAAGTTTTTAAAAACTGAAAACCGAATAGATTTTAAAGTGCATAGCTAGCTGGGTAACATTTTTTTGAACGATCTTTGCTAAAAATAATAAATTAATATTTTCGTTTTTTTGGTGCGTAGAACAGCAGATTCTGTGGATAAAATTTTTTAAAAAATTTAATTTGTCACCAAAATCAATGTTTCTACGTGTCCTTTTTTGATTAGGGTCTGTCTTTAATTAAGCCAAACGACAATTGAAGCCAAGTGGATGGCGCTTAGAAAATTTGAAGACCTTTTATCATAGTGTGTGGTAATGGCGCGGTTCTGCCGTGAGTTTAGAAAAAAAAAATCTAGATCAAGTGACGAGATTTATAAAGATATTTATCATAATGTGAAGGCTCAAAACAGTTCTTTTTAGGTGGAATCACGGCTTCACGGCCCTTTTCTTTAAGTTTTAGCCGTACTCTTTCATCAGTATCGTACAATTTTATCGACAAGCACCGCATCAGCCTTCACAAAGTGATTTATCAACGCACTCGCCTCTTTCAAATCATGGTCCTGACCTTGTGTAAGGTGAATAGCGACCGGATTTCAAAGACTTTTTTCCATACGTCTTTTTGCTTCAACGGGTAAAGCGGGTGTGGGGCTTTAAAATATTCAAACCTCTCTAGAAAGATCATGCTAAGAAATTTCCGCACGGTAGCGGTATAAAACAGCCTCAACAAACAGGCGATTGTTTTGGGCTTTCCAGGTAAACTCTCCTTTATCCGATCTTACTGATTATCCCTCAACGTATAACGTCTCATTTAACTCACATTTCTTTTTGATTCTCAAAAAATATTGAAAAAAGTAAACTTAATTAAGGATGGGGCCTAATCTAGTCCTAAACTACAATAAATTCAAAATTGAATGCGCTGCATTCAATCAATCGGTTTATATTAGAGGGGGGGCGTAATTTTGGTGAATAGATAGGGAGAAAAATGATACTGCATTTTAGATTCTATTCATTTCTTTTTGTCTTGTTTGTTCATGAACAAAAGCTTTATTTATCATGACACCTTGAACTCGTTTTAGTTTTTTTATCAACAATTTTTTTGTTCAAATTTCATAATAACATAATGTGTTAATGACCATGAAGTTATTAATTAATTTATGGAGTTCTCCTAACTATTATTGGGGGGGCTTGAGTATATAATCTTAGCGTTTTTTCTAGAAATAATGTATATTTTCATGAACTTAAAGTTATATTTCACTATATTTCAAAAAATCATATCAAATTCAACCTAAATTACTATACTTATGCCAAACGTCTTCTGCGTGGACACTTTGATCTTTTTTTGACGATCAAAGTGCAACACAAAAAATACGCGTAAAAACGATTTTCTTACTAAAAAAAAATAATAAACAGATAATTTTTAAAATAGATAAAATATTAAATTTTTAAAATAGATAAAATATTAAATATAGTGTTTATAAAAAAAATAATGTTGACATTTTGTTTTTTTATGTTAATATTTTATATAGAAAAAATATTTGATTTAATATATGCAGATAAAAACATTACTTTTTTTAGTATTTTTTGTAAATCAGGGGTTTTCTGTTAACTTTCCTGCCATAGAATCTGTGGTTTGTCAACTCAATAAATCTGAACAAATCAGTTTAGAAAAGAATTTTCAAAATATCAAGGCGATACTTTCTATCAAAGATAAAAAAGAAGCTGAACGTGTATTAGGGCGGATCAAATGGTCAGAATTTTGTGAAAAAATCAACGAAAATTTTTCTCAAGAAACGATTATCTATATGATTTCCATGGTTTTTGATAAAGAAAATCACCAGGATTTAGCTGAACAAGTATTAAAAACATTAATAGAAAATTTTTCTGATGATAATTTGATTTTGTATACAAAAACAATTTTATCTAAAGGAGATCAAGAACAAACATTCATCAAACAAAGAACTAATGATGAGTCTAATCTTAATTTCTTGAACGTTCTTTCATCTGAACTTACTCACAAAGCTTTTAGTGCTCTAAATTTATCTAAATTGAATGAAAATCGCTCTTGGGAATTTTTCCTTAAGTTGCTGTCTTGTATCTTATCTCCAAACAATGATGTTGATCTTGCAAACAGAGCTTTTGACACTTTAAATTTTCGAAAATGGGATCAGTATTTGGCATGCGATGAATTACATCGTATTTTTTCTCCAGAAAACAATTCTGAGCTTGCAAGTAGAGCGTTTGATACTGTGGTTCTGCCAAAAGTAGATGAACTTTCAAAAATTCAAGATCTTTATTTCCTGAAAGCTCTTTTAAGTTCAAAAGTTAATCGAAATTTTTATGATAAAGCGTTGAATGCTCTGGATTTTCAAAAATTGAGCAAGGATGTGTCTTACTTGGGTTTGATCAAAATAACAGAAGCTATTTTAGATAAAGAAAATTGTCCTGATTTAGCATATAAAGCGTTCAAAAATTTAGACTTACAAAAATACGAAAAAATTTTTCGCTATAAGCATCTTGCTGCTACTGCAGTACAGGCTATTTTGAAAACAGGGAATGCTGTTCTTGGAATGGAAATTTTGAATCGTTTTTCTTTAAAGCAGATAGAAGATCTTGAGAGTACGCATTTAGTTTTCGTACTAGGATCGATTTTGAACTGTGAGCATGATTGTGTGCTTTCTAAAAAAGTTCAAGAATTCGTAAAATTAGATAAAATAAGCACGATTATAGATGAAAATGATTTGATTTTTATGGTCAAACGATGCTTGAATGCAAAAAATATCAAAAATAATCCTGAGCTTACTAAAGAAATTTTTCATCTCTTAAATTTGGGACAATACAAAGAAAAAGATAATTGTTTTTTTGTCGAAAAATATTTAATAAAAGCTATTTTATTTTCGGACAATGATTTTGATCTTTCTGAAAAAGCTTTGAATGATCTCTGTCTTAAAGAAAGAGCAAATAAAATAAGTGACGATAATTTTTCTAGTGTATTAGATCAAATTTTATCTTCGGACAATAATTTTGATCTTTCTGAAAAAGCTTTGAATGATCTCTGTCTTAAAGAAAGAGTCAGCAAAATAAATGGCGATATTTTTTCGATGTTGACAAGTAATGTTCTATCTTCAGATAATAATTTTCAGCTTTCTCAAAAAGTTTTGAATGATTTAGGCCTTAAAGAACGAGTAGGAGAGTTAAGCATTAATAATTTTTGTTTTCTTTTACGTGGAGCTTTATTTTCGAGCAAGCATTTTCAGCTTTCTCAAAAAGTTTTGAACGATTTAGATTTGAAAAAACGAGCAAGTGCAATGAGTTTGGATGATTTTTGTGAAGTAGTAAAATGCATATTAGATTGTAATTTGCGCGATCATCATTTGAAGCTTCCTAGTAAAGTTCTCGACGATTTAGAAAGATTGACACAACTGAATGAACAAGATCTTTCTTATTTAATACAAAAAATTGCTGATACAGATGGGACATTAAATCCTGTGTTGGTAAAAAAAATTTTTAGTATTACAAATTTGGAAAAAAAGATTTTAAATTTTAGCGATGACGCTCGCGCATCATTGATTAAGAGTATGTTGACCTCAACGACAGAGTTTTCTGTAAAAGTTTTAAATCAATTCTATAATTCTTCTTTTTTAATGAAAGAACCTTCTGAAACCTTAAAATTTCATCAAGAGATATTAAGTTCAATGATTCAGGTAGGAAACACAGAAAAGCTCACTATTTTATTATCCAAAATAGATAAAGAAAATGTTTTGAGTGCGATTAAAAAAATTTTTGATACCTGTTCTTCGGACCGTATTGTTTGGTTTATAAAACAGTACATAAATTTCGAGGGAAAATTTGGAGATACCAGCGCTATGTTGTGTGCAAAAATTTCTAATCTTAACACAATTTATCAATTATTTTCCGAATTAAGGGCAATTATAAAAAAAGAAGATATAGATAAGATTAAGCAAAACATTTTGTCTTTAAATCTTTCAAAGACTATATTGAATCAGGAAGAAAATATTGCTCATGAAAGCACACAGGAAGCAATCGGAAACTTGGGGTCTAGTGCCAGTATGTACGAATGGTGGGGGCTTAAGTATCGCCTAGAATACAATGATGAGCAAACAGTTAGAGCAATCGTTTCGGAAAGAATAGCAGAACTTAAAAAAACTGCAGACATTTTTTTAACCGATGAAGTAGAAAAATTTTATTTTGAAACTGGAATCAATCATGTTGTAGGAAATATGGATCCTTTTTTACATTTAGCTTTACTCAACACTCCCACTGAGCATTTAGTAGAGACCTTTGTGATAAAAAATTTTCGTTCAGAGATTCTTGATATTAATAAAAAAAGTCAGAGTTTACCAACACAAACTTCATTTTTAAAATACACTGATGAGAATAGTAAAGAGTGGGAACGGTGTTACCCCAACCTTATGAAAATTCATATCAGTTCTCCTGGTGATGAAAAGAAAGAGCAAAAAGAAAAAGAATACGCTCTCGTTAGATTAGCTTCTTTTTCTAAGTTAGTACAAGATTGCTTGATGCAAAAATTAAGTACTCAGTTCTATGATTCTAAAGTGTTTTGGAATGAAATTTCAAAACATGTAAAAAAATGGGATACATTTTCCGTAGTTTTTCAGGGGGATAAAACTATTCAACGTGAATCTAATTCTTTTCCTTATCTTCCTTTAATTCACTTTTATGAAGATTCCGTTCGGTCAGGGCCTCAGACTTCCTTTATGGACATGTTAGCGAAGTTCTTAATGACGCAAAGCTTAGTATTATCGAATCAAATTTGGAATCTAAATATTGTAGATGCTGATATAAAAGCAAGTTTACAAAACAGTTTAAACACGCTACATGATGAATTAAAAAAAATCATCATCAATAATTCACTTCAAGATCCAAGTGGATCCATAAATACATTACTGTTGAGTATAGATACAAATGTTGAAAAATTAATAGGAGGATCAGATATAAATAGTGAGAGGTATCTAAATTTGGTAAGTGAGATAGTTAATCTCCAAAAAGCAGTCCAATCCAAGGGAATTTGGAAGCGTTGCTCTATGGGGATACATATAGATGCGTTAAGTTCAATTGCCAAGATTCACGGTCAAGATTTAGACTTATCACCTCTATCTTGCGACGATAGCTAGGGTGCATGATTTTAATAGATTGACTTCTATATAACGTTTAGGGAATGTACAGATAACCTATGGGGAGCTATAAACTTCCCATTGTAGTATCTGGGATTTCCTTTTTTGTTCATATGCTTAAAATGAAAATCTGAACAACGCACAAAAGAAAAAATTACATATGTATAAAAACCGTAAAAGGAGACAAACGTCTGTTGAGCGATGCCGATTTTTTTGCCTAACTTTTTCTCCAAATATGCTTTTTAGCTGCAAGAAATAATTCTCTATTAAACTTCGCTTATGATAGCTGCTAGTTTTCTTCCATTTTTCTGTGCCGCCAGCATCATATTGCTCCAAAACAGCCCGACCCTCTTGGAGTTTTCACCATAAAAGCCTCATCCTCTTTTTCTTCAGACAATGTTGAATTTTTTGGCATAGGGATAAATGGCTTTATATTACAAAGATATAGCAATTTAAATATACTATTCCAAGTATATGCATCATCAGCATAAAACTCGCTAAATATACCAAAATATACTCATTCACACATTATTTGCGCTATTAAGCAATCAGTTACAGATCGATTATCGGTAATTTCTTGACAAACTACTAGCCTAGAATCCAAACCTATACCAAAATGTAGTTTTAACCATTTCTTTCGTTTACTATTATCCTTGCCATCTTGATTTGCCCCATGTTTTTCGCTGTTCCACTGATACTTTTTACATATTTTTACCACTACTATCGAGTGCAATTATTATAGGCTCACTCTTTGATTTTAAGCTATGTATATGCTTTTTAGAGGTTCAATATCTGGCTTTTTATACCTTTTGGAAATAAAACTATATACGATATCGCTAGTCTTAAACAAAAATCTTGCAAAGCCCTCAAGTTGCCTGAGCCTTAGCGAGTAAATTTCAAATATTATCAGCAGGAATTTAATCGCAGCGTCAGAATATTTTGGCTTTTTTCCGCGTCCTACTCTCTTACCCTCAAAAAGCCAGCTACTTATCACATCTTGGGTTAAAATATCTGGATATCCCCACGATTTACTAACGATTGGTTATGTTTCTTCCAGTTTCTGATCTTCTTTTTGCTTGATTCACTTGAAGACTACAATTTCACTGACTGTAAAAAGTTTAGATATGTCCAACATGGAAACGCAGCAATGTCGATTTCAAGTTGTTTCGGTGAGAAAGACACGCTTTGGGGGGTGTCTGTAAATTGACAACCACAGGATCTACATTTGTAGCGTTCCTGCCCTTTACGTCCACAATTGACATATAGAAAAAAAGTTAAGTTATAGTGCAAAATACGGTGTATTTTGTCTAAAAAGGTAGGTAATGTCAACGCGCCCATATTGTATAGATTTAAGAGAAAAGGTCATGAATTTTATCAAAGCAGGTAACAGTCAAAAAGAAGCATCTAGAGTTTTTGGAATAAATAAAATGACAATCAATAGATGGCATTTTCGTTATAAAAGCAAAGGACGTTGCCGCCCAAAGATACGTGTGGGTGCAAAGCAAACTATAAAAAAAGAGTCTTTTATTCAATATCAATCATTCAGATACCAAATCAGAAGATATTGTCCGTGAATTTGGCATGAGTTTCAGTGGGGAACGGTATGGGTTAAGGCGCGCAGGGCTTTTAGCTATAAAAAAGTTTTCACCGATGTGGAAATCAAATAAATAAAAACGAAATACATACAAAGAAGCTAAAAATATATATCATCTGAAAGTATTGTATACATTAATGAAGTCGGGATAGAGCTCATCATTTGAAAAGATAGAGGATGAGGCAAAAAAAGTGCAAAACTTGTTGATAAAAAGAGCGGTAAATATTACAAAAAACTCATATTGTAGCGGGTTTACTAATAAAGCAGTGATTACTCCGATGGTTTTTAACGGTTCTTGTAACACACAATTATTCGAAGCTTGGGTAGCACAGTTTTTGATAAAAAAATTAAAACCCGGACAAGTTTTTATCATGGATCATATTTTCTCTTAAAAGTAGCATCTCTTTGTCCCGTTTTCAAGCTAAATTACTATAAATGTTTTTCGAAAAAGCAAAAGCAGGTTTATCATAAAAATCTATGCTGGTGTTGAAACTTTAGGGAACCTATTTCAGTTTATTTTAACAGCTAGATATAGCTTATTACGTTTCTGCTTTTATTCAGCACATCAGTGAACAAAAATTGACTCTTCTGATTCTACTTGAACGAAATTGTAAAATGTTACACTGATAAACGTCTCTATAAAGAGTTTCACTTAATTGAATATTTTTTCAACAAAATTAAGCATTTTATGCGAACATTTTCAAAATTTGATAAAAAATAAGCATCTCTTTTAGGATTCGTAGCGTTTTTTTATCACCTTATCTTTTAATTTAAAAAATTTTATGATACTTTTAAACGATAAAAATTGTACACAATACAACACTTTATATAGAGATCTAAAGATAAATGTTGCATTACACTTAGTTACGGATTATGTAAAAAAAAATAATAGTACGCCCTACACCATCGATTGATCATTCTAGTGTTTCCATCTTCCTAAGATTTTGTGTCAATTCCCAGTAACTCTTCACCATATTCTACAGGGTTTCCGTCAGAAAAACGAATTTCTCTTACGTAACCAGAAACTGGAGATTTAATCAAATTCATAACCTTCATAGCTTCTACAATCAAGAGAGGTGCACCAATTACCACATGATCACCAATCTTAACCAAAGGTTCCGAACCTGGCTTCAAGGCAACATAAGTTGTCCCAACCAAAGGGGACGTAACCCAATGCAAATCTTCTTTTTTTTCCAGATCTAAAGAGACGGAAGCAGGATGTTTAAGAGATTCCGAATTAGAATTTTCAACACAAGGATCAGATTGAACCGAAGTATGTAATTTAAACTCTTTTGAAAGCTCAACAAAATGACGAACTCCAGAAAATTCTTGCTCAAAACGCATAGAACTCAAAGAAGATTTCTCCATTAATTCTATCAAATTTTTTAATGTATTCAAAGTTACTTCATCTAAAAAGCGCATTTCCTGATTTGATAAAACCGTCATACAATCGCTCTCCCCTCACGTATTAAGCTTAATTGTAATAAATAAACAAAAAAAATGCAAGAGTTATATTGAATGAAAAGAGAACCATGTTTATTAACTTAAAACATGAATTAAAAATATCTATTAAATAATAAAAATAAGTTTAAAAAATACACATTAGCTCCTTTCTGACATTTTTCAAGTATTTTAAATATACATTGATCTACTTCAGAAAGGAGCAAAAGTACTTTACGAGAAAATATTAAGAACAGAGAGTAAGACTTCTTAGAAGTCCATACCACCGCCCATACCACCGCCCATACCACCGCCCATATTCGGCTTTTCTTTCTCAGGGACTTGAGCAATAATCACTTCTGTCGTATTCAAAAGACCTGCAACGGATCCTGCATTTTGAAGCGCTGTTCGAGCAACCTTCGTCGGATCAATAATTCCCGACTTGATCATGTCCACGTACTGATCATGACGCGCGTCGTACCCAACGTTCACATCAGAAGCTTTCAGAACCTCAGCTACTACGACTCCACCTTCTTTACCAGCATTGCTAGCAATTTGATAACACGGAGAAGAAAGCGCCTTTCTTACTGCATCAATTCCGCATATAAAGTCTCGACCACGTTCTTGAACTTTTGCGCTTTTAATCACTTCTTCCAAAGGTTTTACACAACGTAAAAAAGCTGTTCCTCCGCCGGGAATAATTCCTTCTTCAACCGCAGCTTTTGTCGCATGCATAGCGTCTTCGACTCTATCTTTGCGTTCCTTAAGTTCAACTTCTGTGGCTCCTCCAACACGAATCACTGCGACTCCGCCAGACAACTTAGCTAAACGTTCTTGAAGCTTTTCTTTATCATAATCTGAAGTAGCTTCTTGAATCTCTGAGCGAATTTTATCACACCGCTCCTTAACAGAAGACCGTGCTGGTCCATTAACGATGACAGTTGTGTTATCTTTCTCGATCACAATGGTGTCTGCTCGTCCTAAATCTTCTATACGAACATCCTCCAGGCGCATACCTACTTCAGAGCTCACAACATAGCCATTTGTAAGAACTGCAATATCTCCCAACATAGCTTTTCTGCGATCTCCAAATCCAGGAGATTTCACAGCAGCAACTTTAAGAACACCTCTTAGTTTATTGACTACCAACATCGCTAACGCCTCACCCTCTACGTCTTCGGCAATAATCAACAAACTGGCAGATTCTTTTGCGCATTTTTCCAACACTGGAAGCAAAGATTGAGCGCTACTAATTTTGCCGTCGTACAACAAAATGTAACTCCGCTCTAACTCAGCAATTCCTTTATCTTGGCGCGTAATAAAATAAGGAGAAATGTATCCGCGATCAAATTGCATACCCGGAACGACATCGAGTTCTGTCTTAAAAGATTTTGCCTCTTCCACAGTAATAACGCCATCAGACCCAACTTTTTCCATAGCTTGGGCGATCATATCTCCAATTTCCGTATCTCCATTTGCAGATACAGTTGCGACTTGTGAAATTTTCTGATAGTCTCCTTTGACCGGTATAGAAAGTTCTTTCAATTTTTCTACAACAATTTCAACAGCGTGGTCAATACCTGCTCGTAGTTCCATAGAGTTCATTCCTGCAGAAGTCCCTTTGAAAGCTTCGCTATAAATGCTTCTTGCCAGAACAGTGGCAGTTGTTGTTCCATCTCCTACCATATCTGCAGTTTTTGACGCAACGCTTTTTACCAATTGTGCCGCCAGATTTTCATAACGATCCTCTAGCTCTACATGTTTTGCTACGGTTACTCCGTCTTTTGTTACGCGTGGGTCTCCGAAAGACTGCTCAATTAATACATTACGTCCGTTTGGCCCTAATGTAACCTGAACGCAATTAGCAAGTTTAATTACTCCATTGAGCAAAGATTCCCCTACTTTAGATCCAAACGCAATCTGTTTTACTGACATATGTTTCCTCCTTTTACGCTATAGTACCAAATACATCGGATTCTTTCATCACAATGTAATCTTCCCCACTCAACTTTACTTCCGTACCAGACCACTTTCCAAACAGAACGCGATCTCCTTGTTTTACTTCCAAAGCTATAAGATTTCCTTGTGGATCTCTAGCTCCTGGTCCTACTGCAATTACTGTACCTTCAATAGGCTTTTCTTTTGCAGTATCAGGAATAACTATCCCTCCTGAAGTTCTTTCTTCCGCCTCTACGCGCTTTACAAGGATACGGTCTCCCAAAGGTTTAAATTTAGTCATGAGTTCCTCCATATTTGATGAATCGATATAGAAAAATTAGCAGTCATAGGCTTTGAGTGCTAACTACAGGTTTGATCCTAACACATACGAATTTTTAATGCAAGTGGTTGTGATCAAAAAAATCAGATTTTTAATAAATTACTCTTAAACACAAACGCTGATCAGAAAACTTAGGAGTAAAAGATCATTTGCGTATACTAAAATAACGTTTGGTCACTGGGTTTTTATACTTTTATAGGTGTTTTCAGATTTTTAATATCTTATGCTCTATATAATAAATTAAGTGGAAATTCATACATTGAAGTATAGAAGCAAATCTTGATATATGCCATCAAAGTTGGAATTTTCTGACTGTAGTGTAATTAAGTTGAGGTTTGTGAATAAAAACAAAGTGCGACACTCGGTAATTGAAGAGAGAGTTTTTGAGATATGGGACCTTAGAATGTAACTTCCCCCAATAATACTTGTTTTCTTAAATTAATTCATATATGTGATCCGAGCCTTTACTCATAATTTTTCTTTACATAAACCGCAACTTAATTTACTACAAACAAACTGTAAAAAAATACTTTTTCAAATTTACAATTTAAGGTCGAAAAATATTTAAGGATAAATTTTAAATATTCATCCTTATTACTTGAATACCCCGGATAACCTATCCCTGCATCAAATGCTTCTCAAATTTTCATCTATGAAAAGTGTAAGGAAGGGTATCAAACTGACTAGCTACACCGTCAAGACTTTGAATTTTATTTAGATCCAAATTTACTACTTTGATTTTTAAATTTTTACTATACAGATCTGGTGTTTGTTTCAAATCACTAGATTTTATTTTGTAAATTTTGCAACACCCTAAAAAAAACTACCCACTCCATCTTAGCGAAAGAAACCGTAGTATAGCAATATTTTCTTTATTATTTTTCACATCTATCCGTGACTTCCAATTTAATGCGTTATGATTTTTAACAAATTCACAATTTTTTTGTACAGCTAACAGCTTTTTATTTTTTATGAAGGATCTATTTGGAAAAGAGTATTTTTTTTGTATAATGAAAAATATCGATAAATTTAATGAGGAGAATGACTGAAAAACGTTTTGAAATATTTGTATTAGGCCTTGGAAATTCCGGTATGGCCACTGCAATTTTTTTTCAAAAACAAGGAATTAAAGTGACGGGTTGGGATGATTGCCCAGTCGTACGCAAAAAAGCTTTAGATCTCGGTTTTCCTATTATAGCATCGCCCAATCCCCAAAGCTTTCTTTACGTTGTTGTTTCACCTGGAATTTCTTTAGTGCGATTAGAACCGTTTTTCAGTCAATGTCCTTCAGAAAATACGGTGATTACGTGTGATTTGGGATTATTTTTGATACTGTTTCCCACTGCTAAAGTTTTGGGAATAACGGGAACCAATGGAAAATCTACGACATGCAGTCTTATTGCGCACGCTTTACATAAACAAGGTGTTGAATGTCGCTTAGCAGGAAACATTGGTGTTCCTATTTTTTCTGTTGTAGATCATGATCGAAAAAATTTGTGGTACATCTTAGAATTCTCTTCTTATCAGTTAGAGCTTTGCGCTCACCATGATTGGAGAATAGAAGCTGGAGGTCTTTTAAATTTAAATGCGCACCATCTTGAATATCACGGAACAATGCATGCGTATGGTTCGGCAAAATGCAGAATTTTATCTCATAGTCGTTATGCCTTATTAGATATTTCAGAAGTGCATACGAAAGAGATAGCCAATAAATGGAAAGAGAAAAACTTAAATTATCTTTCTTTTTTGGATGAAAAAACAAAAAGAGAAGATCCTTCCTGTATTTATTATAATTTCAAAGGTATTTGGTGGGGAAAAATTTTTGAAAAGTTTCCTAATGAACAGAGATTTTCTTTCCCAGCTTTTCAACAAAATTTAGCTATGACGTACGGAATGGTGTATCATGTGTGCGGTGAAGTAAAAAATTTTGTACACAATGTAAAAAGTTTTCAAGATCTACCTCATCGACAACACTGTTTTATGATTCATCGTGGAATTTATTGTGTGGATGATAGCAAAGCGACGACACCAGAAGCCTGTCTTCAAGCGCTTATGCGCTGGGATTGTCCTATATTTTGGATTGCTGGTGGCGCAAAACAAAGAGATAATTTGTCGATACTTTTACCTGTACTTTCAAAAATTACTCGAGCTTTTTTATACGGAGAGTCTGCTGATCGATTTCAAGAATTTTTAGAAAAAAATGAAGTTTCTTGCCAAAATTTCGTGACAATGAAGGATGCAACGCATCAAGCGTGTTCTGAGGCTTTATGTTATAAAGAAGCTGTCGTTCTTTGCTCTCCAGGATGTCCTAGCTTTGATCAATTTTTAAATTTTGTACAACGTGGTAAAGCATTTCAATCCGATATTCATCAATTTTTTCAGAAAAACTCTTGGGAATCGTCCCCTTAAAATCAGACTTTGGATAGGTAAAAATGAACTTTCCTTTTCGGCAAAAATCATCAAAACAAGAAGCTCAGCAACCAGAAAATTTATGGGTATTTTGGTGGAATGCTATTGATCGATGGATTTTGATTTGTGCTATTATGCTGATTGTACTGGGATCTTGGCTGATTTTAGCCGCCAGCCCTTCAATTGCAGCACAACATGGTTGGACAACGTTCGTTTTATTAAAGAGGCACTTGATTTTTGTGCTTCTTGGTGTAATTCTTTTATTTTTTGGAAGTTTTTTACCAAAAGAATACCTAAAGCCTACTGTATATATTGTTGGAACTTTGGCATGGTCTGGTTTATGGGCGGTAGTCTTATTTGGAGTACATGTTAAAGGGGCAAAGCGTTGGTTAAATATTTTAGGTGTATCTGTTCAGCCGTCTGAATTTATTAAGCCAGCATTTTGCATGGGATGTGCCTATTTTTTATCAGAATACTCACAATCTCATAAAAATTTAAGATTTTTAAAAGTATTACTTTTATTTATTATTGTTGCTTGTCCGTTACTCTTACAACCAGACTTAGGAACAGTATTTTTGCTATTGATGAGCGCGTTAACCCAAAGTTTTATTGCCGGATTGGGATGGGTGTGGGTGGTTGGTATGGTTGCATCGGGAATATTTTCCTTGATTCCTATTATGCTTTGCTTTCCTCACGCTGCTTTACGCTTGAGAATGTTTTTAGGCTATGAATCTTCTGATCCCTTTGGAAAACAATACCAAATTTTACAGTCCTTAAAAAGTTTTGCCTCTGGAGGATTGTTGGGAAAAGGACCTGGGTCTGGAGTCGTTTTAGATCATCTTCCAGATGGTCATGCAGATTTTATTTTTGCAGTCGCAGGAGAAGAATTTGGATTGATTGCATGTCTTGGAATTTTTACACTATACGGAGTGATTATTTTTCGAAGCCTTAATGCCGCGTATCGCGCGCTGCATCTAGAGCAAATTTTATTAATTTCCGGATTATCCATATATTTTATGTACCAAGTTTATTTGAATATTGCATGTGTTTTGCATTTGGCCCCAACAAAGGGCATTACTTTGCCGTTTTTAAGCTATGGTGGATCATCTTTAATTAGTGCATGCTGGACAATAAGTATTATTTTATGCCTTACGCGTCGTTACCATAAATTTCTTTAAAAATACATGAAGATTAGCTCTGTGAATAAAAAATTAAAAAATTCACATCAGAACCACGACACAGAGTAAAAACGTATTAGCAGCCGTATCTAAGGGCAAAAAAATGAACACATTATAGTGATTCAGGTTGAATGAGAAAATTTAAAAAAAGTAAGAAATAGTAGGGGCCGCTCTTACTTAAGTTGACTTTTTTCGATATTTTTTGAGAATTCAAGGAAAATGTGTATTAAATAATACATTATACGTTGAGAGATGATCAGTGAGATCGGATAAAAGAGGATAGTTTACCTGGAAAACTAGGAGATCTGACAGCCAAGAACAATCGCTTGTTTGTTTAGGCTATTTTATACCGTACCCGTGAAGGAATTTCTTGATGTGATTTTCCAGAAAAGTTTGATGATTTTAAAGCTATCCAGACATGCTTTGCCCTTTGGAGCCAAAAGAGCGTATAAAAAAAGATCTTTGAAATCTTGTCGCAGGACGATGATCATGAGTGCGCGATGATTGATACAATGATTGTGCGGCCTCATCAACGCAGCGCAGGATCTAAAAAAAAGAATATAATCAAGTCTATTAGATGCTTTGCTGAGGGTACCAAAATTCATGCATCGTGTGATGCCCATGGAAACTCCGGTTATTTTTCACCTTACACAAAGGTCAGGACCATATTTGGAAGGGGGGTGATGTCGTTGATGGATCGCCTTGTGAAGGCTGATGCGCTGCTTGCGGATAAAAGAATACGATTCCGATGAAAAGGGAGCGAAGAAAACTTAAAGAAAAGGGGCGTGAGGCCGTGATTCCACCTAAAAAACCATTTTTAGTCATCAAATTATGATAAATAATCTTTATAAATCCCGTCACTTGATCGAGATTTTTTTTGCTAAACTCAAGGCAGAACCGCGCCATTGCCACAGGCTATGATACAACGTCCTCAAACCTTTTTTCCATACGCTCTTTAGCTCCAAAGGGTAAAGCGGGTGTGGAT
>NZ_AWTR02000044.1 GCF_000469665.2 Holospora obtusa F1 | reverse complement strand
TAAAATTAAAACGCCATCTGATGATTGGTTTTTTCTCACATCTGCTTTGACATAACTCCATAAATTTGAAGAGCTGTAATCTTTTGAACGTAAATGACGAGTCATTTGATCATGGCTAATTTCGCCTTGAAACATATTGGCTAAACCAGTCGATGTTGCATAGTGATTTTGACTTATCAAATAGTCGCTATACATATCAAGAAGATCCAGTTTCATTTTTTGTCCTTAAAAACTTACGGACGAAAAATATGATTATTTCAAGCAGAAATCAACTATTGCTGCGTAACATCAGTAAATTTATGTGATAATGGCTGTATAAAATTTTTGAGATTCAGAAATCGTTTTGCTATACTAACAACGAGTTCACAATTTTTTTACAAGCGTGATTATTTTAAAAATATTTTTTATTTTTTCGTCTATTTTTTTTAGATACAATGTTTTTGCTTCCGTGATTTCTCCTATTGAGGTTGTTTTGCATCGCTTAGAGGAGCTAGAAGAGCGCTGCAAAGCGTTGGAGCAGCTTTGTCTAAATTTACAAAAATCTTTAGATGCACTACGCTTTCAAAAAGATACTAAAAAAATTAATCCGGAAGTAAACGAAAAATTGGATCAAAAATTATTTAGTGATTCCCCTTTGCGTTCTCATCAAGAAACCAAAAAATTTCAAGATGTTACGCGTCACCTAAAAAAAGGAGAAATCGATAAGGCTTTGGCATTGCTGGATTATTTTATTCAGCAAAAAGATCATCAATTTAAAGTTCATGCTTTGTACTACAAAGGATTAATTTTTATGCACAAAAAAGAGTATGCGCAAGCAGAAGCTTTGTTTTCTAGTGCATATCTTTGTTTCAAAAATCAGGCGCTGTGTGAAAAGCCGATCATAAAACAATGTGAAAAAAAAAAATTATTTCCGATACAAATTTTGCTTAAATCTGCGGAATGCTTATGTCATCTAGGAAAAAAAAGTGAGGCAACGTTTGTGTGTGAAGAAATTAAAAGAAATTTACAAAAAGTTTCTGATCAGTATCGAGTAAAAATTATAAAAAAACTTAAGTCTATTGAATCTTATCTAAAATAAAAATTTGCGTTAGCTCTTTAATTCAGCAAAAAGTTCAAAAATATGTAAATTGAAAAATAGTACAAATTTTTACGTTATATTATAGAGCTACCGCATAAATCTTCCTTTATTCTGGGGAAAAAAATTTTCTTTTTTGAGATACTTAACCAGAGAATAATTTTGATGACATAAAATTATTTTTGAGCAGAAATACATGCTGTTATGTAAGAAATGAGGATCTGAGTTTTATGTGAAATGTGGAGAAGGCAGCAACGCTATAAATGTAAATTCTGTGGCTATCAATTTACAGATACAAACCTTCCAAGGCCCCACACTAAAACAACTTGAAATGATTCTTTATGCACATTGCGGCGTTTGTGTGTTATTATTCAAATGGACAATATGACGCATTTTGTCAATGGAAAAAAAACTTTATGGATCTGGATTGATGAGATATCGCGTCACTCTATCGACTGGGAGCTGAGTGATGGCGAAAACGCCAGCCTAAAAAAGCTCCTTAGACTTCTTTCGAAACTAAAATATATATGTGCGCTGAAGATAGGTCAATAAAAATATGATGATTTTATAATTGAAACACGAACAAGTGAAAATTTTATCGGATGAGCAACGCAGAAGATTAACAGGAGTTAAGCGTAGTACGTTTAATAAAATGATAAAAATATTAGAAGAGGCAGATAAAAAAAATGAAAAGAGGTAAAAAAAACGAGAGTTTTGACGTTTAGATAGTTTTATGTCAACATACGACTATAGTGTCGTATTAAGGTCATCAGCAATGCATTGCAAGAACTGTACTTCCGAAAATTGCATAAGGAACGGTATAGTACGCAAGGTTCAGAGCTATAAGTGTAAGGAATAAGGTTATAACTTTGTTGAAAGTGACAAGAGGGGCAAAAAGAGAAACGGCTGTCAAAAAAGCTTTATGCGTCATTTTATACTCTTTAGCTAAGGCATCATTCTCCTTCTATTATATATAGGTGGGTGATGGCAGAGATGGAAAAAATACAAGCATCTTCGGTTTCAGGTCACATTCAAGTAGTGGAATTTGATGAAATGTGGTATTTTGTCCAAAAAAAGTCAAAAACTCTGGATTATCAAAGCCGTTGATCGTAGCACGCGGAGAATTGTTGCCTGGGTTACAGGGAATCGTGATGCTGAAACATTCACACGACTTTACGAAAAAGTCAAACATCTGAAAAATTGCACATTTTATACTGATGACTGGGATGCTTTTTCTAAAGTTCTACCAAAAAACCGCCATAATATTGGAAAATCAGGCACTGTATGCATATAATAGCAATACAAGACATCACCTAGGACGCATGACGAGACCTACTAAAGTAGTTTCCAAGAAGGGAATCTATGGTATACGGATCAATTAAGCTTTGGTGTGCGCTTTCGACACCAAAAATCTTTAATCACTATCAAAAAATACTGCCATCTATCTTTAGGTGAAAAACTCTCAAAGAAACAAGCTGAGCATGGAAAATTAGCTATTAATGGCGTTGGAATATATCAGAGAATATCACACATATTTTCATGTTAATCAAAGTTATGGAATAAGCAAAAGTTCATGCTACAAAGGAATTAAGTGGGTTGAAGATACGCTCTATCAAGCATCCAAATTTTGCTTTCCTGGTCGAAAAGCATTATTTAAGAGCAATATGGAATGTGATGTTATATTAGATGCCACGGAAACGTCTATAGAACGCCAAAAAAAAAGGGTAAAGAATAGAAGCGTAAAAAAATAGAACTAACAAACAAAAAAAAATATTTGAAAAAAAAGAGAAAGCATATTTTAAAAAATAAAGTTGTTGTCGATAAAAATACGAAGCAAGTAATATTAGAGTATTTAAAGAATCGCAAACAAATATAAATTCTGATATAAAGGTCATTACTGACACTGGATATCAAGAGGTACAAAAACTGCATAATAAAATTTGCGCTGTAAAAAAAAGACGAAGAAAAGTCCTTTAATAAAAGAGTACAAGCAGAAAAATTAAGAACTTGCGAGTGAAAGAGTTGCAAATGAAAATGTTATCGGCAAGCTTAAATGATTAAAAATCGTATCTAAAAAATAGAGAAACAGACGAAAAAGATTTGGCCTAAGATTCAATCTGATCACTGAAATTTATGATTTGAAGCTAACATAAAGGGGGTTCGAAAGAAGCCTATTAATGAAGTTGATCATGGATCATGTCAATGTGTTACAGATGAATCGGGGGGGGCTTTAAACGTCTTTCTGAAGAAAGGTACGTTCGAAAAGATCTGACATTTCCTATTCAATCAACAAACAGTGTGAGATTCGACATCGATTAGCACGCTTTAAAAGAAAGACAAAATCATCTTCTCGTAGTTATGATATGCCTCATAGTAAAATGAACCTATTCCATTACTTTCAAAATAATTCAAAAAATGTCAGTTTATGTATGTCCGCATTATTATCATTCTTTAGTTAAATGTCTCCAAGAGAGCTCATTTGATCGTTAAAAAATTTTTTCTCTATAGCTGATTGAGTGTGCTTCTGCTACACTAAGACATTATGATTTTTGAAGAATAATATTGTCTAATTCTTCCGCTCTTATGCTTACGCCTGCTCCTTATAATTTAGAAATTGAGCAAGCACTTTTAAGCATTCTGTTACGTAACAACAGTATGTTTGAAGAAATAGGTGAATCGTTACGGTATGAACATTTTTATACATCACTGCATCAACATATTTTTAAAACGCTAGGACATTTAATTCAGCAAGGGCAAATTGCTAATCCAATTACTTTAAAACATTACGTAGAAAACTCTCTTAAATCGGAAGAAGTCATCATTTCAGATACGTATCTTGCTGAACTGGCAGGTTTGTTGGTCCCTACGCGCAACGCTCTTTATTATGCCAAAATTATTTATGATTTGCACTTAAGACGTCAATTGATGCGATTAGGAGAAGATATTTCTCATACAGCTTGTGCTATGGATATAGAAGGACCTGACGCATTTCAGCAAATTGAGCTCGCAGAAAATACTTTGTTTCAGATGCATCAGGAGAGAGAAAAACCTCAAGTACAATCGTTTACTTCTGCATTAACTCAAGCTATTGAAAGCGCACAACTTGCTTATCGGCGCGATAGTCATGTTGTAGGGGTGACGACAGGGTTACTCGATTTAGATAAAATGTTAGGAGGGCTGCATCCTTCGGATCTAGTTATCTTAGCTGCTCGTCCCGCTATGGGAAAAACCGCTCTGGCTACAAATATTGCGTTTAACGCAGCAAGAATAAAGTTACACGATGTGAAAGGACATGGCGATGGCGCGGGTGTCGCATTTTTTTCTTTGGAAATGTCTGCCTTACAATTGGCTATGCGTATTCTTGGTCAAGAAACGGGAATTTCTTCTGATCGAATTCGCAGAGGAGCAATTGATAAAGATGCCTTCCCTTTATTTGTGGATCTTTCGAAGGAACTTTTTAATCTTCCTTTATTTATTGATGATACACCTGCTTTATCCGTAACAGGACTTTTAACACGTGCGCGTCGACTACAAAGAAAAGAAGATATTAAATTAATTGTTGTTGATTATTTACAACTTTTAACCACTGGGAGATCTAATTCAGAAAATCGCGTTCAGGAGCTTTCCGAGATTACAAGAGGATTAAAGCAAATGGCAAAAACTTTAAACGTTCCTGTATTAGCGCTGTCCCAGCTTTCTCGTGCTGTTGAACAACGAGAAGATAAGAGACCCATGTTAGCAGATCTTCGCGAGTCTGGGAGTATAGAGCAAGACGCAGATGTTGTATTATTTATTTACCGAGAAGAATATTACGAAGCGCGCAATAAGCCTCAAGAAGGGTCTGAAAAAATGTTAAATTGGCAACGTCATATGGCAGAAATATACAATACTGCAGAAATCATCATTTCTAAGCAACGTCACGGACCAACAGGAAGTGTTATGCTTCAATTTGATGGGGCGCGCACAAAATTTTCTAATCTTGCCCAAAAATCTTAAATCAATTAACTTGATAAATTGTTGACCAGGCATATATTTACAAAAAATAGACCTCTTTTGAAACTAAGCCCTGTCCTCAATTAAGCTCAAGGAACTGCAAGCTAAGTGAATAGCGCCTAGAACGTTTAAAGGCCTTTTATTATAGCGTGTCGCAATTACGCGGTACTGCCTTAAGTTTAGTAAAAAAATTCGCGATTAAGGACGGGATTTATAAAGAATATTTATCATAATTTGAAGGCTCCAAACGCTTCTTTTTAGGTGAAATTACGGCCTCACGCCCCTTTTTCTTTAAGTTTTCCCTTCCCCCTCATCGGCATCGTACTGCTTTATCGAAAAACACCGCATCAGCCTTCACAAAGTGCCCCATCAACGCATCTCCCCCATTCCAAATCATGGTCCTTACCTTGTGTAGGTGAATAGAGACCGAATTTCTATAGGCATCACACGGTGCATGAATTTTGGTGCTGCCCCACAGAGGAAGGTCCAATGGCTTGATTATGCTCTTTTTTTTAGAGCCTACGCTGTGTTGATGAGCCCACACTGTGTTGATCTGAGCTGTATTGATGGGCTCACACTGTATTGCATCGATCATCACGCACTCATGATCAGCACCCTTCAATAAGATTTCAAAGACTTTTTTCCATACGCTCTTTTGGCTCCAACAGGTAAGGCGGGTGTGGGGCTTTAAAATAACAACACCTTTCTTGGCAGATCACGCAAAGGAATTTCCCCACGAATACGGTATAACACAGCCTCAAAAAATAAGCGATTGTCCTTGACTGCCAGATTTCATGGTTTTTCAGGTAAACTTATCCTTTATTCGACCCAACTGATCATCCCTCAACGCATAACGTCTCATTTAACCCACATTTCCTTTGAATTCTCAAAAATATCGAAAAAAGCCAACTTAAGTGAGGACGGGACCTAAACTATGTTATTTTTTAAAATTTTCATGATAAGATGCCAAAGACATATAATTAAAATTTTTTTTAAAAAATTAGAAAAGAAGGTTAAATAGAATGCTTCAACAAAACAATCAAGAAAAATTAAATGAAATTTTAGTTCAACAGCATGAAGATTTGATCGAGAGTGTGTATGGAGCAGGATTTTTAAAAGGAATAGTCGGTTTTTTAAAAATTTGGAAGAAATCTGTGAAATTTCTTTGCTTGCTATTTTTTCTTTTTCTTTTTATTTTTGTCATTAATGTAAAAATATCTAATAATTTTCCTCAATTTTTTTTAGTATTTGGAAAATTTTTTCGAATTTTTGTGTTAAGTTTTAGCATCCTTTTATTTTTTTGGAAAGATAGTAAATTTGTTAAAAACCCTTGGTTGATAAGTCAAATCTATCAATTGTGTTTAACGGGTTGGTATAGTTTTTTGTATTTCATTACTCCATTTTTTGCTTCTTTTGTTTTCGTATTTTTATTAAGTTATTTTTTTCAAGAAATGCACCAGTATGTTTATTTTTTTTTAATAGGATTGATTTTTTTTCTTTTTATGTACATAGGATTTATTCTGTATAAACCTTTGTTTTTAATAAATAAAGTCGCTTGCATTTCAGAACCTTTAAAAAACGTCTTTTTGTATCAAGTAAAAAATATTCCAGTAAAAATTTTAGAAAAATCATGGATACACTCATTTTTTCGAATATCCTTAATTGAATTCAAATTAATATTAATTTTTCATTTGTTTTTTTTACCTAGTATTTTATTATCATATTCAATGAAAATTAGATCTTTCGTGCTTGGTGTGAGTACTGTGTGTGTTTTTTTCTTAATACCATTATGTCTTAAGCGTTGGAAACAAAAAATGCCTTACTTGATGCATAAAATAAGTTGTAGCTCAATGATTTTCAATTTTTTCACTGTAAGCTGTCTTTCAATATGTTTTACATTTGCCCAAATCATTGCCCAAATCATTCCTAACTCAGTTATGCCCAATATTCATTGCAATTTTCTTAAATCTATCGTTGAAATTTTTAATTTTGGCTATATTCCAGTAATATCGGTTATGCGCATCCCTCAATCCAAAATAGAAATTTTAGGTATTGCCAGTCATTTTGTTGTATTTTACATTTTTATAAAAATTTATCGAAAAATTTTTGATAATAGACCTGATGCGTCAGTATAATTTTATGTAAATTTTATGAAAACGTATGAGATTAACGGTCTAAAGTAAGTACGCATATCGCTAAGATAGACAAGATTCAGAAACATTCAATTGGTCTAACTCTTCATAGATTTTAGGAAATTGTCTGCACAGCTCGTCCTTTGTGAAAAGCAATCGATAGGACGTTATCAACGTCCTGGACATAAATAAGCTTAAGGTTAATTAAAGAGTGTTAATACTTTTGCTTTGTTACAGAAAGCTATATAACATAAGCATATATAGGTTTTTTGTTTGGAATAGATGATTCATGCCGGATTATCCAAAAGCTAGACTCAGTGGCTCAGGGTGTGACCATTGGCAAAAACAAACCTTGATCTAAAGAAGATCTGGAATCTTTCATGATCGATGAAACAGAACTGCTCCTACAACGCCTAAGAAAAGGTCAACATGCCTTTTATTAGAGGTAAAAAGAAACATCGCACTCTCAAAACAGAAAGCCTTCAAGAGGCGTGGTGTGCATGTTTCAAGCACCGAACCTGACTCCAGACATGATTACAATAGCCTCTTCTTCCTACACACACCAGACTTTATGTAGATTCGAGAGGTATCAAGATTTGGACAAGATTTATGCAGAAACGGAGCTCTCCTTATAAAAGATTAAAAAATAAAACTTTGGATCTACAAAAAAATAAAACACTCGCACCTTGGCCTTGCGATAAAATGCGTTAAAGTTGAACATATCTTCGCTCAAATAAAAACTTTCAAAATTCTCTCTGATCGATACCGTAGCAAACCTAATAATGTTTCGGGTATCGTTAACCTCAAAAATAAATTTTCTCTTGCTTAAAATAAAATTTGAAAAAGATACATTCTAAACAAAACTTTTCCCCTCTTTCTCAAAAACTAGGTACGCATCCGTCTAATGGATTAGTTATATTCATAAATAAACCAACCTATCGCGTATTAACCGAATTATTCATCGTATCAGATATATTTTTCAAAAATATACCTGATTTTCTAAG
>NZ_AWTR02000045.1 GCF_000469665.2 Holospora obtusa F1 | reverse complement strand
CAAATATTAATATAAAAAAAAATATTGTCAAGCCAAAATACGACTATAATCAGGGCCTACCCATGAAGAATTGTGTTGACACAATGAATAAGATGTTTAAAATACATAGAATTTTTGCGCATGATAGACTTGATCGAGTTTTCTGGCTTATCTTTTGATTTATGCAGTATGGTTAAAGCCCATTTTCTGAGTATATCCAAATTTTTGGCAGCGCAGTCATTCCGAATGCAGGCTTTGTCCTCATTGAAAACAACATCTAAAACCCAGTGAAGTTGATTTTCAATTTCCCAATGCTGACGGGCAATCTCATTCAGTTCAAAAGCACTTAATAATTTTGATGAAATATAGTATTGGGTATCTTTCGATTCTTTCCCTTTACGAAGCACCGTTGAGGTAATGCGACCTATGGATTTTAAACCAGGCCATTGATGAATGTCATTCAGCCACTTTGTATGATGTGAAACAACGGCCACACGCTGTTCAATTCTTCCATGGCCTTTGTCATTATTTTCGTTAATGAATTCGTGGTTATTTAACTCAGATAAAAAGAGCTTAACATCTTCAAACAATGTTCCTTGGTTGCCTTTGAGTGAAATACCATAATCACCTTTCCTCTCAACGATTTTCTGACACATGTCCCTTTGAGCTCCCATGGCATTGATCGTAATGATTTTATTTTCAAGATCTAAAAGTTTTAACAATTTTGGAATGGCTTTGATTTCATTGCTTTTTTCATTCACGTTCTCTTGGGCGAACACCATTTTATTCTTATAGCACCAAGCACTTACACGATGAAGAGGCTTATTTGAAGAGCTATTCCTGATCGTTTTCTCATCGATATTCATAATGTCACTCGTTATTTTTTGAAGACTTTCTACAAAAGCGCCAAAGCACTCTCTAAATTGATTGGAGCATAAATTATCCCAAAGCCGTTGGTAAGTATCGTGACTTGGCACACCAGACGGAAAGTCGAAATATTTTTTCAACGCTTCCCTATGCATCTCAACAAAATCCTGCATTCCACTAAAACTGTCGATACCACAAAGATGCTATCAAAGTCATAAAAGGGTGGCGTTGGTTCCTTGAGGAACGGGGATCTTCCAATGAACTAAAATGGCTTTCTATAATTTCTCTCATTTCCTTAAACGCTCTGCTTAAGTTAAGACAAATATACATCTTTTAAACACAGTTGTAGAATACATTTTCTTTATGCGTAGGCCCTGGTATAGTGGCAGATAAGGTACAGTATGTGTGTAGGCTTCAATCATTTTTTGCATGCCTTTTATTCTGTGTGGAAAGATACATTATCCATAATACTCATACTTTTTTCAGATAAATTGGGCGCTAAAATATCCATGAGGAAAATGATCTCTCACCCTATGGCGATTAAAGCGCTGCCAACCAACGCTTGTATTACGTTGGTTCTTCCTTTTGCTCTCCAATTGCCTGCTCTTATAGCGTCTCTTACCTTACACTGAATATCGTGCTTTGTCTTTATTCAAAAATTTCAGCTTGATTTACTATGGCTGGACTTTTTCCTTACACAAACATGTTCACTATGCTAAATATATTGAAAGATAGGAATTTTCGATATCAAACATTTTGCTTGACATTTGAAAATAATGCTGTAGAATTTTGATTGTAGCCCAGGTAGCTCAGTTGGTAGAGCATAGGACTGAAAATCCTTGTGTCGCTGGTTCGATTCCTGCCCTGGGCACGTTATTTTTGAGTATGCTGAAGCAATTATTAATTGGAAATTGGAAATCTCAGGGAAGCGTAGAAGAAATTCATCAGTTTATTTCTGCAATTGGACGTCTTTCTGCTCCTGAAAATGTTCGTCCGGTTTTGTGCCCTCCTTTTGTTTACTTAGATCTTGTGAAAAAAAGACTTCCCGTAGGATATAGTCTTGGAGCGCAAACTTGTAGTTTCAATTTAAAAGGTGCGTTTACTGGAGAAATAAATGCTAACATGCTTCAAGATGTTGGGTGTAGTTATGTTCTGATTGGACATTCTGAGCGACAAGAATCTTTAGATATTTTAGAAAAACAAATGGAGCGCGCTTGGGAGTCAAATTTGGTTCCTATTTTTTGTATTGGAGAAGAAGCTCCTTCTGCTTGGTATAGTCTTGCAAAAAAAATTTCTTATCTTTCTTCTATTTCTTCTGCGTCTCCTTTTTTTGTTGCTTACGAACCTGTTTGGGCTATTGGGGGAAAGATTCCTCCATCTTGTGGGTATCTTGTTCAAGCGCTTCAGTATTTAAAATCTCATTTAAAAAATTCTCAGGGATTTATTTATGGAGGAGGTGTACGCCCAGAAAATTTAAAAGAAATTTTAGATCTTCATATGCTGAGTGGAATTTTAGTAGGACAATCTAGTTTTCAACAAACTGTCTGGACTATGTTATTAGCAATTTTGGAAACTTATGGAAAAGTTTGCAAAAAACAAGTATGAGCTAGGTTTTGTAAACAAAATTGACGCACCAAAATTGGGACGTCAATAAGGATATAGTAGGGCCAGCCCTCAATTAAGTTGGCTTTTTTGGATATTTTTTGAGAATTTAATAAAAATTCAAAGGAAATGTGTGTTAAATGAGACGTTATGCGTTACGAGATGATCAGTAAGATCCGATAAAAGAGAATTCACCTGGAAAACCGGGGGATGTGGGGGCGTACAGCCAAGGATAATCTCCTGTTTGTTGAGTCTGTTTTATGCCGTTATCGTTGGGAAATTCTGTGTCGTGATCCGCCAAGGTTTGGTGATTTTAAAGCCATCCACATCCGCTTTACCCGTTGAAGCGAAAGGACGTATAAAAAAGATCTTTGAAGCCTTGTCTTAGGACGCTGATCATGAGTAAGAGATGATCAATGCAAAATTGTTGGGGCCCACAACATAGCTCAGGCTCTAAAAAAGCATAATTAAGCTATTGGACGCTTCTCTGTGGGGGCAAAATTCATGCATCGTGTGATGCCCATGGAAATTCGGTCTCTATTCACCTTACACAAAATCAGGACCATGATTTGGAAGGTTTCCGATCATCTTGTGAAGACTGATGCTGTGCTTTCCGATAAAGCTGTACGATGCTGACGAGGGGGCAGAAAAAACTTAAAGAAAAGGGGCGTGAGTCCGTGATTTTACCTAAAAAGAATCTTTTTTAGCCTTTAAATTATGATAAATATTCTTTTAAATCCGTTCCTTGATCGAGAATTTTTTTGCTAAACTTAAGGCAGTACAGCGCCGTTGCCACAGGCTATGATAAAGATTTATACAAGTTGCGGCATCTTGTTGGAAATGCATTTCTCCATCTCAAGCGCTGGCGCAGTATTGCAAGCCGTTATGCGAAAAATGTCAGATCATTCTTGGCAGCAGTACAAATTCGATGTATCGCTTTATGGGCTAATATCTCGTGACTACACTATCTAGGCTTTAGCTATAAAAAACTGTTATCTGCTTGCAAGCAAGCCAAAAAAAATGAAAGCGATATACAGAAACTATAAAAGGCATACCGTCAGAAAGTCTTGTATATATTAATGAAAGCGAGGTGATCATTTGTGCAGAAACAGGATGGAGCAGAAAGGAGAAAAAGATTTCTGCCAAAAAGAGCGGTAACTATTATAGCTGGGTATGTTAATCATAAATAGATAGCATCTAGGGTATTTAAGTTCTTGTCATACAAAATTATTTGAACGATGAGTAAAAGAGTTATTGATTAAAGAATTAGAACTTGGAAAAATTGTAATAATGGATAATGCTGCATTTCATAAATCACAAAGAACGAAAGAGTTGATCGAATTTGTAGGTTGTCAGTTAATTTTTACCGCCATACTCACTTGATTTGAATCCAATAGAGAAATTTTGGGCTAATATGAAAAGATGGGTTAAGAACCAAATTAACCAATTTGATAAATTTTACTAGGCTATTTCCGCATTCTTTCAAACCCCATTTCCATGCTACACTACTATATTAGGTGAAAATCCTGTATACATTGGTGAAATTGGGATAAAGCTAACCATTTGCACAGATAGAGGATGAGGCAAAAAAATTGCAAAACTTGTTGATAAAAAGAGCGATAAATATTACGAAAGAACTTATATTGTAGCGGATTTAATAAACAATAAAGCGATTGCTTCGATGGTTTTTAACGATTTTTTTAACACACAATTATTCGAAGCTTGGGTAGCACAATTTTTGATAAAAGAATTAAAACCGGGACAAATCGTGATGATGGATAATGCTTCATTTCATAAATCTCAAAAAACTAGAAAATTATTTGAATCTGCTCGTTGTAGTTTTTTTTACCACATTATCCACCTGATTTAAATTTAATCGAGAAATTCTTGGAAAATATGAAGCGATGAATTAGGCAGAAAATTGAGTTCTGCCAGGACTTATATTAGTCAATTAGTACTTTTTTTACTTTATCATAATGCAACTATTTTTAATATACGTATTACGAATTTCCCTAAAAATTCATACGTTTGCGATAATTCAACGATTTGCGCACAAATTCTTAGGTTTCCTATAACAGCTGTTTTTAGTGCAATTCGAGCTAAAAACTAAAATTAAGCTGGTTGCGGATTCGCTACTCCGGGCGCATGGGGTTCAGCAGCTCCCATTCCTGATGGACCTTCTTCCTTTGAAAAGCGTTTACAAATATCTGAAAATACGCTTTCCATAGCATCCATACGTTGCTCCAGGTTTGCGTTCCCTCCTTTTGCAGAAGAAGGGACAAAAAGATCATCAGAAGGCTGTGGCTGAGCGGGAGCAGGAGCGGGAGTAGGCGCAGTCAGGACAGGCGCAGCAGGGGCAGCAGGTGCAGGGGCGGGAGCAGCAGGTGGGTTGGAAAAAACGACGCTAGACGTTAAGACTGAGATAAATAAAAAAATTTTTTTCTGCATTTTTTCTACTTTCGTTAGGTTTTGAATTATTTTATCGTTATCTTTTTAATTTTTTGCTAAAATTTGTAAGATCTAAAAAATTTCTTTTATTTACAGTACATGGGGAAAATTCATGAATAAAAAAATTAAGACGAAGCAAAAACTATAGAAAATTTTGAAAATATGTCATTATACTTAAGAAAAAAAAACTTGTAAAAACATGTTTATCATAAAAAATGACTCATTTTATTCTTTGAATACGTTATTATACGCAATGGGAACCGTTGCGCTAGTAATGGCGATTATTGCATATTTTCTTGATTATTTTTTTGGTTATGCTGGCTGCACATTGTGTCATGTAGAGCGAATTTTGTTATGTGTTACTGGAATTTGGACGATATGCCTGCAATTTGGATGGGGAGCGTTGGGAATGTGGGGAATTGGATTGAGTGTTACATGCTATCACCTTGCTGTTCAAAATCATTGGTTGCCATTGGCTTCTTTTTGCAAAGCTGCTGTCCCTTCTGGAGAAACACTAGCTGCTCAAATGGAAGATTTTTTGTCAAAACCAAGCGTATCTTGTGATCAAGTTACTTTAAAGATATTTGGGATTTCAGCAGTATATTTTTTGTGTATTTTTTTTGCCATTGGAAGTATTTTTGTAGTATGGAATACGAGGATAAAATCAAAGCCTTCTTGAGGTGTAAGAAAAATTTTTAGATAAAACGTTAAGATTCATAAAATTTGGAGTGAATTTAGTTTTCAACGAAACAAAAATTTGCATTTTTTAAACAATTTTAATATATTGAATTCAAATATTTTTTTAACAGTCTGAGTTCATAAGTGTGTTGTTCTCTCTAAGTTTTTAAAATAAAAATTCAAATTTATTTTTTGGTTATAGACGTTATTATATTTTTAATATAAGTTTTTTTGTTTTTACAAAAAATCTATAACCTAATTATTTTACAATAACTTCTTTTATATTGATTCTTATCAAAAAATAATGACTTTGTAATAAAAAACTTCCGGGCTTTCCCTGAGACGAAAATTTTAGTATCCTAATAAACACGAAAATATGTTTTTGCTTAGGAGAATAAAAAATGTCTGATTTAGCTTTTAAATATCTTGCAGCAGCAATTGCAGTTCTACCGTTAGGACTTGTAGGTATTGCGGTAGGTAAAATTTTTACGACATTAGTTCAGTGTATTTCACAAAATCCAGCTGCCAAAGAAAAAGTTTACGCGTTAGGATTGATTGGTGTTGCTATGACAGAAGCTGTTGCGTTATTTGCTCTTTCCGTTGCTTTTGTTATATTGTTCAGTTAACAACTATTTAAGGGGGAGCTAAACAGAATGCCTCAGTTTGATTCTCAGTTTTTTTCTTCTCAAATCTTTTGGGTATGTGTGTGTTTTGGGGTGCTTTGGGCTTCAATGCATTGGTGGATTGTTCCCCGTGTGCGTAGTATTCAAATAATACGTTCCACTCAAGTTAGCGACATAATGGAAGAAGCACGTCATTTGCATGAAAAAAGTACTCAAATTCGCGCCCAATGTGATGCTCAGCAAGATGCTTTAGAAAAAAATTTTCAAAACCAAATTCGATCTTTAGCGCAAACGCAAGAAAAAGCGGTTACTCAACATCTTTTACAACTTAAAGAACGCTTCGATCTTGAATTATCTAAAGTGAAGGAAGAATTAAGTCGGTTAGAACATACGTTTTCAGAACAGCTTAAAAAAGATGCTATAGATATTGCTCAAGTCCTTATTCAACAGCAAAAAGAGAAAAATCATGGAAATCAATAATTTTTTTGATGCCACTTTCATGGTGGGAGTAGCGTTTATATTGCTATGTATTTTTTTGGCAAAACCTGGATGGAACACCTTAATAGATAAATTGGAAGCGTACAGAAAATCGATAATGGAAGAATTTCAAAGAGCAGATCACGTTTTAAAAGAAGCAAGAGATCGCTTAGAGGATGCTCAATCCGTTTTGGAACAATTCGAAACAAAAAAAGAATCTTTTTTGCATCATATGGAACAACATATCGATCAAATGAAAAAAAATTTTCAGCAAGACTTGATGAATAGAGAAAATTGGGAGCATGCTCGTTTTCAAACACAGTGTCAGACTCTTCTTGAAGAATGGAAGCAAGATGCCAGTCAACGTTTTATTAAAGAATTAAATCATCAAATTATCTATATGCTTCAAAAAGATCAGGACCAATATATACAGTTAAACAATGCATTGTTTCAAAATTTTCTAAAGGAGTATAAATCATGAGTTCTGCTCGTGTCGTTGTTGGAATGTCTGGAGGAGTAGATAGTACGCTTGCTGCAGGTCTTTTAAAAGAAGAGGGGTATGACGTTATTGGTGTCACGCTAAAACTATACGATTACGAACAAAGTATAGAAGAAACTCCGCAAGCAAAAAGAGATTGCCATCCTTTGGCATTTATTCAGCGTGCGCAAGAAGCGGCGGAAATTTTAGGTATTTCTCATCACGTTTTAAAAAAAGAAGATTTATTTCGTCAAAAAATTGTTATTCCTTTTTTGGAGTCTTATCAAAAAGGAAAAACTCCGCTGCCCTGCGCAAAATGCAATCGAGATGTAAAAACAGAAACATTATGGCGTGCGATGCAAAAATTTGGTGCACAATATATTGCAACAGGTCATTATGTTCAACGTAGAAAGCAAGAACATGGGGTAGAGTTACATCGTGGCAGAGATGAACAACGCGATCAAAGTTTTTTTCTGTTCATGTTAACGTTTCAACATATTCAAAACCATCTATTTCCCTTGGGAGCACTTTCTAAAGAGGAGGTTCGTTCACAAGCATTTAATCGTGGTTTTAAAAATGCTTACGTTCAAGCGAGTCAAGATTTGTGCTTTATGGCAAAAAATTCTTATCAGTCTTGGATGGAAAAAGAGGCAATAGTTTTGACACCGGGACCTATTGTTCATGAAGATGGACGTGTTTTAGGGCAACACAAAGGACTTGCCTACTTTACTATTGGACAACGCCAAGGCATAGGCGTTGGTGGATTTTTAGAACCTTTGTATGTAGTGGGAATGGATGTAGAAAATCACGTTTTACGTGTGGGGCCTAAAGAAATTTTAGGACGTAATGTTTTAAAATTGGAAGACATTAACTGGATCGCTCCAGATCGCACAGAGGATCCCATAGATCTTTATGCTCGAGTACGATCTTCTGGGGCTTTAATTCCGGCTTCGTTTTCATTTTCTCAACAAAAAGTCTTTTTAAATCAGCTAGAGTATGGGGTTGCTCCTGGCCAAGCTTGTGTGTTTTACGAAGGAACGCGCATGTTGGGGGGGGGGTGGATTTTAGAAAGCGAAAAAATATAATAAATGTTTTTAAGCGTAAAATTTTCTTAGAAAAACTTAAAAATCTTGTCTAAGCTCTGTAAACAAAATTAGCCAAGCCAAGTGAAAAAACCGAGACAAAATAGAACCGTACCAAAAAATATTAACAGCCGTTTCAAAGCACGAAGAAACGCGCCTCAATGCTTATATTTCCGAAAAAGTATTTGGAAAGGTAGCATCGTTAATCTCCTAAAAAATTGTATAGCAAG
Organism: Holospora obtusa F1; assembly: GCF_000469665.2. GTDB lineage: Bacteria > Pseudomonadota > Alphaproteobacteria > Holosporales > Holosporaceae > Holospora > Holospora obtusa. Next base: position 1,430 of record NZ_AWTR02000045.1, on the reverse strand, counting down.
AACAGTTGAATTGCAATGTGATATATGGTATATTCTGTCTAAAGAGGTAGATAATGTCAACGCGTTTATATATAGTAATTTAGCTTGAAAACGGGACAAGAAGATGCTATTTTTAAGAGGAAATGACAAAGAAACAATACAGCGTAGATCTAAGGGAGAGAGTAATAGAATATATTAAGCTTGGTAACACTCAAAACACGACATCCAAGATATTTAAAGTTAGTAAAAGTAGCGTAAATAGGTGGTGGATGAGGTACCAAGAAGCAGGGTCCATTAAAGCTAAACCACGCTTAGGCAGCAAGGGCAAGATAGACCCAGAAAAGCTAAGGGTTTATGTTGAGGCCAATGAAGACAAAAAATTAGCAGAGATAGCAAAACTATTTAATATTAGTGTGTGTTCTGTGTATCGGCGGTTAAAGAAGCTAGGCTTTAGCTATAAAAAAAAACCTTTACCTATGTGGAAGCAAGCCAAGAAAAATGAGAGCAATATAAAAAAACTATAAAAAGTATACCGTCAAAAAGTTTTTTATATATTGATGAAAGCGGTATTGAGATGACTATTTGTGCAGAACAGAGGGTGGGGCAGAAAAGCGAAGAAGCTTGCTGCCAAAAAGAGCGGTAACTATTATCAGCGGACAAATATTAGAGCTGAGTATGTTAATCATAAATCGATAGCACCTATGGTATTGAATGATTTTTTTCATACAAAATTATTTGAAGCTTGCGGATCTCAGTTATTGGTTAAGGAATTAAAACTTGGGCAAATTGTAATAATGGATAATTCTGCATTTCATAGATCACAAAAAACAAAAGAGTTGCTCTAATCTGTAGGTTGTCAACTCGTCTTTTTATCGCCATACTCATCCGATTTGAATCTAATAGAAAAATTTCGAGCTAATATGAAAAGATGAGTTAAGAACAAAATTGACCAGTTTGATAAACTCTACGAGGCTATGGCTGCATTCTTTCAAATCCCGTTTTCATACTAAATTTAAAAAATAATGGTACTACTACATAGTAAGCAATACAAATAAAAATAATTTTATTTTTAAAGTATACTTTGTATACCATAAAAAATTTAATATTTTGTTTGATTTTTGCTCTATATCAATGACGTGTAAATGATTTGTTGACAATTCCTTTCACATTTTATACAAATAATTGTCTTCAATTTATCGGCAGTTAAATATACAGTATAAATTATTTTTAGTAATCGATGCATAAACTTCTAACTTTAGGATATTAAAAATGATTAATTTAAAAAATAAAATGTTATTAAATATTGTATTACTTTTTTGTGTATCAAGCGTTGGATACTCTGAATATTCTAAAGCTTTGGCTGAGCTATTTAGGAATAGCCCTAAAACGGAAGTGTTTTGGGATAGAATGGATGGATTTTTGAGGAAAAAGTCTGCGTTGACGATTTTTCG
>NZ_AWTR02000046.1 GCF_000469665.2 Holospora obtusa F1 | reverse complement strand
ACTTATCAAATAGTCGCTATACATATCAAGAAGATCCAGTTTCATTTTTTGTCCTTAAAAACTTACGGACGAAAAATATGATTATTTCAAGCAGAAATCAACTATTGCTGCGTAACATCAGTTGATTTACGATAAGGCTTACGTCAGCAGTCACAGAAAACCTCAACTTAATTGATTATCTATACCTTTTTCAAAATATTCAATTTCAAATTAATTTTTTTTAAACATATGTTTTTTTTAATACGATGATTTCATTTGACAAGATAAAATATTTTTTAATTGAAAATTTAATGATCAAAACTTTTCTATACTTTTATTTAAGCACTTAATGAGATATCTTCTTATAGTCTCTTGTGAGCGTCTTATAAAAGTGATACCATGCGTATAATAATGTTAATTTTAGGTGCTTCCCGTGAAGGTTCGAAGTCAACGTTTTGAAACGGTAATAGGTGCATTCATGTTGTTCCTTGTACTCGTTTCTATTGCTTTTTTTTTAATTCGCTCCAGAGGTATTGATAAAAAATATGTCACATTTTACGCAGAATTTGATGCGGTGGATGGTTTGCGCCTTGGAGCGCCTGTGAAAATTAATGGTGTAACCGTTGGAAGCGTACTCAAGCTAAGTTTAGATCCCGAAAATGTCTCTGTAAAAGTTAAATTTAACATTTTAAAAAAGATTGAACTTCCAGAGGATACTTCTGCTTTTATTACTGGAGAATCATTATTTGGAGAGAAAATATTGAAACTTGATTTAGGCGCCTCAGAAATCAAGATGCGCCCTGAAGAAATTATTTATCAAACGCAGGCGCCTTTGATGATTGAAGATTTACTTTATAAACTTTTAGTTCCTGATGAAAAAAAGTCTAAAAAAGAAGAAAAAGAATCAAAAGAAAGTGAACACAAAAACTCAAATCAAAAAGAAAATGGTAACTCAATTCAAAAAGAGGAGATAGAGTCAAGTAATTAATAAAAAATTTCAATCACTAAAATGTAGGTTAACATATTAAAAAACGATTTTTTAATATGTTTTTGTGCTTATGTGAGAGTTGCTTTTGAATATTTTTATATGGCTCAAAAAAACAATTTAACGTTTTTTATAGGAATTTTTTATGAACATATCGTCCACGTATTCTTCTGAAAATATCGAGGTTCTTAAAGGGCTTGATGCGGTACGAAAACGTCCTGGCATGTATATAGGGGACACAGATGATGGAAGCGGTCTTCATCACATGGTATGGGAAGTTGTCGATAATGCTATCGACGAAAGTTTGGCCGGGTACTGTAATAAAGTTGAAGTAGTTCTGGAAGCTGACGGAAGCGCATCTATTACAGATAACGGAAGAGGAATCCCCGTAGATATTCATGCAGAAGAAGGGATTTCTGGAGCAGAATTGATCATGACTCGGCTTCATGCTGGAGGAAAATTTAATCAAAATGCATACAAAGTTTCCGGTGGATTGCACGGAGTAGGGATATCCGCAGTTAATGCGCTTTCTACTTGGTTGGACCTAACAATTTGGAGAGATGGAGGAGAATATTATTTAAGATTTTGCAATGGAGTCCCTCAGGGAAGTTTAGAGCGTACGGGAGATAGTTCGCATAAAGGAACAAAAATTCGTTTTATGCCTTGTAAAGAGATTTTTAAAATTACACATTTTGACGTGGGAGTTTTGGAAAAACGTTTGCAGGAATTAGCATTTTTAAATCCAACTTTAACACTTTCATTAAAGGATTCTAGAGATTCAAAAGAAAATTCTTGGGTGTTTTCCCATTCAGGAGGCTTAAAAGCTTACGTAACTCATTTAAATCGAAACAAAGAAATTCTTCAATCTTCCCCTATCTATATTTTTCTTCAAAAAGAAGATATGACCGTAGAGGCTGCTTTAGAGTGGACAGAAACCTATTATGAAAATAATTTATGTTTTACGAACAACATTCCTCAGCGAGATGGGGGGACGCATTTAGCAGGATTTCGTTCTGCCTTGACACGGGTATTTAATCATGGAGGGGCTGTTTATAAAAAAGAAAAAGTTACGTTTACTGGAGAAGATATCAGGGAAGGGCTTACGAGTGTGCTTTCCGTTAAAATTCCTGATCCAAGATTTGGTTCCCAAACCAAAGATAAACTTGTGTCTTCAGAAATTCGTCCTTTGGTCGAGGCCGCGATTACGGAAGGATTAACTCAATGGTTAGAAGAGAATGTCCAGGATGCAAAACGTATTTATACCAGAATTACAAATTCAGCTTTTGCTAGAGAGGCGGCACGAAAAGCAAGAGATTTAACGCGCAAAAAAAATACTTTGGATATAGCTTCGCTTCCTGGAAAATTATCTGATTGTTCGGAAAAAGATCCGGAAAAAAGGGAGCTATGTCTTTTAGAGGGAGAAAGCGCTGGAGGAACAGCCAGAGGGGCGCGAGATAGAAAAACTCAAGCTGTTTTGCCTTTAAGAGGGAAAATTTTAAACGTTGAGCGTGTTCGTTTTGATCGCATGTTAGCTTCTTCTGAAATTGGAACATTGATTGTCGCTTTGGGAGCAGGAATTGGTCCGGAATTTGATATAGAAAAATTGCGCTATCATAAAATTATTCTTATGACCGATGCTGACGTGGATGGAAGCCATATTCGAACTTTGTTGTTAACGTTTTTCTTTCGACATATGAGGTCTTTAATAGAAAAAGGGCACCTATTTATTGCTCAACCTCCTTTGTACGGGATAAGGAAAGGAACATCTAAAATTTATCTTAAAAACGAACATGCCTTAGAAGAATTTTTGATGGACACGGGTATACGTGGAGTTGTGTTAGAAAATAGTTTAACTTCTAAGGCTGGAGTTGATTTAAAGTCATTTTTAAACACATGCATTAAAGCCAAAGAATTAATACACTCTCTTCAAGTAGGATCTGCCATCATCGTGGAGCAGCTCTTTTTAGCTGGTCTGTTAGAGCAAGCACCTTCTTGCGAGACGTTTGCTTGGTGGGTGGAAACAGCGTTAAACCAGCTTAGACGTTTGGGAGACTGGAAATGGAAGATTTATCAAGAGTCGGAAAAGACTCAAGAAAGTTTGTCGATTGATTATGAAAGAGATGGAATTGTTTTTCGATCAGAGCTTTCTTATAAGCTATACGAACAAAAGGAACTTTTAAAGTTATTGACGTATCGTCCTTACTTGCTGGAAATGTTTCAAGAAGTTTGTACGCTAAGGCAAAAAGAAGATCGCATATGTATTTATGGCCCTTGTTCTTTGTGGACTCAAATTAATAAATATGGTAGAAAAGGTTTGGAAATCAAGCGATATAAGGGGCTTGGAGAAATGGAGGATTATGAATTATGGGAAACGACTTTAGACCCTTCCGCCAGAACGTTGCTTCAGGTTCGTATTGAAGACGCTCAAGCGGCTGATGAATTATTTTCTACGCTTATGGGAGATGCAGTTCCTCCAAGAAGAGCTTTTATTCAGAAGAATGCGATGAATGCGTTGATCGATGCGTAGCGTAAGAAGTACTTTGATTTAAAATAAAGTCTCGGATATTGCTTTGTCGAATCAAGAATAAAGATAGACCTGGACAAAAATGTAAGACAGGAATATACTAAAAATGGGTTAGTGATCAGTATTGTGTATGGTTTTTTATTGAGGTATGACGCAAGATTTTGAAATCAAAAAATTTAGTAACATTCGTACTTTTAAAATAAGATTTCGGTAAAGCTTATGAGTGTACCAAAGGAGAAGAAGATGGAATCAAAAAGCAGCTTTGACGGTCTTGCTTGCATGACAGTATGTCTTCAAGAGCAGCTCCATATGGAAGTTTTTATAAAAAATGCAGGGGTTCATTCTCCCGTTGTTTGTAGTAATGCTCAAGAAACTATTCAAATGTTAGAAACGCTGTATGCAGCGAGTGTTCAAGACTTAAGAAATGCTGTGGGAAGTTCTGGAACGTTAAAAGATTTGAAATCTCAGTTTAAAGGAACGTATCCGTATTTAGGTGTATGGGGAAAAGGAGCAGAAAATATATGTGAAGTTTTGAGATCTTGGGCTATTTTACGGGAAGATGGATATTACGGAACCACCGTTACGCATCCTGCTCTATTTAAAGCGTATTGGAAAGAGCAGCTAGAGCATCTTTTCTCAAATCATGAGCTTTTTTGTATTGTAGGGCGCAGTTCTAGGTTTATTCCTATTTATTTCTTAAAGGAGGATGTCCTATCGCAGGCGAAAGATATTTCAGAAATAAAAGGAATGTTGACAATGCCTTCTCCAAAAGATATGGATGATCAAGTTGCCAATGGTACCGTGGATTGGGATCATTTGGTTATCAAACCTTTATCTTATTTTTCTGCGGAACGTACGGATTATTCGCTTATGAGAATTCAGCATTACTGCGGAACTTCTGCATCTGCTTTTCAAAATTTTATTTTACTTACAAATTATCAGCGTTACGTGGATTTATTTTTTGATTATGCAAAGCAACGTTTAGCGCAAGACAATCAAGTGTATACGCACTGGATTGAACCAAAAGACAAACATTTGTGCTCACAAGAAATGGATCTTTCCAAAACTCGGGAAGCTGGTCATCATTTTCAAATGCCCGCATATCACTTAGTTAGCCCAGGTAACAATGGAATAAGTCTTGTAAATATTGGTGTTGGACCAAGTAATGCAAAAAATATGACGGATCATTTGGCAGTATTGCGCCCTCATTGTTGGATTATGTTAGGGCATTGTGCAGGGTTGCGTCAAAGTCAAAGGTTAGGAGATTATGTTTTAGCGCACGGATATATGCGTGATGATCACGTGTTGGATGAAGGGCTAAACCCTAACATCCCACTCCCTCCGGTAAAAAGTATACAAAACTCTTTACTTGATGCTATTCAGCACATTTGCAAATTTGATGACCAAACTATGATGAGCCGTGTGCGCTGTGGAACTATAGTGTCTACTGGAGACAGAAATTGGGAGCTAGATGTACTGAATCGCTCTAAAATTTTTCGACAGTGCCGTGCTATTGCGTTAGATATGGAATCAGGAATTATTGCGGCAAATGGATTTCGTTTTAGGGTTCCTTATGGAACGTTATTATGTGTGTCAGATCGTCCTTTGCATGGGGAACTAAAGCTTCAATCTATGGCTCAAACCTTTTATGAACAACGTGTACAAGAACACCTTATGATTGGAATTTACGCTTTGGAGTCTTTGCGAAAATTGGGACCTGATAAATTACACACACCAGAGTTGCGTGGTTTTCAGGATGTACTTTTTCGATAAACGTTTTATTTTATCAAATGTTTTATGTTGTTTGAGTTTTTTTGATCTGATGATCTTGCTTATGGTTAGGGATACAGATACATTGATAGTGCTGAATTTTTTTCATTCTGTTTGAGCACATGTTTAGAGAATCTGCTAAACTTCTTTTAGATACATTGTTTGATCGCGTTTATGATCTAGAGAGTTTTTTAAATTGGGACATCAATGAAAGAGAAGAGGCTTTAGAAATCAAGATACCCGAAATTTCTTCTGTTTATTTGATTCATCAACACAATGCTTTAGAGCAAATATGGCTTTCTTCTCCAATTTCAGGAGGATGGCATTTCGTTTTTAATCCCAAGCATGGATGGATAGATACAAGGGGAAAACGTCCATTTTTTTTAATGCTTTTTTCAGAATTCAAACCTTATATTCCAGAATTTTTGTGGAAGTCATCTTGGCTTGAAGAAAAAAGTGCGTAGTTGTTTAGTTCCACATTCTTATGGTATAACTTATAAGGAACTAAAGGAGGCTAATTTATGGGAAGTATACTGCATGGAAATGCCAAGACGACGCTTCGAGTCCGAAAAGAAATACAAAACTCTATGGAGAGCGCCGCAGAAATAGCAAAGCGTCTGGGCCTCAATATTAAAACTGTTTTGAAGTGGAAGAAAGCCGATTGTATTGAAGATAAACGCTCTGGCCCTGCACAGCCAAAGAGCGTTTTATCTGCAACAGAACAAGAGATTGTGTGTGAATTCAGGCGCGTTTCTAAGCTTCCGCTTGATGATGTTTATATTGCTTTGAAAGAGAAAATTCCCAATCTCACGCGCTCTAATCTGCATCGATGCCTCAAAAGAAATGGTCTAAATGTCTTGCCCAAAGAAGAAGAGTCAGCTTCTGAAAAAAAGAAATTTAAAGAATATCCTCTTGGATTTGTTCATATTGACATTACCGAAGTCCGCACAGATCAAGGAAAAAGCTACCTTTTTGTGGCCATTGATCGGGCCACAAAGTACGTTTATGTCGAGATGCATTCAAAGATGTCGGTTAACGAGTCAAGTGCGTTTTTGAAAAATCTGATCGCCCATTGTCCTTTTAAAATAACGAAAATTTTCACAAACAATGGGGCGCAATTTATCTATGAACTGCTTGCGCAACACCTGAGGTCAAAAAACAAAACGCACCCCTTTAATGTGATGTGCAAGGAGCATAACATTGAACACAGGCTCACCAAATTCAAGCATCCTTGGATCAACGGTCAGGTCGAAGTCACCAACAGAATCCTCAAACACTACACAACAAAAGCTTATTTTTATAAAAACCTTGATGAGCTGAAGTGCCATATGATGACTTTTGTGCTTTACTATAATCATCAAATAAAGTTGAAATCATTGAAATACCAGACCCCTTTTGATATTATCATGTTAGAATTTGAACGTAACACGTCAAATTTTAATCATAATCCAAACCACATGTTGTTGGGATTAAATAGGGAAAAAAAGTGAAAAACTTGTTGATAAAAAAAGCGGAAAATGTTACGAAAGAACTCATTATTGTAGCGGGTTTAGTAAACAATAAAGCGATTGCTTTGATGGTTTTAACGGCTCTTCTAATACGCAATTACTTAAAGCTTGGGTAGGGCAGTTTTTGATAAAAGAATTAAAAACCAGGACAAGTTGTGATCATGGATAATGCTTCATTTCATCAATCTCAAAGAACCAGAGAATTACTTAAATCTTCCCGTTGTAGGATTTTTTTTTACCGTCATACTCACAGAATATTTTGGGCAAATATGAAGCGATGGATTAGGAAAAAAATTGAGTGCTTCCAGGGCTTATATCAGTCCATTAGTGTTTTTTTACTTTATCACAATACGACTGCTTTTACTGTAGCGTGACAAAATTTAAACTTTAAGATATTTTCGTTTAAAATATGAGAGCTTGACAAATATTTATCACAGTAAAAAATTTTTATCTTTTTTCACATAAAGCATGTAGAGTAATGCAGGAATACATCCGAGCATACTAAAAAAAATCATTCCGCTCCACCCTAAATGCACCACTAGCCACCCAGAACAAGAGCTGACTAACTGAGAATTAAGGTGCGCAAGGGCTGTAAAAATACTTAACTGAGTTATGGCTTGTCCCAAGTTGACTGTCATAATCTGAAAGGCAAACACACTGGTGAGAGAAAAATTAAGAAGTACTCTTTGTAAGATGCACAAAAAAGACAAAACACTTAATGAACTACTTAAACTTCCCAAAAACAATCCTCCAAATACAAGCATTTGTCCCGAAAGCCCCCATTGCATAACACGAAACACAGAAAATTTTTGGATACAGTATCCGGAAAAAAAAATTCCAAAAGAGCTCCCCCAAAAGTTCCAAAAATCTTGCATACTATATTGCTGCTTAGAAAACCCCATATGTAAAAAAAAGAGCTCTTGATTAGGTGTCCATAAATGGTCACCAATCCTATACAACATAAGAATTAAAAAAATTTTTCGAATTTGGGGGCGCGTTAATAACTCTTTGATAGGAGCAAAAAAATTATAACTTATTCCTTTAAATTTTTGAGTTGGCGCCAAGTCTAAAGAATTAAATATTGGTAAAAATAAAATGCTTAAAGCAATTATTACGCACCCTATTGCCAAACAATGATAGAGAAAAGGCCAACTCCAGGCTTGTTGAGAACAGAATAATGCTCCTGAAACGGCAAATGTCATTCCTGCTCTATAGCCATTTAAGCAAAAGCTTTCTGGTAATCCTCGTAATTTTTCAAAACCCGTGTCTTTTTGGCATGCAATAACCAGCATAGAATAATTTCCGTCTAACATAAATAAAAGTGCAGTACACAAAAAAAATGTTATCCCAGAAAACATTTCACAAAAACTAATCACAAAAAGCAGAAAACTAAATATAATTAAATGCATTGACAGCCAAAATCTTCTCGGATTAAACGGAATCCAAGAAGGTAAAGCCAGAGAAAAAAACGGGCCCCATAACATTTTTAGACTGTAACATATTCCTAAAAGTGCCAAAATATCAAAAGTGCGAATAGAAACTCCTAAATCATTCCCCCAAAGACGCGGCCAAGTTCGAACAGCTTTATTAAGTATACCTCCCCATAAACCTAAAAATCCAATAACCAGCAAACCTTGAATTTTTTTTTCTTGAATTTTCTTAAACTTCATTATGTTTCCTCTAACTATTTTTAATCTAATAAATTTTTTTATATAAAACTCGCGTTCAAAATGACGGGAAGGCTAAAATATTTCAAGATTGCTAGACTTTTTCAAATGTGTAAAGAATCGTAAGGTTTTTGCGCATAATATAACTGAACCAGACCTGCTTGAAGTGTGGTGTAGAAAATTTTCTCAAAACCTGTTTGAAAACATTCTTTTAAAATAACATGTGGAGAAGGAAATTTTAAAATACTATCCGAAAGATATTGATACGCCTGTTGATCTTTACCAATCCATTTTCCTATTAAAGGAATTCCGTGCATAAGATAACATCGATACGCCCACGCTAAACTAGGCAAAACTTCAAAAGAAAATTCAAGTATGAGTAAAACCCCGTTAGGCACTAAAATACGAAAAGCTTCTTGTAAAGCAAAAGAACGGTTCTGCACATTGCGTAATCCAAACCCACATATATACACATGAGCACAGCGCGAAGGTAACGGAATTGCCTCAGCATATCCTTTTAAGAAATGCATCTCGAAAAATGGCATTAAGGTATAACAACGCGTTCTAGCATATGCTAACATTTCTGAACTAGGATCTAACATCCAACAACAACATGCTTGATTGTAATTTTCGGCTTCTTTTAATAAAATTTCACTTATTGCCCCTGTTCCGCACGCAACATCTAGAACGCACAAAGTTTTATGTTTTTTCCAGGGCACATAGGAAAGAAGTTTTTTTCTCCAATACTTATCTTTTCCAAAACTCATAATTTTGTTCATTTGATCGTAAATCGGAGTAATTCGATCAAATAATGAGAAAATAGAGTTCACTAGAGCTCTGAAACATTTTGGAATCCATTCTATCAAAAAGATATTTATCTATCAAGACTTACAGCAAACCTTTCTAAGGCCTACGCATGAAAAAATTTTATTCTACAACTGTGTTTAAAAGATGTATAGATGTATATTTGCCTTAAATTAAGCAGAGAGTTTAAGGAAATGAGAGAAATTATAGAAAGCCATTTTAGTTCACTCATCTTACGTAGCACCTTTCAAAATTTTAAGTTCATTGAACATTAAAACATTGGCTTTTAACAATACTTTTTGTTTTATTGCAAAATGATTCAATGAGGTTTTCACTTTCAATAATTCTAATTTGCAGTATGCAATGAGTGATGCAAATAGATGATTAGA
>NZ_AWTR02000047.1 GCF_000469665.2 Holospora obtusa F1 | reverse complement strand
TGAAAATCTCATTGAATCATTTTGCAATAAAACAAAAACTATTGTTAAAAGCCAATGTTTTAATGTTCAATGAACTTCAAATTTTGAAAGGTGCTACGTAAGATGAGTAAGTTACACCATAAGAATTTGAAACTAAACACCTAGGTGCTATCGATTTATGATTAACATACCCAGCTATAATATTTGTCCGCTGATAATAATTTACCGCTCTTTTTGGCAGAAAGCTTTTTCCCCTTTCTGCTTCATCCTGCGTTCTGCACAAATAGTCATCTCAACACCGCTTTCATTATTTTTTTATAGCTAAAGTCTAGCTCCTTTAAGCGCTGATACACAAAAATATTAGCATTAAATAGTTTTACTATTTTCTGCTCATTTTTTATCTTCATTTACCTCAACATAAATCCTTAGCTTTTTTGGGTCTATTTTGCCCTTTCTGCCTAAGCGTGGTTTAGCTCTAATGACCCCAGATTAAGCGTACGTGAGGTTAGGCTAAACACAGTAGACGCTTTTTGCTCTATTGATGAGCTCTTTACAACTCTTTTCTCGACTGCTCCATCTATAACTTTAATTTTTGGATACTTTAAATCCCCTAAAATCATGACGTTTTCCCTTAAAAAATATTGTGAAGAATACGTCCTTACTTTTCTTTCTTCCCGAATAACTTGGATAATTGTTGTCTTTCATCTGGAGTGGAAATGTCGCGCATCACTTTTAAAAATTTTGCACACATTTTAAATATACATGATCATTTGTTTGAGCTGATATCCTATGCTGCAAAGGATTTAAGAGAATCCTTTTTCAGTCCTGTTGCTTTTCTGAACATTTTTGAGATAATGAACGTAATATATCTAATATTAGCAGGAAGACAATGTTATTAAACATTTATTCGTTAATAAAAACAATTTTTTCATTCGTTATTGTGATATGTCCCTTAGTTATTTTTCATGAGTTAGGGCATTATTGGGTTGCTAGATGGCAAGGTGTATCGATTGAAAGTTTTTCTATCGGGTTTGGTCCAGCGTTGTTTCAATGGAAAGATAAGAATGGAACAATTTGGAAAATTTCTCCTTATTTGTTAGGAGGGTACGTAAAATTTTTAGGAGACGCTGACCCGTCTGGCTTAACAACCACGGATTCTGCTATCGAATCGAGTATTACAAATAAAAAACCTTGGGAAAAAATTCTTATTGCGTTTGCAGGTCCTTTTGCGAATTACGTTTTAGCATTTGGATTAATCTTGTGTATGGTTATTATGAAGGGAATTCCTGACGCTAATCAACCGATCATTGGAACTGTCAGCTCCTCTTCTGTAGCAAAAAATTTTCTTTTTCCCAAAGATACTGTGCTTGAAATACAAGATCGTCCAGTTCAATCATTTCAAGATATTTTATCTATTCTCCAGTCCACAACGTTGGATAAAGAGCTTGATATTAAAGTTTACAGAGATGAAAAAATAGTTGATGTTCGGTTGAAATCCTCAAAAATTCCAACACATTCAAAAGAAGTCTGGAAAGGAAATTTGGGAATTACACCACAGTGCTCGTGGAAAAAAATTTCTGAGGATCAATACTTTTCCAGTGCTTTGAATGTTTTTCTCGAAGAAATTCAAAAACCTCTAGAAATTTTTAAAAAATCTAATATTTCTCAACTTTCGGGGCCTTTGGGCATCGCTCAACAGGCACGTGATATTTTGGAATACAGAGATTTAGGGATGTTTCTTTTATTAATGACTTCGCTTTCAGTTGCTTTAGGATTTTTTAATTTGTTACCCATTCCTTTATTAGATGGGGGTAACATTCTTTTGTCTATAATAGAGTGGATAACAGGAAAACATATTTCTCATCGAGTCACTCAGTGGTTGCTTTGGTCTTCAATGCTTTTTTTAGGGGGAATTTTTGTTTACTCTTCTGTTAAAGATTTGGAACGTTATACGTTTGTTAAAAATATCTTACATTATTTTTATAGATAAGCATTACTTTGATTTTAAATTAAGAAAATATTAAATGAATAAATATAATTTTAATACGTATCGTTTTTTAGTTGGATAACATTGGTACAGAAAAAAACCTAAGCAAACACTATTTTTTCAAGACGATTTAGAGACGTTGCAAAATGCTCTGTTGCAAGCAGTAAGTTAAGTTTTGAATTGATGATGTGTAAAAAGAAGGAATGTTCAAGTATAGACGATACAAAAATTTAAAATTAAAAGTTTTTAATATTTTTTTTTATTAAATTAGTACATAAAAGCTAGATATTTTTCGAAATAAAAGTAAAAAGCTTTATGTTATAAGCAAGGAAGTTGATATTTGTGTCTGTAAAATTTACGCTTAAATAAGGTGTGACTCTTTGTAAATATCTTGCAAATACAAAAAAGGAATACAATGCAGGCAATTTTTTTTAAGAAGTTTAAAATTTTTTTATTTCTGGCAGTAACTGAAAATGCGTTCTCTTTACCCCCAAGGATTCCAAAATTGAACAATATTTCTTGGAAGAATAAAAATCATATAGATTCTTTACTCAAACAATTAAAAATCTTCGACGCAAGGGATGATCATTCAGATACCCAGCATATTTTTAATATTTTAGAGAAAATAACACAAGAAATACCAAGCAATATCCAAGTGAAGGAATTTTTTAAAGAATATGTTTTAAAAAATTCTGGAAACTATGACAAATTTTTTCAACCTAACTGTGTTCAAAAATTGGGAAGACAAAAGATTTTTGAGCTTTCCGTGTTGTGGATAGAAAATTTTAAAGACACTTCCTATGTCTTAGCTAAAGATGTGTGTGCAGTTTTACTTTGTGAGATATTGAACCCATCTGCAGAAACTCAAAGACATCCAAATTTTTTAAAACGGGAGAAAATAATCATTTCCGAAATCGAAACAATGAGTAGCGAAAAATTTATCAAGGTAATGGAGGCATTTTTTAAGTTCAAAGAAGAACTGAATATCGATAAATTTAAAAATTTTGGATTAAACAAAATTCACCCATTGGATGACCTTCAATTTGTTAATTTTATGCAAGAACTTTCTTATTGCGACCATCAAAAAATTCCTCCAGCGTTTTTTGATGAATTGGGTATGAAAAAAATTAATACATTAGACCCTTTTTCGTTTGTGGCTGTTTTGAATATCCTTTTAGCTTTCAAGCAAAACATTTCATCAAAATTTTTTGAAAATTTAGACACTCAAAAAATAAATACGTTAAATGATACACGCTTTTGTGCACTCATTAACAGTATTTGTTTATCGAATCATAAAATTTTTAAAAAAATTTTTGAAACATTGGATATTCAAAGAATAAACAATTTAAACAATGAAGATTTTACACTAGTGATAGGTAATTTGTTTCGTACTAAACAAGAAATTTCTTCTATCATTTTTTTAGATATCAATTTTAAAAGAATTAATAAATTGAATGACTTAAATTTTAGTTTCTGTGTACGTGCATTTTTTAATATAGAGCATTCTTTTCCTTTTAGTGTTATGCATAGTATTGAATTTGAAAAAGTTAATACATTACTTCTTTCAGAATTTTTAAAAATTGCATTTGAGATTTTTAATTCTTCAAGCGATGCAATATTTTTATATGTTTTTCCAAAATTTGTGAATAAAATAAATACGCTTAATGATTCTCATTTTGCTTATGTTTTATGTACGCTTTTTAGTAGCAAAAATAAACTTTTTTTTGATTCTATACAATATCTTAATTTTAAAAAAATAAATTTTTTTAAGCCTGCGTATTTTTTTAATGTTATCGATGCGTATTGTAAATCAAGGTATAAGCTTCCGTTGAATATTTTAGAAGATATTAATTTTCAAGTCATTAATGCCATTGAAAAAAGTCAGCAGTTTGTTGAGCTTGTATGTTTACTTTGCAACACTCCTGAAAAGTTTTCTTCAGATATTTTTAAAAGCATCAGTTTTGAAAAGTTAAACACATTAAGTGATTCAGAGTTTTTAAAAATTATTGATGCGCTTTACTTAAACAAACACCACTTTAATTTAAGTGTACTTAAGGGTATCAATTTCAAAAGATTAAGTAAATTAAAAAGCTCTGAATTTTGTCAAAAATTGTCTTCGTTTGTAACTCCAGACAAAGAGCATCAAGAACATCACCCAGAAAATCATAAGGTGGAGCAATTTTCTTCCAAAGTTTCACGGTCAAGTAAATTAAAAAACTCTAAATTTTGTCAAAAATTGTCTTCGTTTGTAACACCAAAGAAAGAGCATCAAGAAGATCATTTGATATCCCCTGAGATTGTACAATTTTCTTCTAACAATTCACCATTGAGTAACTTTCACTTTTGCAAAGAGATGTCCTCGTTTGTAACACCAGAAAAGAAGCATCAAGAAGATCATTTGATATCCCCTGAGATTGTACAATTTTCCGATAATAATTCACCCATTGATAAATTAAGGTATTTTAAATTTTGCAAAGAATCGTCTTCATTGGCAACGCTAGAAAAAAAAGCATCAAGAAGATCATTTGATATCCCCTGAAGTTGTGCCCATTTCCCGATAATAATGCAGATTGAGTAACTTCCATTTTTGCAAAGAGATGTCCTTCTTTGTAACACTGTAGTAGTTTATCTTGAATGAGGTGCAATTTTTTTGATATAGCTAGGGTACATCCTCGATTAAGTTGGTTTTTTTCAATATTTTTTGAGAATTCAAAAGAAATATGAGTTAAATGAGACATTATGTATTGCAGGATGATCAGTGAGATCGGACAAAGGAGAGTTTACCTGGAAAATCAGGAGATGTGTCAGCCAAGGACAATCGCCTGTGTGTTGAAACTGTTTTGTACCGTTACCGTGAGGAGAATTCCTTGGCGTGATCCGCAAAGGTTTGGTGATTTTAAATCCATCCACACTCGATTGATCCGTTGAAGCAAAAGGACGTATAAAAAAAGATCTTTGAAATTCTCTCGCAGGACGCTGATCATGAGTGCGCGATGATCGAAGTCAACGATTGTGCGACCACATCAACACAGCTTAGGCTCTAAAAAAGAGCATAATCAAGCCATTTGAGGCTCCTTTGGGTGTTCTGAGCACCAAAATTTCTTTGAAATCCTCTCGCAGGACGCTGATCATGAGTGCGCGATGATCGAAGTCAACGATTGTGCGACCACATCAACACAGCTCAGGCTCTAAAAAAGAGCATAATCAAGCCATTTGAGGCTCCTTTGGGTGTTCTGAGCACCAAAATTTATGTACCGTGTGATGCCCCATGGAAATCCCGGTCTCTATTCACCTTACACAAGGTCAGTAGCATGATTTAGAAGAGGCTGATGCGGTGCTTGTCGATGAAAGGGGGCGGAAAAAACTTAAAGAAAAGCAGCGTGATTCTATCTAAAAAGAACTGTTGGTGTCTTCAAATTATGATACATATTTTTTTCTCGTCACTTGATCGAGAATGTTTTTGCTAAACTCACGGCAGTGCGGCGCCATTCATTTGGCTTCAATTGTCGTTTGGCTTAATTGAGAACAGAGCCTAATCTTAATGTCAACGTAAAAAAATTGAGAGTTTTCACCTAAAGATAATTCCTTCTTGGAAACTACTTTAGTACATCTCGTCATGCGTCCTAGATGATATTTTGTATTTACTATTCATACAGTGCCTGATTTTCCAATACTATGGCGGTTTTTTTGGTAGAACTTTAGAGAAAGCATCCCCATTATTAGTATAAAATGTGCAATTTTTGAGATGTTTGACTTTTTCGTAAAGTCGTGTGAATGTTGTAGCATCACGATTCCCTGTAACCCAGGCAACAGTTCTGCGTGTGCCACGATCAACGGCTTTGATAATCCAGAGTTTTTGACTTTTTTGGAAAAAATACTACATTTCATCAAATTCCACTGCTTGAATATGACCTGAAACCGAAGATCCTTGTATTTTTTCCATCTCTGCCACCACCTACCTATAATAGAAGGAGAATAATGCCTTAGCTAAAGAGTATAAAATGACGCATAAGGCTTTTTTGACAGCCGTTTCTCTTTTGCCTTCTCTTATCACCTTCAAAAAAGGTATAACCTCATTCCTTACACTTATAGCTCTGAACCTTGCGTACTATACCGTTCCTTATGCAGTTTTCGGAAGTACACTTCTTGCAATGCATTGCTGATAACCTTAATACGACACGATAGTCGTATTTTGACATAAATCTATCTAAACATCAAAACTCTCTGAGGAAAATTATTCAAAAACTCAAGACAATCATATTTATTAGATCAAATACTATCAACAACGTAACAAACCTTCTGCGCAAGTCGCTATTTATTCTTCAAAAAAATTTAATTATATTAACAAAATTTTTAAACTAAATATTAATTTTTATTAGTTATAATAAAAAATGAAGAAATAAAACAAAAAGAATGAAAAATGAAAAAAATATTTTATTTATTATCTGGATTATTGAGTCTTTCTTCTTTCGCAATGACTCCTTCTCAACTTTCAGATGTTTTAGTTGCTGCCTCAAAAAAAGTAATTTTTGAGGATGCAGCTCGTGTAAATATTGAGCCTAATTTTGATTCGTCTACAGAATCAGACATCGAGAAAATGATTTCTCAAATAAATTATTCCGAAGAAATGCTCAAACAATTAAAAGAATATTTTGGTGATTTAGTAGTTTCTGATAAAAGGGAAATAAATACTAATACTTCATTTAACAATTTACGAAATTCACTGTTCAAATTAATTTCCGAAATATTTAATGCATCTAAAAGAAATATAAAATTGATTTTGATAAAACAATTTAAATCATTTGAAGATACTCCTAAGGTCTTGAGTTATATCGATATGAAAAAGTTTAATGCTTGTATTGCTCTCATTCAAGCGTATGTTCAGCACTTAAAAAGCGTTTTAAATGATTTAAAATCTGATAGTAAAATTAAAGATAACTCAGATTTTGATGAAAAAATCATTAAAAAAGTAAAAGTATAAAAACAAATTATACGTATTTATTTAAGTGCGTATATATAGTAATTTATTTTGAAAACGGGACAAAAAGATATTATTTTTAAGAGAAAATGAAAAAGAAACACTACAGCTTAAATCTAAGGAAGAAAGTAATAGAATATATTAAGCTTGGTAACACTCAAAACACGACATCCAAGAAATAGCGTAAATAGGTGGTGATCAGATTATCAAGAAGCAGGCCACGCTTAGGCAGCAAGAGCAAAATAGACTCAGAGAAGCTAAGGGTTTATGTCAAAGTCCAATGAAGATAAAAAAATAGAAGAGATAGCAAAACTATTTAATGCTAGTATTTCTGTGTATCTACGATTAAAGAAGCTAGGCTTTAGCTATAAAAAAACCTTTACCAACTTGCAAGCAAGCCAAGAAAAATGAAAGCTATATAAAGAAACTATAAAAGGCATATCGTCAGAAAGTCTTGTATATATTGATGAAAGCGATATTGAGATGACCATTTGTGAAGAATAGATGATAGGGCAGAAAGGGGAAAAAGCTTGCTGCTAAAAAAAGCGGTAACTATTAGCAGCGGAAAAATATGGCATTTAATGGCTGTTGTCATACAAAATTATTTGAAGCTTGGGTAAAAAAGTTATAGAATCAGAACCTGGGAAAATTGTAATAATGGATAAAGCTGCATTTCATAGATCACAAAAAACGAAAGAGTTGATCGAATCTATAGGTTGTATGGGGTAAGAACCAAATTAACCAGTTTGATAAACTTTACGAGGCTATTGCCGCATTCTTTTAAATCCCATTTCCATGCTAAATTACTATAGTATAGATTTAAGAGAAAAAGCAGATGGCATTTACGTTACAAAAGTGAAGGACATTTTCACCCAAAGATACGTTTGGGAGCAAAGCCGACTATAGAAAAAAGTTTTTATTCAACACTTAATCATCTAGATTCTAGATCAGAAGATATTGCTCGTGAATTTGGAATGAGTGCCCGTGGTGCACGTTATCGGTTAAGGCGCGCAAGCTTTAGTTACATCAAAAATAGTTGGATTATAATAAATAAAAAAGCACTAATTGACTGATATAAGCCCTGTCAGAACTTAATTTTCTGCCCAATTTATCGCTTCATATTTGCCCAACATTTCTTTTTTGTCTGTTTTTCTATTTTTCAGATATGATTTTAAATCGTTTGAGCTTGCCGATAACATTTTCATTTGCAAATCTTTTACTCGCAAATTCTTGGTTTTTCTGCTTGCCCTCTTTTGTTAAAGGACTTTGCTTCGTTTTTTTTACAGCGCAGATTTACTATGCAGTTTTCGTACCCCTTGATATCCAATTTCAGTAATGACCTTTGTATTAGGATTTATCTTTGTTTTCGATTCTTTAAATACTCTAAAATCATGTATCTTTACCATTTGCAAAAGCAGTACATATTACTTGTTTCGTCTTCTTATTGACAACAATTTAGGGTTTTAAAGTATGCTTTCTCTTTTTTCCCTGAATCAAATTGTCTTTGTTTGTTATTGCGATTTTTTTTTGGGCGTTCTATAGGCATTTTTGTGGCATCTATTAGTATAACATCATATTCTATACCGCTCTTAAGTAACGCTTTGCGACCAGGTAAAGCAAAATCTGGATACTGGATAAGCGTATCTTCAATTCACTCAATTCCTTTTTACCATGAACGTTTGCTTATTCCATAACTTTGACTAGTATGAAAATATGTGCGATGTTCTCTGATATATTCCAACGCTATTAATAGCTGATTTTCCATGCTTAGCTTGTTTTCTCCACCTCATTTCATTTTTTTCTTTTTATCCGCCTCTTTTAACATTTTGATCGTTTTATCAAACGTACTAAGTTTAACTTTTGTTAATCTTCTGAATTGCTCATCCGATAAAATCTTCACTTATTCGTATTTTAATTATAAAATCCTCATATTTTTATTAACCTAGCTTCAGTATACACATATATTTTGGTTTCGAAAAAGATCTAATGAAAAGATAATAGTTATGGATGGATCTGGATGATATAAATCAAAAAAGCTTGAGGTGGCAAGAAATATAGAGACATTCTACTTGCATACCTACTTACCTGAAATCAATCCTATTGAAATATTCGGAAAATATATTAATGCACACACAATCAAAAATAGAATCTAAGATAGCCTAAATAATTTAAGAGAATCTGTATGCAATTTTATAAAATCTATATCAACTGAGAGTATTTGAAAAACATGCTTTGAAAATTATTTAACCAAATTAATTTAGGAAAATAGTATTATACATTCTGCTAAATTTGAGCCTCTTAGCATCAGGTAGACTTTATTTTTTACTATCGTTAGTGCCAAAACTAAGTCGTAATGTGGTTAAAGAAAATCCAAAAATCAACCATAAAATTCTTTGATAAAAAATTTCATAAATTTGACCTAAAAGACATATTATAACGAGCAAAATAAGGTGTAAAAAATTTTCAAAAGGAATATTATATTTGAATTTAAAAAAATATTTTATATGCGTTTTTATTTCTTTCATGATTTGGTACCCATAAAAACATACAGGAAATGTTCCCAAAACACCGAATTCTGCTAAAAACCATAAAAACGTATGATGTATAGTAAGATACCGGTGCTTCTTTTCCAATTCATTAAAAACAAATCGACCAAGACCAGCCCCAAATAAAGGATAGGAAAGCCATAATTTAACCCCTTCAATTAATGTGTACACTCTTTCTTGATTAGATTGTTCATCAGAATATTGGAAGGAATAAACAGATAATAAATAAGAAGGTAGCCAACTAAAAGGTAGCGAACTGAAATAAGCAACTATTAAATTAAAAAAAATTAATGCACCGTTTAAAAGATAAAAAATAGCAGGTAAAAATAGAGCAGAAAAAAATAAATGAAATAAATTTTTTAAGGTCATTATTTTAAAAAACATGAACATTGCGATAAAACAAAGCGTTGCTATAATACAGCCTCTTGAATAGGTGTAATAAATTCCCATCAAAATAACACCACTAAGAAAATTTTGCATGCTTATAAACGATTTAGAAACATTAAAGCAATATTTTGAACGGTAACACAAGAGACAAAAAACACTTAGCAATTGAATAGCGAAAGCATTTCGATTTCCTGCATAACCTTGAAAACCTTCTCCAGATCGTGCGTTTAATATACCAAATTCCATAAAAAAAGGTACAAACAAAAATTTGAATAAAACAATAAAAAATAATGTTATGCCCATAATATCAATGATTCTATATACACCTTGCTTTCCAAAATTTTTTACAAAAACAATTCCTAATCCAGCATACCCCAGTAACACAAATAGGCCTAAAAATTTATTATAAAAAGCCCAAGAGGTAAAACCAAAATGAAAAATTCCATTCAATAAAGACACACTAAAAACAACAGGCAGGCAAATAAAAAATGTTTTCATATAAGGGACCGTATACCGAATTCTATCATGATAAAATTCATCAAAAAAAATAAGTAATCCGCACAGTGCGATCAAATCGGTAGGGCTGATATTAATCATTATAGGAGGTATAGAAAAATGAAGTTGAAAAAACAAACCTATAGATGCGCTATAAGTTAAAAAAGCAATAAGAAATTTTTCAAGATTTAAACCTTTAAAGAGCGGAATTTCAACAATTAATTGGGAAGTATATTTTGATTCTTTTAAAACATATTTTGATAATAAACTTAATATAATCAAAGAAAAAAGAGAAACTGCACCTATAAAGATAGAAATAAACAGAGACTCTTCGATGGGCACTCCTAAAGTTTTAAACACCGTAACAGATGCAAATTCTCGAACTCCCCAACCATTAAAGCTAATAGGTAGACTAGATATAAAACTCACAATTAAACATGATCCTAAAATTATTTTGTAGGAAAAAGATTGATTAAAGAAAAAAAGTAAAACCATAAAAGAATTTGCAACTAAAAAAAAACTCAAAAAAGAAAAAAATACAATTCCGGATCCGTAAATAAAAGACCTTTTTGACAAAAAAAGGCTAAAAAATTTTTTTTCTTTTAGACTCCATCCTCTAAAAACTAAAACACAAAAAATGCATAAGATGACCGCACATATTTCAATGAATTGAAAGCAATACATCATCACTTTAGAAACTAGATGAGGCCAAATTAAAAAAACACTACATAATGAAAGACAGGACGCAATAATCCCCATTAACACCCGTTCATACAAGGCTACAATAGCTGTAACAGCTCGAGGTATTCCAAAATTTTTTAAACTATAATGCTGCCCCACCATTGCCGAAAAAAAAGGAATCATAAAATAACCTGAAATTTGCCCCATAATTCCTGCTTTAAAAATATTCCTAAAAGGAACTGCATACCCGAACTGACGATATGCCAGCATTAATCTGGTTGAAGTTAAAAAAAAGTTTAAAAAGAAAATAAAAAAAACAGCAAAAAACAAAAAAAATGGCACTTGGAAAAAATAATCTAAAAACTGACGCGCAGCAAAAATATGAGAAGAAATCGTCACAAAAAAAATCAAAGGAATGACTATAAAAAATATTTTCTTAATAATATTTAATTTTAACAAAACTGCGCTGCTTTTCCTATACAATACGTTGAAATTGTACACGATCTTTTCTCTCATTTAAAGCAAAAAAATAAAAAATATTATCTTGATAAAAATTTAATAAAAAAATAAGACATTTAACTAGACAATAATAATTCGGTCATATATAAATAGACATTTTTGGGTTGTCTTGAAAGTAATGGAACAGCTTCATTGTCTTATGAAATATATCATGACTATGAGAAGATGATTTTTTTTAAAGGTTTCCATCGATATAGATTATTACTTTTGTTGATTCAATAGAAAATGTAAGATTTTTTCCATGCACATACCTTTCTTCAGGAAGACATGAAGAAATCTCCCCCATTCATCTGGAACACATGTCAGGCTGGCGTCCGCTGCGATCACCAATATCTCAGTCGATTAGAGTGACGTAACTCTCCATCAACGCCAGATCCATAAAGTGTTTGAAAGGCCACACCTCGGGAAGGGTATCTGTAAATTGACAATCACAGGATTTACATTTATATCGTTACTGTCCTCTAATACATCTACAGTTAACATTAGACTCAGATCCTCATTTCTTACACAATAGTATTTATTTCTGTTCAAAAATTATTTTACGTCATCAGAATTACACAAAAATTATTCTCTGGTTAAATGTCTGACATTCAGATTATTGAGAAAAGACGGTTATCGTGAAAAAATATAAAAAAAAACATGCAATAACTTAAAATCAATTTATAAATATACCGCACATCAACGAAAACATATCATATTTTTTGATAACAATCGTGAACATGTTTTTGTTCTCGCTGCATAAATATTCCATTTTTTTGAAAAAAGATATGAGAAAAATTACCTTTGCACGCAGTCCTTAAAATACCAATTTTTTTTAGTAGCGGAAATTGTTTTTTTAGCTTTTTCGCATGCTCTAAACTAATACAGAGCTCTTCATTTCTAAAAAAACAAATTGTTTCTAATAAAGGCGCTTTAAAAGAAAGTAAAGGTGTGATATCAGTAATATCACACCCATGAAATGATAAGCTTCTTAGTTTTGGAAAAAAAAGCTTTTTAAGGACAGAAATATCTTGGATCGGATTTTTTTGAAAGTGAAGCTTTTCTAAAGCAGGAAGATATATTTTTTTTAAAGGAGAGATATCTTTAAGGCTGGAATTGTGTACAGAAAGAAATTTCAAATGGGGAAACTTAGAACCTACAAGATTTTTCAATTGAAATTCTGGATGAATATTAGAGCTCATGTAGGAAAGTATAAGAGAATCAACTTTGTTAAAGTTGATTTTTTTAAGATTTTCTGGATCTTGAACATCTGTCTTAATCTCTATAGACCGTACATGATTGGGAATTTTTCTTCCTAAAGAGCTTATTTTGTTAAGATAAGTAACCCAAGTTCCATTTTTTGCATAGTAAGATTCAGTAAATTCTTTATTGCAGTAAAATTTAAATTTATTTGTTGAAATTTCGTCTGTATTAGGACGTTCCAGCTCTGGTTGAAAAATATTAAAAGCAAACAAAACTTGGAAATTAAGTAGAAATAATATTTTAAAAGTTTTAAACATTTTTTATTGCTATTTTATTTTGAATTATGTCTATTTTTATTTAAAAAATAGATAAAAACATTATTTTGCTCAGTCCCAATAACATATGGTTTAGATTGTGATTAAAGTTTTACGGATTTCGCTCAAATTTTTTAAGAATAACTGATGTTACGCAGCAATAGTTGATTTTTGCTTGAAATAATCATATTTTTCGTCCATAAGTTTTTAAGGACAAAAAATGAAACTGGATCTTCTTGATATTTATAGCGACTATTTGATAAGTC
>NZ_AWTR02000048.1 GCF_000469665.2 Holospora obtusa F1 | reverse complement strand
CATATCAAGAAGATCCAGTTTCATTTTTTGTCCTTAAAAACTTACGGATGAAAAATATGATTATTTCAAGCAAAAATCAACTATTGCTGCGTAACATCAGATCCTAATTTGGGCGAAGAATCATTTTTCTTTAGGCAGAGCCGATTATCAACGGCAATATGAGCCTATTCTTTATGGTTGGCGTGAAGGTGCTGAACGTCATTGGTGTGGTGCCAGGGACCAAGGCGATGTTTGGTTTATCGATAAGCCAAATGCGAATGATTTGCATCCCACCATGAAGCCAGTGGCGCTCATGGAGCGGGCTATTACTAACAGCAGCAAGCCTGGCGATATCGTTCTTGATCCCTTTGGTGGTTCCGGCACAACCTTGATGGCTGCAGAACATTCAAAACGTCGCTGCCGCATGATTGAGCTTGATCCTAAATACATTGATACCATCATAAAGCGCTGGCAATCCTACACTAAGCGTCAGGCTGTGCATGCTAAAACCAGCCAAACTTTTGATGAATTGTGTGCATGCCATATTGAAATGTAGGTTCTATGGAACTTATCAAGCAATCGCAGTGGGCAAAGCGACATGGATTTTCAAGACAATATGCGGGACAGCTGGTGCAAAGTGGCGTCATTCAACTGGTTGATGGCCTTGTGGATGTTGAACAAGCAGATGCCGCAATTGCTGCCTTACGTGATCCAAACCAACCACAACGTCGTAAAAATACCTCTGATGTAACTGAGCTTTCAACGCTTCTCCTTAAAACCCGCATCAAAAATGAAATGGAACGGGGCAAGCTGCTTGAAGCCCGCGCCAAAGCAGAAATTGGTGAACTGGTTTCAGTAGAAGACGTCAAAGTAGCTGCTTTTAACAAGGCCAGAATCGTTCGTGATAGTTTGATGAATATCCCTGACCGAGTAGCCTCATTGCTTGCTTCCATTGATGATGCCCACAAAATTCACGAGGTACTGCTGCAAGAAATCCGAACTGCTTTGGAGGAATTAAGCCGTGACGTGTAAGCCTTACCACATGAGTTTTAATACGGGGCTTCGGCCTGATCCACTACTCAAAGTTTCTGAGTGGGCGGATGGATTTCGTATGTTATCGCAAACCGCATCCTCTGAACCCGGCAGATGGCGCACTGAACGCACGCCTTATCTTAAAGAAATCATGGATGCACTATCGCCATCATCACCTGTTGAAAAAGTGATTTTTATGAAAGGCGCTCAAATTGGTGGGACGGAAGCTGGCAATAACTGGATTGGTTACATTATTGATCAAGCGCCTGGTCCTATGCTGGTCGTTCAGCCCACTGTTGAAATGGGTAAACGCTGGTCTAAAGGGCGTTTAGCGCCACTGATTGATGACACACCAGCTCTTCGCGATAAAGTTAAAGACCCACGATCTCGGGATTCAGGCAATACCGTCCAAAGCAAAGAATTTACCGGCGGTATTGTTGTGGTAACTGGCGCTAATAGCGCTGTGGGTTTGCGCTCTATGCCTGTGCGCTATTTGTTTTTAGATGAAATTGATGCCTATCCTGGCGATGCTGACGGCGAAGGTGATCCTGTCTCCCTCGCTATTCAACGTACCGCCACCTTTGCCCGTCGTAAAATTTTGTTAGTCTCAACGCCTACCATTCAAGGCTTAAGCCGTATTGAACGCGAATTTGAAGCCTCCGATCAACGCTACTACTGGGTACCATGTCCACATTGTCATACCTTTCAAATTCTAAAATGGCCTCAAGTCAAATGGGAGGATGATCCGCTCAATGCCTATTATGTCTGCATCTCTTGCGAAGAAAAAATCTATAATCATCAAAAAACCTGGATGTTAGCCAACGGCGAGTGGCGATCTGCTAACGAGTGCAATAGTAAGATTGCGGGATTTCATCTCTCAAGCCTTTATAGCCCGGTTGGATGGCTAAGCTGGGGACAAGCGGCCCAGAATTTCTTACATGCCAAGGATAATGAGCAGCTGCTGAAAGTTTGGGTTAACACGACTTTGGGTGAAACTTGGGTCGACAAAGGTGAAGCTCCCGATTGGCAGCGCTTGTTTGAACGTACAGAGAACTATCCGATTGGCGTTGTACCTTTCGGTGGGCTAGTTCTGACTGCTGGTGTTGACGTACAAAAAGACCGTATTGAAGTTGAAATTGTTGCATGGGGTCAAAAACGCGAAAGCTGGTCTGTTGATTATCAGGTCTTTGAGGGTGACCCCGGTAAAGCTTCTACATGGCAACATTTATCTGCTTTGATGAGCACTTTATTCCCCAGCGAAGATGGATTAGAGCGCCCCATCAGTATGATCGCTGTGGATGCTGGGTATGCCACTCAAGAAGTTTATGGATGGATCCGTAGCCAAACACCGGGTTGTGTGATGGCTGTTAAAGGTATCGACAAAGCCTTAGTGCCAGTGGGTGCACCAAGCCGTGTGGACGTCACCATTTTAGGGCAAAAACTCAGACGTGGCGCCAAACTCTGGCCGATTGGTGTCTCTGTTTTAAAGTCAGAGCTGTATCACGTGCTCAAACTTTCACAAACTGATGAAGGATTCCCTGGGGGGTATTGCCATTTCCCAGCTTACGGGCCTGAATATTTTAAGCAGCTTACCGCCGAGCAATTGGTGACCAAAATTAGCAAAGGCTATCCAAAACGCGAGTGGCAAAAAATCCGTGAACGTAATGAAGCTCTGGATTGTCGAGTCTATGCCAGAGCTGCTGCCATTGCTATTGGTGCAGATCGCTGGAATGAAAATAAATGGAAAAGTCTGATGGGATACAAAAAATCTCCTAATCCTGAATATAACCTTCCAAGTGAACCTATGCGTCAAACAAAGTCGCAAGGAAGGCCACGTGTGGTCAGAAGCCGTTTTATGGGATAGAACACCATGTATACAGAAGATGATTTAGCGCAAATAGAACTAGCGATTACCAAGCTGCAAAAAGGCGAGCGCGTGGTTTCTGTTGCCTATGGCGATCATATCGTTAAATACGCGGAAGTTGACTTGAGCGATTTGCTTAATTTGAGGCAGCGAATGAAGTCAGAGCTTAAAGTTGCAGGTGTTTCCCCAAAAAGACGCATTACTTTTGCCACACATAAGGAGATTTTCTGATGCTACTTAAAACATTCGCACAACTCTTCAAACGCCCCAAAAGTAAAGCCTCCGCTTGGGATGCAGCCGGTTCTGGTAAACGCTTAACCTATTGGCAACCGGAACATAGCGCCATCAACAGCCTTCTTGGGAATCATTTAGAAACGCTACGTAGCCGTGCACGCGATATGGTGCGTAAAAATCCTTATGCTTCCAATATTATAGAAACACTGGTGAGTAACGCTGTTGGCACCGGTATCAAACCGCAATCTAAAGCTCAAAATGCTGAGTTTCGTAAATCGGTACAAGCGTTATGGCTGCGTTGAAGCGGAATAGCCATGGCGTTCATGATTTTTACGGTCTACAAGCCTCTATTTGTCGCAGCATGATTAGAAAGGGGGCGAATGTTTTGTTCGCTTTCGTGTAAGACGCCCTGAAGATGGCTTATCCGTAACTGCAATCCTTAGAATCCGAACATCTTGATACCCCCGTGAATCGCATTTTAGCCATAGGCAATATGGTTCGAAACGGAATTGAGTTTAATAAACTCGGACAAAGAGAAGCCTATTATTTGTTCCGCGAGCATCTCGGTGAAAAACTGCTTGTCTCAAACGGTGAATCTGTCCGCATTCCTGCCTTCTGAAGTTCTGCATATGTATAAACCCTTGCGTCCTGGTCAAATTTGCGGCGAGCCTTGGCTGAGCCGCGTATTACTGAAACTTTATGAGCTGGATCAATATGATGATGCAGAGCTGGTGCGCAAGAAAACGGCTGCTATGTTTGCAGGGGTTATCACTCGTCTTGATCCTGAAGCCAACATGATGGGTGAAGGGGTTGCCAATGAACAAGGTATGGCCCTTGCCGGACTTGAGCCTGGTACCCATGCAGTTACTGGAACCCGGTGAAGATGTTAAATTTTCTAATCCTTCAGATGTTAGCGCAAATTACGAAGCCTTTATCCGTCAGAAGCTCAGAGCCATTTCCATTGGCATGGGCATTACCTATGAACAGCTAACGGGTGATTTGACTAACGTTAACTATTCCTTCATCCGCGCTGGACTCATTGAATTTCGTAGACGGTGCGCCACCTTGCAACATCATGTGATGGTGTTTCAATTTTGTCGGCCTGTTTGGAATCGGTGGATTAAACTGGCTTTACTCTCTGGCGCCTTACCTTCTCAAGATAAAGACACTTCGATCAAGGATGCAAAATGGATACCCCAAGATTTTGATTGGGTTGATCTACTCAAAGATCAACAAGCACAACAAATGGCAGTACGTAATGGTTTTAAAAGCCGCAGCGAAGTGATCTCAGAACTTGGCTATGACGCAGAAGAAATCGATCAAGAAATTGCTGCAGATAAGAATAGAGCTGATGAAGCCGGGTTTGTTTTAGATTCCGACCCAAGGCATACAACACCGCCTAAAAAACGAGGTTTTTGATGAATGACATTTACTTAAAATTTGCTATGAAATCGATGATGATTGAGCCTCGCAGCTCCCCGTGGTTGGCAGCCCACATGGCATCCAACAAGGCTTTAAAACTTACAAAGCCATCATTAGTAAAGGGTGCTAGCAATGGCATGGCCATTATTCCGATTCA
Source organism: Holospora obtusa F1 (assembly GCF_000469665.2). Taxonomy (GTDB): domain Bacteria; phylum Pseudomonadota; class Alphaproteobacteria; order Holosporales; family Holosporaceae; genus Holospora; species Holospora obtusa. The sequence continues at coordinate 45,336 of NZ_AWTR02000048.1, read as the reverse complement.
TGGCATTTTAACCAAACGTTCTGGGATATTTGACGGCATGTTGGGTATGACTTCTTATGATGAGATTCAAAAACAGATCAGTGCTGCTTTGTCGGATGATGCTGTACAAACGATTTTGCTCGACATTAATAGTCCCGGCGGGGAAACCAGTGGCTTGTTTGATTTAGCCGATTTTATTTATCAAGCACGAAGTCAAAAAACCATTTGGGCCGTATGTAATGATGAGGCCTATTCTGCCGCTTACGGCATTGCATCCAGCGCTGAAAAGGTTTTTATCAATCGCACGTCTGGTGTAGGCAGCATTGGCGTGATTGCGAGCCATATTGATCAAAGTGCCTTTGATGAAAAACAAGGCGTCAAATACACCACTGTTTTTGCCGGTAACCGTAAAAATGATTTAAATCCCCATGAGCCGTTAACTTCTGAATCCATGCAAACCCTGCAAAGTGAAGTCAGCAGATTATATGAGATGTTTGTAGAGCTGGTAGCCCGTAATCGAGGCCTTACAACAGAAGCCGTAAAGGCTACAGAGGCTGGCCTTTATTTTGGCCTTGATGCCATCCAAACAGGGCTTGCGGACGAAATTCTCACCTTTCCTGAATGTATTCAAAAAGCAGCCTCTCAATCTTTTATAAGGACCATAGCTATGACTGAAACATTACCGACCATTAATCCAGAAGAATTACTTACCCAAGGCAAAATCCAAGGGCGCAGTGAATATCACACGGAAGCTTTAGAGCTTTTTCGTTTATGCAAACTCTCGAAAATGCCCGAAAAACTGGGTGATTTTCTTGAGCAAAATATACCGGTTAACGAAGCACGCGAGCAACTCATGCAGCTACTCGCTGATCGTACCGGCCTTGAGATCTTGAGCACTGTGAGTCTTGAACCGACACCCCAAGAAAACCCGGTAATTCAAGCTGCTAAAGCTCGTAGTCACATGAAATTAACCGCATAAATGGAGGAAACCCTTAATGACCGTTGCCATAGAACAAAACAATTTAGGAGATCTTCTCAAGTTTGAAGCTCCTAATCTTTATTCCCGTGAAGAGATAACTATAGCTCAGGGCCAAAAACTAGCCCTTGGTGCCATTATCGGCCAAGACAGTGAAACAGATTTGATTAAAGCATTAAATCCTGCTGCCACAGACGGCACACAAAATGCCCTTGGCGCTTTGATTGCTGAGGTAGATGCAACAAGTGGTAACACCAAAGCCGTGATTGTGACACGCGATGCAATTCTTGCCGATCACGCCGTTGTCTGGCCAGTCACCATCACGCTTGAACAAAAAATCGCTGCAATCAAACAGCTTGAGGCACGCGGCGTCATTATTCGTAAAGGGGTATAATTTATGCAAAATCCATTCTCACATCCAGCATTTAACATGGCAGCATTGACGGCTTCCATTAATTTATTACCAAACACTTATGGCCGCACTGAATCACTAGGTTTATTTCCTTCCAAATCAGTACGCTTCAGGCACATCGCTATTGAAGAACGAAACGGTGTCTTAAGCTTACTTCCAACAGCAAGCCCAGGCGCACCCGGTACCGTTGGTAAACGCGATAAACGAAAAGTCAGAACCTTCACCATTCCGCATATCCCCCATGATGATGTGGTCTTGCCGGAAGAAGTACAAGGCATTCGGGCTTTTGGTACGGAAAATGAGCTGCAAGCCATTGCAAATGTTATTACCGATCATTTGCAATCCATGCGTAACAAACATGCGATAACTTTAGAGCACCTCAGAATGGGCGCTTTAAAGGGCATTATTTTAGATGCTGATGGTACGGAGCTTGTGAATCTCTATAATGAATTTGAAATCACGCCAAAAATCGTAAGCTTTGCTTTAGGCACAGCTGGCACTTATGTTAAAAGAAAATGTATCGAAGTTTTGCGCCATATTGAAGATAACCTACGTGGCGAATTCATGACGGGCGTTCATGCGCTAGTCAGCCCTGAATTTTTTGATGCCTTAACATCACATGCTAAAGTCAAAGAAGCCTATGACAGGTGGCAGGAAGGTGCAGCGCTACGCAATGATATGCGCTCAGGATTTACCTTTGGCGGCATAACTTTTGAAGAATATCGCGGTCAAGCAACCGATCCTGATGGTAACGTCAGACGCTTTATAGCCCAAGATACAGCGCATTGTTTCCCGCTAGGTACTGCTGAGACTTTCTCCACCTATTTTGCACCGGCTGATTTTAACGAAACCGTCAACACCTTGGGGCAACCGCTTTACGCCAAACAAGAGCCAAGACGTTTTGATCGCGGTACGGATTTGCATACTCAATCTAATCCGCTGCCAATGTGTCATCGTCCGGGAGTACTTGTAAAACTTACGGTATAAGCCATGAGTTTAACCAAAATGTTTGAGGATTGTTTTGCACATTTAGGGAAAGAGGCGCAGTACCAGAGCTCTGGCGCCGCCCCTTTTCCTATTCGTGTTTTAATCAAACAACCCGATACGGCTTATGAAATGGGTGATGGGCAAGTCATTGGCCATATGGCGATATTTGAAATACGCATTGATGAATTGGCTTTCCCAAAAGTGGGTGATCAGCTGATTATTGCTGGCAATCGCTATAAAATCTTTAGTGAACCTCTGCGGGATGCTTCCAATACGGTTTGGGAAATAACAGCAATGGTAATGGAGGCATGATATGTCCGTTTTTGCCTTGGATGTTACAACATACGGTGATATCGACCAGATCATTGCTGCAATGCGTGGAACTGAAAGTCAAGTACAACTGGCGGCCATGCGCGCCCTCAATAAAACCGCTCTTTGGCTTAAATCCCAAAGCGTGAAAGAAATCAGCGCACAGAAAAAACTTCAACAAAAAATCATACGTGAACGACTAAAGCTTGTTAAAGCGAGCAAAAGCTCTTTAAAAGCATTGGTGGTCGCCAGTCTTTACGGTATTAAAGCCTCGCTTTTAGGTTCCATGCGCCAAACGGCTATAGGTGCCAAAGCAGGAAAATCTCAATTTACTGGTGCCTTTGTCGCTACGATGCCCACAGGTCACCGAGGCATTTTTAAGCGAAAGACTAAAAGCAGATTACCCATTCGTGAAGTCGTGCTACCACTTGAGCCTGTCGCTTCTAATATCATTAAAGGCTTCGTGGATTCAGGTGCCGCAGAAAAATTCATTCAATATTTTCGTCATGAACTGGGCTTTATTTTAAAGGTGAGCCTATGAATTTTTGGGAAGAATTACATGGTGCCATTACCACCGTTTTAAAACGCGAGATACCAGAAATTCAAACTTCAGAATCTTATCCGGTGATCAAAACAGCGTTATTGGCACCTGCTGTTTTAGTGGAACTAGCAAGCTTTGAACCCGGCAATGATCCAGGCACTGGTGAAATTGCGCTACGTGCTCGATTTGAAGCAAGAGTTATTGTGGATAGTACCATCCCCAATGCCGCTTTTGCCGTGCGAGCATTAGTCAGCGAAGTTGCAAGGGTCATTCATCAAAATTCATGGGGGATGAATGTATCACCTGCTGAATTTTTAGGTGCGAGTCCCGATGGTTTTAAACCAGAGCTTGATGCATACATAGTTTGGATAGTGGAATGGGCGCATGAACTTCACCGCGGAGATTCAGTTTGGACACCAAGCGGTATTCAGCCACACACGGTTTATGTAGGCATCGCCCCAGAAATCGGCGCTGCCCATGAACCAAAGTATGTAGAGGTTCAACATGGAGAGTTTTAGTTTTTCTGAAATAGACAGAAAACTTGCTAACCTCATTCGTGTAGGGACTGTCAAGGAGGCCGATTACAAAAAAGCCCGTGTGCGTATTCAGATTGGAAAAATTCTTACTGATTGGCTGCCTTGGGTGACTTCTCGCGCTGGACAAGACAGAAATTGGTCTGCACCCAGTATTGGTGAACAGGTTGTTTTATTATCTCCATCAGGCGAAATGGCTCAAGGTGTTGTGATCCCAGCTATTTATCAAAACAAACATCCCGCGCCAAGCGATAAAGAAACCGATGCCACTTTGGTTTTTCAAGATGGTAGCAAAGTTTTGTATGACAAAGAAAAACATCATTTGACTGTCTCAGTTGTGACAGATGGAACCTTAACGCTGAAGATAGGTGAATCAAGCTTTGAGATGAGTAAAGACAGCATCAAACTCAAAGCAAAACGAATTGATTTGAATGAATGATATGCCAGGAATCGTAAGACTTAATGATAAATGCACCGGCCACAGCTGCTATCCACCCAGACCTTGCATTACCGCAAGCGATGATGTGTTTGTTGAGGGTAAGGCCGTCCACCGCGAGCAAGATAAATGGGCCATGCATGCGTGTCCCAATACGCCGCCTCATGATGGCGTTCTCACGAAAGGTTCAAGCACGGTCTATGTCAACGGAAAAGCCATTGCTCGTATTGGTGATCCCATTTCTTGCGGTTCAAAAACGCAAGAAGGCAGTCAAACTGTTTTTGCGGGGTAAATGATGCGCGGAATAAATGCAAGAAGCGGCAAAGAATTAAAGGGCCTTGAACATCTTAAACAGTCCATCGTGGATATTTTGACCACACCGATAGGGAGCCGTGTGATGCGCAGAGATTATGGCTCAAGACTCTTTGAACTTATTGACCGCCCAACATCGCCAGGTTTTGCCGTTGAACTTTATGCGGCTACTGCTGAGGCACTACAAAAATGGGAAAATCGATTTAAATTGGAACGTGTGCAGGTTGTAGAGATCAAAGAAGGTCATATTACTTTAATTTTAGAGGGGCTCTATTTACCGGACGGCAGGCCCATAACCTTAGATGGGATTGTAGTGTGATTATGCAAGATTTAACGCGTTTACAAAATCCCAATGTTATTGAATCGCTTGATTATGAGACGATTTTCACGCACATGAAAGCGGAATTACTGCGCCTCGATCCCAGTTTTTCAGCGCTGCTTGAAAGCGATCCGGCCATGAAGATTTTAGAAATTGCTGCCTGGCGCGAATTGCTTTTACGTCAAAGAGTCAATGATGCGGCACGCGCTAATTTACTGGCCTTTGCTAATACAGCAGATTTAGAACATTTAGCAGCCTTTTATGATGTGCAGCGTAAATCAGAAGAAGATGATGAGGCTTTCCGTAAACGAATTCAGGCTAAAATTGTAGGATGGTCTACTGCAGGTAGCAGAGAGCATTATCGTTATCATGCCCTATCGGCTGATACGCGTATTAAAGATGCGCGCGCCGAATCACCTACACCAGGCTTTGTTCTGGTTTCTATCCTTTCTACAGAAGGTAATGGCATGCCTAGCCCAGAACTTTTGGAAAAAGCGAGGTCTGTTATTTTGCGTGATGATGTGCGGGTGCTCACAGATACTGTTGAAGTGGTTAGCTCGGGTATTATTGCCGTCAGCATTCAAGCAAAAATTTATCTCTACCCAGAAACCCCAGAAGATATTGTTGAAATGGCCAAGGCTGCTTTTATCAAAGCACTGAATGAAACAAAAGGTTTGGGTTGGAACCTAACACGCAGCTGGATTATTGCCCATTTATTTGCTCAAGGTGTTCAACGTATTGAGCTTTTAAATCCCTTGCAAGATGTGATTGTTCAAGATCATGAGTGTATTGCTCTAGACAATATTCAGCTTGATATTGGAGGGCGTGACTGGTGATAACCTTACTTCCTCCAAGCAGTTCACCGCAAGAACAAGCCTTAGCAGATGCTATTGATTATGGCATTAATCCGCGTGTGATTAGAGGTTTTAAATTTACACCAACTGATAGCGTGTTACCTTGGCTCATTTGGGAATATGGGCTTGGTGAAATTTTGGCTTGGGTTCCTGATCCAAGGCGTGCTATTCAAGATGGTGTTCGGTTTCAACGGATTCGCGGTACGCCTGCCTCATTGCGGATGGCGCTGAAATGGATGAACATCGAAAATATTTATATCGAAGAAGAACCACCGGGCAAGCACTTTGCAGAGTTTCAAGTGGGCATTCACGATGTACCCAATGATTTCTTTGTTGATAATGTGGTGGCGCTTGCCAAACTATCCGCACCAACCAGGTCACGCTTGATGCGGATGTATAATGATCGCTATGATATTAGGCGATTTATGCTCGATCAGAGCGATTGGGGTAGTCTGTTATCCGATTATTCTGGCGTGCGATTAACACCTGATGGACCAGTATTATCTTTTGGTCGGTTTAATCCATTTGAAGCAACATCCTCTTTGCCTATTTTAAAATTTGCAGCCAATAGACAGCACCATAACAATGCGCTGAGTGATGATTTATATCGCCTGGATTTCGCTATTTTAAATGAAACAGATCCTCATACTAGAAATCATAATGCCATTTACGTACGCGATCACATTTGGCAAAATCCCGATCCGCTATCACTTTTCACTCCTGATTTTGAACCCCCACTACATCTTGCAAAAGCATTGATTGTTTTATCTGATAGTTGGCGTCTTGGTGAAATTAATGCGTGTTTTCCAGTTACCACCCAAACAGAGGTGGGCGCAACCTTTATCTTAAGCCAAGATCAGCTTTCTGATCATGTTTGGCATTTCCTGTATTAAGAAATTCTAGAACGGTTTTACCGGGCACAAGAAAATGAAGCAACAGCAATTATAAATGAAGAGATTCATGCTTTTGTTGAGAAAGAGCTTCATAAAAATTTTCAAGAAGGCCACATCTGGCCTATTTTATCAGAAGAAACACTTGACCCTATACAATTAAGTTCTTTTGCTTACAGCGAGACTTTTATCGCAACAATGTATCCTGGCATGCTGACGTGGCATAAACATCGCCATCTCAATCGCTCATGGACGAATTCAGATCCAATCGTGAATATAACCCTCAACTGAATTTTGACGTCAACCAGTTTGAGGGGTGATTATGGCTATTTTAACACAGTCTGGTCGTGCAGCCATTGCTGCCAGCATCAAACAGCAAGCAATCCATTTGGCTTGGGGAACCGGTGATCCTACTTGGGAAAGCACCCATGAGGTGGAAAAAACTTTTACTGATGACCAAATCACGCTTGATCATCATCCTGTCAAAAATGTCACCCTAAAACAAGGTGAGACTATTTTTATTTCAGGGACTGACTATAGCGTTGACAGTGTAATGGGCATCATTAGTCGTCTTCCTAATGGGAACATTCCTGCTGATAGCACTCTGACTGTTGATTATACCTATGCCACGCCGCCAGAGCTCATTACCGCAGATGCTCTTTTAAATGAAGTTGGCCGCAGAACCGCTGATGAAGTCATTTTTTGTGCTGGCGATGAAAATGGCGATTTGATTACCCCAACGGGTCGTTTTAAGACCTCAAGCACCCCAACTAATAATCTATTTTTGCGTTTCACTTTTGATTTTGACAATGCCTCAACCCAAGTGATACGTGAGCTTGGCGTTATGGTAGGCACTGAAACCAATCCTGAATTACCGCCTGGGCAACGCTATTTTGAGCCGCAAGACATTATTAATGCAGGTATTTTATTGGTCTTAGAACGCACAGTGCCACTAATCCGAACAGCGGCAACGCGCGAAACTTTTTCATTTGTGGTGACGTTTTAGGGAGCAATCATGAACAACATCTATAAGATTCATGGGAAGATACAATGACACTCAACAGCTATTATAATCGTTATGATCCAGCCAAAAAATATGACCGAAGCCTGTTCTTAGCAGGCCGTGGTTTGCAATAGGCTGAACTGAATGAAATTCAAGATTATGCGCTCCATAACCTCAAAGGTATTGGTGATGCAATTTTTAGGGATGGTGATGTAATCCGGGGCGCAGCCTGCGTGGTCAATCCTCATACAGGAGAGACCAGCGTAGAGGCAGGCTATATTTATTTGCGTGGTGCAGTTCGTGAAATCGGCTCTGTCAATTTTACTATTCCCGTTAATGCGTCTGTGCGCATTGGTGTATGGTATGTTGAAAGCACGGTAACTGAGCTTGAAGATCCAGGTCTTCGTGATCCAGCGGTCGGCACTCGAAATTATCAAGAACCGGGAGCTGCACGCCTTAAAGCAAACATTACCTGGGACTTTCAAGCAGATGGTATTCCCCCAACATCCCAAGAAGGTGAATTTTATCCTATTTACGGTGTTGAAAATGGGGTCTTAGTTCAGCATGCACCACCACCGCAACTGGATGCAGTCAATGCAGCTCTTGCGCGCTACGATCGTGAATCCAATGGCTCTTATGTGGTAAGCGGTCTGGATGTTATGTACCTCCAGACAGATAACAATGAACAGGTTTTTGTTATTAATGAGGGCAAAGCCCACGTTGATGGATTTGAGATTGAGCTACCCCATAGTTTGCGGGTGCGTTTTGCATTTGATCCGGATATTCAAGCGATAGAATCAGAGCCTCATACATTTCAGCCGAATACTCAAGGCATAATGGACCTCACTCTCAACGAGACGCCTATTAAAGAAATTTTCGATGTGGATGTCACAGTTCAAAAAACCATTGCAATGACGCACGGTTCTTACACTGGTGTCATGGATCCCATCCCTGACACTTCAGTTCTAGAAATTATTCAGGTGAAACAAGGTACTACAGTTTACGTTAATGGCACAGATTATAGATTGCGTTCTGGTGATGTAGATTGGTCTTTGTCAGGCGCTGAACCTGCTCCAGGCAGCACTTATGAAATCACATATCGTTATCGTAGCCGTATTACCCCTCAGAACATCACTGAAAATGGCTTTAAAATCTCAGGGGCTGTTAATGGCACTTTGGTTTTGGTGGATTACAGCTGGATGATGACTCGGTACGATTTAATAACCATGGATGCTCAAGGCATTGTTCGTCGGATTAAAGGATTTGCCCATCCATGGAGGCCATCCTTACCTAAAGCCCCTACAGGACAATTGGCTTTAGCTTATGTTTACCAAAACTGGCGCGCTCAAGAGAAACCGCGCGTTGTAAATAATGCGATTCATGCCATACCCATGAGTGATATTGAAGCCATGCGTTCAAGTATTAATGATCTTTACGATTTGATTGCTCAAGAACGTTTGCGTAATGATGCCAATAGCCGTGAACCTGCTGCTAAAAAGGGAATTTTTGTTGATCCCTTTTTTGATGATGACATGCGCGATCAAGGGATCACTCAGACTGCAGCGATTGTCGATCACGAACTTACTTTGCCTATTAACGGCTCAGTTCAAGATGTAGGTAAAGGGTCAAATCCTTGGTTATTGCCCTATGTTTTAGAGCCAGTGCTTGAGCAGCTCTTGCAAACAATGGATATGAAAATCAATCCTTATCAAGCGTTTGCACCAATACCTGCAAAAGCCATTATCAATTTAAATGTAGATCGCTGGACAGAATTAGAAACTAACTGGTCTAGCCTGATTACACAGCGATTTAGCGTGCTTTCTAGTCCCATCACACGTCAGATTGTGAATGGAGGTGGCGTGCTTACGCGAGTGACCTCAAGCACCACTCAAAACGTATTAATCGGAACGCAAATAAGCCAAACCTCAGAACTTTTATCCAGTTCAATACGTGAAGCTACCTTTATGCGACAAGCTACTCAGAATTTTGATCTAGAAGGATTTATGCCAAATGAGCAACTTCGGATAGTTTTTGATGGCATCACTATTGAACCCATTAGTGTATAGGAGAAATTATGCCACTTATTGCAGATTCAACAGGAAAAATAAAAGGTAAATTTACCGTTCCAGCCAATGTGCCTGCGGGCACTAAACTGGTCCAATTCATTGGTAATCAAGGAAGTTATGGTGAAGCCACTTATACCGGACGCGGCATTATTACAACTGAAGAGCGCAGGCGTGTTACGGTAATTACCGATATCAGACGTAATGAAACCACGGTTGTCCTTACGCGTTTTGATCCACTTGCTCAAACCTTTACCTTAAGTGAAAGTCGCCATATTGCTGGTGTTGATTTGTGGTTTAGCAATCGCGGTACTAAACGTGTGGTCGCGCAAATTCGCGATACCAGCCTTGGTATGCCAACACAAACGGTTTTAGCTGAAGGCGATATCATGCCATCTTCAATCAACATCAATGGCACTGCTACTCGAATGACTTGGCAACCTGTGTGGCTTGAGGCTGGACATGAATATGCCATTGTTTTGTTAACTGATGATGCTGATGCGGCAGTGCGTGTAGCAGAACTTGGCAAATACGATGCAAGTCATGGAAGATGGGTGACAAGCCAGCCTTATCAAGTAGGTGTCTTACTTTCATCAAGTAATGCCAGTACATGGACTGATCATCAAAATCGTGATTTAACTTTTAGACTTTTAGCTGCCAGATTTACCGAAAATACACGCATTGTTGAATTAGGAACAATCACTGGCAATAGCACATCAGATTTGATTGCACTTGCAAATGTTGAGCATGTGGCATCCGATACCGATCTGGATTTCACCCTTACCGAACAAGACAGAACAGAACACAAACTTTCTGATGATTTGCCCATTGCTCTTCGAGCTCGAGTAACAGGCAATTTAAATGTGAAAGCGCAGATGCGAGGCTCCAGCTTACATAGCCCTGTACTTTATCCTGGTGTTCAAATGGTGTTAGGAAATGTTGCTGAAACTGCTGATTATGTCACGCGAGCTATACCTGCAGGAAGCAACACGAAAGTCACCATAACTTATGAAGCACTCATGACTGGGACGGCAGATGTTAAAATTTATGTTCAAAAAGCGGATAGCACTTGGCAGTTAGTGGAGCTAACTACAGGAAAGCCCGTCGGTGATAACTGGGTTGAACGCACTCATATTTTAACAAGCTTTAATGCAGCCGAAACAAGGGTGAAATTAGTGCTTACCGGCACAATTATCTATCGCCCAAAAGTCCGATCCCTTCGAGTAGTGATTACTTAATATGCCAAACGATCTTAGCCAAAGGGGCTATAAGCTGCCCCATCCAGATAACATAGCAGCTCAAGATGTAGTCCGTATTCGGGAAACAATCATCCATGTGGATGCGGACATTTCTATCAGAGAGTCTGAACATAACATTCTGAAGCAAGCCTTTGATCGGTTTACTTTTGAAACTTTTTTGAATTTGTGGAGCAACCATGACAATCGCTAAAGAAGCCGTTTATGCGTTACATCAGCGCCTTAAAGATTTATCGATCAATGCGCCGGCTGATCAACTGGCTTATCTTGCAAAAGCCTTGGAATCCATTGCCGGCCATAGCACGGTTTATGACATCGTCAATATGTCTGATGAAAAGCTGCAGGAATTGCTGGATGCTGCTACAGCACACTTAGCCAGTCTCAATACCGCAAAAACAACATCTTTATCAGCCATTGATAGCGCTAAAACGACATCTATTGATGCGATCAATACGACAAAAACCACTTCGTTGACTGCGTTACAAACGGCAACAACGACCAATTTATCGCTTTTGGATACAAGAAAAGATACGAATATTTCTGCCATTGATAGCACCGCCCAGACCCAGCTGCAAGCTTTGACTGGGCTCGTCAGTAATTTTGCTTCTATATATGGTTGAACCTGGGGCATTACCCTTTTTGTTTGGCGTATTAAGCCGTCAAAACGATTACTGGGGATATGGTGATTTAACAACGCAGCTTGGTGTTTGGTACAACAACACAACAAATGCTGACTATATGCTGCAATTGCTTGCGGGTGCCCACCCACAAAGCACCAATTATTCCGGTTTTTATAGGCCACCACAGATCTATTTTTTGCAAGGCAATAACGGCATGTTTATTCATAAAGAGATGTACGTAAAGTACACCGTATCAACGAACGAATACAATTATCCTTATGCAGCCTTAGGAGTCATTTTTGTAAAGAACACGACAAATGCGGATATCACACGTACTTTTTACTGCGGGGGCTCCTCCTATTGGTCGTCAGGTTACGAAGGTTTGGGAGTTTTTGTATGTACACCCAATAATACTAATGCTAATAAATCAAGCATCACTGGTGTCACCTGGACTAACATTTATAACTATGCCGCCAGTACCAGTAATATTGCATCATCTGCTAACGTGCTTATTCCGGCCGGAAAAACTGTAGCAATTTTGCTCTACAGCTCAGCTTACTACTACACAACATACTACAACTACTACACCCAGTTTCTAAAAAACCAGAGGGTGCGGGATGGCAAAAAGCTCCAACTGATTTTGATTGGCAAAAACGCTACAAAGTTGCTGATGATGGCATTATTTCTGAACTTGCCGCCTCTGAGATTGATACCGATCTTTTAAAGAATGCAAAAGTGGCAGCCCTTGAAACAATCAAATTTGTTTTAAACAATCATCGTCGAGTCTATGTTGGTTATTCTTCTGAAAAATCTCGTTCTTATGATGTTCAGGAAAAAACAGCTAAAAGCATAGTCGCTTCCTCAAAAAACAATCAAACACCTGATGAAAAAGATGTTGAGCTTATTGCTCCTTTAGCAGAAATCAGATCGATTACGGTTATTGAGATGGCACAAACGATTCTCACTAAAGCGCGTAAAGCCGATCGTGCGATTGCAAAATGTGAAAATATTGAAGATCTTGCTCAAAGAAAAATTGCAGCATGCACCACTCTTGAAGAACTCAAAATCTTTATGGATGCCTTTGAACAGGATGTCCAAACCAGTTTAGGCAAATTATAAGGAGGAATTTTATGGCCGAACAATTTTTACATGGTGTTGAAGTTTCTGAAATTACCAGTGGACCGCGCACCATTCGAACCACAAAATCCTCAATTATTGGGTTAATTGGCACAGCCCCTGATGCTGATAATACTGTTTTCCCATTGAATAAGCCTGTATTGATTGTGGGTTCACGCAGAGAAGCCGCCAAACTCGGTACTACAGGCACATTGCCAATGGCGATTAATGGCATTTTCGATCAAATTGGCGCAATGGTTATTGTCGTCCGCGTAGAAGCGGGCGAAGATGAAGCAGAAACGATTGCCAATATCATTGGAGGCGTTGATTCACAAACAGGCGATTACAAAGGCGTTCAAGCATTTTTAAGTGCGGAAAGCATTGTCCATGCCGCTCCTCGTGTTCTGATTGCGGCTGGCTTTACCCATCAAAGACCCAATAATCAAGCTAATCCAGTTATTAGTAGCATGCTGGTTATCGCAGACAGATTACGTGCCGTCATTATAGCCGACGGCCCTAATACTAATGATCAAGAAGCCATTACGTGGCGAAATGACTTTGGCAATGCGCGTGTTTATGTGGTCGATCCTTGGGTCAAGATTTTTATAGACAGCGAACAGGTTGTACCGCCCAGCCCTTATATTGCAGGACTTATTGCGCGTAGTGACAATGAGAATGGTTTTTGGTGGTCACCTTCCAATCAAGAAATATACGGAATTGTAGGCACAGCCAGACCTGTTGATTTTACTTTAGGTGATGCCAATTGCCGGGCTAATTTTTTAAACGAAAACGAAGTTACTACCATTATTCGCCAAGAAGGTTACCGTCTTTGGGGAAACAGAAGTTGCTCCAGTGATCCAAAGTGGGCGTTTTTATCGGTACGCAGAACCGCTGATTTAATTAATGATAGTTTGCTGCGCGCTCATATGTGGGCTGTGGATCGCAACATCACTCGTACCTATTTGGATGATGTGGTTGAAAGCGTCAATGCTTATTTGGCGCATCTCAAGGCTCTTGGCGCTATTTTAGGTGGGCAATGCTATCCCGATCCAGAACTCAATACTCCGGCTAATATTGCGCAAGGTAAAGTCTATTTCGACTTTGATTTTACACCGCCTTATCCAGCAGAGCGGATCGTGTTCCGTTCCCATTTGATTAACGATTATATCAAGGAGCTGATCTGATGTTGCCAAAAATACTTAAAAACTTTAACGCCTTTGTTGATGGTCGTGGTTATGCCGGACGTATTGATGAAATCAGTCTGCCCAAGCTTTCCATTAAAACCGAAGAGCACCGTGCGGGTGGCATGGATATTCCCGTTGCCATTGATATGGGCATGGAGAAATTAGAAGCAGAGCTCACATTTTCTGAATATGACCCCGAATTATTTAGGCTATTTGGGTTGGTAGATGGCAATGCTGTTTCGCTCACACTACGTGGCGGCTTACAGGGCAGCGGTGACGCTGAAGCTGTTGTGGTGAATTTACGTGGCCAATTTAAGGAACTGGACCCAGGCAATTGGAAACCAGCAGATAAAGCGACTCTCAAATGTACCGTATCCATTCGCTATTACAAACTGACCATTGATCGCCGTGAATTCATTGAAATTGATGCTGAAAATATGGTGCGCAAAATCAATGGTGTCGATCAAATGTCATCACTTCGAACTGCTTTAGGGATTTAATATGCACAAAATTAAACTTATTGAACCAATTAAAATTGACGGGGTAAGCATTTCTGAGCTGACTTTAAGACGTCCAAAGGTCCGAGATCGCTTAGCAGTTGAACGCAGTGGTAATAGTGATGCTGAAAAGGAAGTAGCACTCATTGCCAATCTTGCAGATATTCCAAAAGATGCTGTGGAAGAATTAGATCTCGCTGATTACGCCAAGATCCAAGAGGCATTGCAAGGTTTTTTGCTACCATCCGACCTGAAGACTTAAGAGCTAGTGTTTTATCTCTGGCTGCTTTTGCAAAGGGCGGAATTAGTGAATGGTTAGAGATGGATATAGAGGAGTTTGTTTTATGGATCAATAGTGCGAGGGAGTTACAGAAAATATGACAGCCGTTCATACTTTATCCGTTGTCATTGGCGCTGCACTTAAAGGCAATTTTAGCGCAACCATGTCCTCTGGCATCAGCCAATTAGGACGTCTTGGTCAAGCAATTAAACAACTCGACGCCTCAGGCAAAACAGTCGGAAAATTTCAACAGCTTCATCGAGATACTTTGCTTGCTAAGCGTGGCTGGCTGGACGCCGAAAAACAAGTTAAATCTCTTGCCATGCAGATGGCAGCCACCGCCAATCCAAGCAAAGCCTTGGTCACAGAATTCGAACGCTCTAAAACAGCAGCGCTTAAGGCTAAAACCGCATATCTTCAAAAACGTGAAGCTCTTCATAATCTTGATAATGAAATTCGAAAATCCGGCCAAGATATTCAGAATCTCATTTCTCAGCAAACAAAATTAGGCGCATCACTGCAAAAACTTAAAGGTCATTATGTTGCCCTTGATCGGATTATGCAGAAACGTCAAGGCGTATTAGCTCAGCGTGCTAATTTGCGTGGTCAGTTGTTCGATGCAGTTGCACTTGGAGCTGCTCTTGGGGCACCAATTAAAGCT
Source organism: Holospora obtusa F1 (assembly GCF_000469665.2). Classification (GTDB taxonomy): domain Bacteria; phylum Pseudomonadota; class Alphaproteobacteria; order Holosporales; family Holosporaceae; genus Holospora; species Holospora obtusa. Next base: position 30,108 of record NZ_AWTR02000048.1, on the reverse strand, counting down.
GCAATCGATTTTGAAAGCGCCATGGCCGATGTGCGTAAAGTTGTAAATTTCGATACTCCAGATGGCCTTCAAAAATTAGGTGAAACCCTAAAAATCATGTCACGGGAGATCCCGTTATCGGCTTCTGGACTTACACAGATTGCTGCAAGCGGTGGGCAACTGGGTATCGCTGCTAAAGATTTAGCGGCCTTCACTAATGTTGTCGCGAAGATGGCTACTGCTTTTGATATGTCAGCAGAAGAAGCCGGTGATGCCATGGCAAAGCTTGCTAACGTTTATCAAATCCCTATCACTGAGATGAGCAAACTTGGCGACGCTATTAACCATTTATCCGATAATACAGCCGCGAAAGCAAAAGATATGGTGCCAGCACTTAACCGTATTGGTGGTATAGCGCGGCAATTTGGATTAACCCCTGTACAAGCCAGTGCACTGGCAGGCTCTTTCATCAGTCTTGGTAAAGCCCCTGAAAAAGCAGGAACCGCCATTAATGCAATGCTCAGTAAACTTCAAACAGCTGGCAAGCAAGGGAAAAAATTCCAAGAAGCTTTGCGCCAAATGGGGATAAGCGCCAAACAACTTGAAAAGGATATCGGCCAAGATGCACAAGGCGCCCTGATTAAATTTCTTGAAGCTATGGAAAAAATGGACAAGCAAACACGCTCAGGCATTTTGTTTGATCTTTTTGGAATGGAATATCAAGATGATGTGGCATTGCTAGTAGGCAGTTTAAATGAATACAAAAAAGCCGTAAGCATGATTAACGATGAGACCAAGTTCGCAGGCTCTATGCAGCGAGAATTTGCCAATCGTGCCAATACCACAGCTAATAATTTACAGCTTCTTAAAAATGGGCTTGCAGAAGTCGGAATGGATTTGGGCTCAGCACTTTTACCGCCTCTTAATGCCCTGGTCAAGGTGCTACGCACTGCAACCACTCAAATGGCAGGCTTTGCCGAAGCGCATCCCATTTTAACCAAATTAATTATGGGGGTAACAGCTGCTCTGATTGGCGGGAAAATAGCGGCTATTGCAATTGGTTATGCTTGGACCTTTATTCAAGGGGGTGCGCTTGCACTTGCGACAGCTTGGCGTGCTCTTTTAATTACCATTACGCTTGTTAAAGCTGGCTTTATTGGTGTGAATAGCGCTTTGCTGATTACCGCAGTACGCATGGGGGCACTTGCTTTTGGTGGCGCCCTTCAAGCCCTTGGTGCCTCGTTCATGGCCTTAGCTTCTAGGGTCTTTCCAGCAGTGATTGCAGGCTTTCGTGCTTTAACGGTTGCCATGATGAGTAACCCTGTTGGTGCTATTGTCGGCGGAATAGCCATTGCTGCAACATTGGTGGTTACCAACTGGGAGAGTGTCAAAAGCTTCTTCATAACCATTTGGGAACCTATTAAGCCTGTATGGGAAGCATTTGGCAATTGGCTCAATAGATTTTGGGAGAAAATCAAAAAGCCGTTTAAAGCGGGGGGTGGTTTTTGGGAGAAAATGTGGGGTAAAAAGAAGTACCAGAGATCCCCGTTCCTGCTATGCAACCAGTCAGTGATGCGCTTAAACAACCCTTACCACTTGCACAAAAAACCGCTCAAAATAACACCCAAAACAATAGTTTTAATATCAATGTTCAAGCTTCACCCAATCAAAACTCAAAAGAAGTCGCAGATGAAGTCATGCGTCGTCTTAAGGCGAAATCACGCGGGGCCCTATATGATCCTGTGGGGGCATTACCATGATGCTTGCCCTTGGACCTTACCGATTCTCATTAAACACCAGTGCCTATCAAAGTTTAAAGCGCAGCAGCGAATATCGTTGGCCTTCTATTGAGCGGATTGGCAAAGAACCTTTGCTTCAAGCGATTGGACCAGGCTGTGACCATATTGATTTAGACGGTGTGATTTACCCGCATTTTCGGGGAGGCTTAGGACAAATCAATGCCATGCGTGATTCTGCTCAAAGACAAGAACCCCTCATGTTAATTAATGGCCAAGGAAATGTTCTGGGTCGTTTTGTCATTACTCAAATTGAAGAATCACAAAATACGTTTTTAGCGGACGGCGCTCCTCGAAAAATTGAATTTAGATTGAGTCTTGAACGATATGGTGAAGAATGATGACACGCTACCGCACCAAAGAAAACGATATGCTCGATTGGATCTGCTGGAAGCATTATGGTTTTCAATCAGGTGCTGTTGAAATTGTTTTAACGGCCAATCCAGAACTTGCTGAATGGGGCAGCTTTCTACCAGCGGGTCTTTTGATTAATCTGCCTGAAATCCAAAAATCTGCGAAAAAACCAACGATTAAATTATGGGATTAAGATGACGCCAGATTTTAATCTTTTGGTAGAAGGACAAATGATTACGGGGTTAATTAGGAATCGCCTTGTTTCTATTCGAATCACCGATGAGGCTGGTATTACCAGTGACACTGTCGAAGTTTGCCTAGATGATCGTGATTCTTTGCTTGAATTACCAAGAACGGGCGCAAAACTTCAAGTGTCCATTGGCTATCAAGAAGCCGGTCTGGTTTCCATGGGTCTTTATATCGTTGATGAAATCACGCTTGAGGGCTCTCCTCAAACGATGAAAATCAAAGGGCATGCTGCCGATCTGAAAGCATCACTTAAGTCCCAAAAAATTGATGAATGGCATCAAAAAACAATCGGTGACTTGGTTAATGCCATTGCTTCTAAACATGGTTATCAACCGCGTGTTGCATCACAATTTTCTAGCATAAAACTGCCACATATTGATCAAACGGCAGAAAGCGATATGCATTTACTTACTCGCTTAGCTCAACTGCATGGCGCTATTGCCAAACCCGCCAATGGATTTTTGTTATTCGTACCAAAAGGTAAAGCTAAGTCCTTCACAGGACAATTAATTGGTGGTGGCACCTTAAGCCTTGATGAAATTTCAAGTTGGCGTGTGACTTTTGCTGAGCGCGATCAACATAACTCAGTCGCTTCCTATTGGCATAATCCCAATAAAGCTGAGCCCATAGAAGAAAAAGCCGGTGATGGCGATCCCGTTCATACCATGCGCGGCGTCTATCCCAATTCAGGATTAGCCAAGGCAGCAGCAGAAGCAAAACTCGAAAGGCTGACACGTGGGACACAAACTCTGAATATACCCCTTGCTGGTCTTCCGGAGTTAGTAGCCGAATCCAAAATATATTTATCAGGATTTCGGCCAGGGATTCCAAGCGACTGGATAATAACACGTGCAGAGCACACGTTAGATAGTAGCGGTTATCGCACCGCTATCGATGCTTCACGTGCATTCATGAAGAAATCAACGAATTGGAGACAATACTCAACCATGTCAAATAAACCTAAAACTTTGAGCGATGAGCGCTTTGAACATGCCGTTAGCTTTATTAGCTCATGAAGGCGGATACAGCGATGATCCCGATGATGATGGTGGCGAAACCAAATTTGGGATTTCAAAACGCAGTTATCCTCATGTTGATGTAGATGCTTTGACAGTCGAGCAAGCAAAAAACATTTACAAACGCGATTTCTGGGATACTCAGCTTTACAAAGATATCAAGGACGTGAACCTTGCGACTAAGTTTTTCGATCTGGCGAAATATGGGATCAAACTGGGCGCATCGATTGATACAACGTGCGTTAAAATCCACCGGACAAAATATCGCCGAAGATGGTGTGTTAGGCCTAATCACTTTAACTGCCATTAACAAAGCTGATCTGACGGATTTGCTTGCAGCCTTAAAATCAGAAGCCGCCGGATATTACCGAACACTCGCAGCCACTCAACCTAGAAAAGCTAAATTTCTTAAGGGCTGGTTGAAACGAGCTTATGCATAAACTTAAACAGGAGACATAATATGAAAGCAGGCATTAAAACCACCGAATTTTGGGCAACACTTCTTGGTACTATCATTGTTGCAGGAACAGCAGAGCTGGGATTGAACCTCAACGAAGCATCCGTAGCCAGTATTGCAGCCATGGTCATTACCTATGTGGTTGGGCGCGTGATGAATAAAAACACGCAGGCCAAAATTGATCAGGAGTCTTGAGCGATGATACCGCTTTGGCTATCCGCACTGATTGCAGCTATTCGCGAATTCAGCCAAACTTTTTTAGCTTATATGCTTGGCCAGGAACGGTTGAAACGTGAACAAGCAGAGGAAAACGTAGAGCTTCAAGAATCTTATGAAAAACTGGATGAACAAAATAAATCTTATCGTGATCGGGGTAAGTCTGGTCTTCTTGAGCGGCTGCGCAAGCGTAGGGATGCAGAACCAAAGTAGCTGCCCAACTTATCCCCGTTACACCCAAGAAGAATGGCATCAGATCGAGCAGTCAGTCGCTGAATTACCAAAACAAAGCCCGCTGATCCCAGCGTTGCAAGACTATATGGATTTGCTGGATAAGTTGGAAGCTTGCCAAAAATATTGAGATTGAATTATTTTCTAAAATAGAGTACTATGTAAACATAGTATGTCAGAAAAATCAATTTGAGGTTTTGTCCGTATCATGAAAATTATCTCTTAAAGTAGCCCTACAAAAGGCATAAGACAAAAGCTCTTCAGCTTACGTCTTAATTCGTTATAGCCCAAATACTTTAAAGAGATGCTTATGATACATAAACCGATTCAGATCAAAAATCTTCAGCTGTCCTTCCCACATAAAACCTATTTTGACGATTTTAGTGTGCAAGTCCCTTATGGTAGCCGTATTGCCATTATTGGTCGTAACGGGTGTGGAAAAACGACGTTACTCAAAATATTGAATGGCATGGTGCAACCTACAAGTGGTGATGTCTTAAGTGCAGCCGATGTGATTATTGGCTTTGTTCCTCAAATTGTTGAAGAATTTGATTCGCTAAGTGGTGGGCAGCGCTTAAATGCGGCAGTGACACAGGCACTGAGCCTTGAGCCTAATGTTTTGCTGCTCGATGAGCCAACCAATCATTTAGATAGACATAACCGTAAAAGCCTGATGCGAATGTTGCAATCTTATCCTGGCACACTCATTGTCGTGTCTCATGATACCGAGTTACTGCGTCATTGCATTGATACACTATGGCACATCGATGATGGCCAAATCCGTGTATTTTCCGGTAACTACGATGATTATATCCGCGAAATACGCAAAGCTAGATCCGCCTTAGAGCAAGAAATAACACGCCTCGATCGGCAAAAAAAAAGATATGCATCATGCTTTAATGAAAGAGCAAAAACGAGCTGCTAAAAGCAAAGCCAAGGGTGAAAAAAGCATCCATCAAAGAAAATGGCCAACGATTGTAAGTACAGCCAAAGCCGGTAGAGCTGAGGAAACCTCTGGCCGCAAAAAATCTGCCATCGATCATAAAAAACAGGATTTAACCGATCAGCTTTCCAAGCTGCGCCTGCCTGAAATTATTGTGCCAAAATTTTCGCTAAATAGTGCAGACATTGGTGATCGAACGATTGTATCGATTAGTGACGGCAGTGTTGCCTATGCGGAGCAAGAGCCTCTACTTCAAAAAATCAGTCTATCAATAAGCTCAAGAGATCGTATCGCTATACAAGGTGATAATGCCAGCGGCAAGTCAACGCTGATTAAGGCGATCTTGGATGATGTCTGCGTTATAAAATCTGGCAACTGGCATGCGCCCAAGATCAGCGATATTGGGTATTTGGATCAGCATTACGGTACCTTGTCTGCTGAAAAGACGGTATTAGAGACCATTGCTGAATTGGTGCCAACCTGGTCCCATATTGAAGTACGTCGTCATTTGAATGACTTTTTATTTCGTAAAAATGAGGAAGTGAATGCCCTTGTGAGCACACTCTCAGGCGGTGAAAAGGTACGTTTGTCTCTTGCACAAATCGCAGCCGAAACACCCAAACTTCTGATCCTCGATGAAATCACCAACAACCTCGATTTAGAGACAAAAGAGCATGTGGCGCAAGTCCTAAGGGAATTTCCCGGTGCGATGATAGTCATCTCCCATGAGGCGGATTTTCTCGAGGAAATTGGGATTAATGAGGTAGTAGATGTTCAGAAGTTTAATGTGGGTTAGTCCACAATCAGGCTTTCGTCCTTGTGAGATGAAAGAACAATCTGCGTCATTGTTTTTGAAACATTACACTGGCCTTTTAAAAAATCAGTAATGAGGCGCTCTAAGGACTTGGTATTACAGCAGCGTACCTTCAATAAATAAGAATGCTCCCCTGTAACATGATGGCATTCTAAAATAGACTTATTACGACCAATTGCATCCAAGAAATGTTTATGATGTTCTGCTTTATCCAAAGTTACAAAAATAAAAGCACACAGCCCCATATCCATAAATTCAGCAGAGACGAGTGCTGTAATTTTTTTGACATGGCCATTTTGTTTTAATCGCCTAAGCCGCTCATTGGCAGCAGAAGATGAGAGCCCAACTTTCTCCCCTAACTGAGTACTGGTAAGAGCCGCATCTTGCATAATGCATTCCGCTATCATATGGTCTAACTTATCATATTCATTATTTTGTATTGACACAAAACTATTTCGCCTGATAAAATCCTGTATAGCAAATGATATACAGGATAAATTATTATGTCAATACTACTTTACCTCTTTAAAGCCTGGATGATAGGAATTGCTATTGCTGCACCTGTCGGGCCTATAGGCATGTTATGTATAAAGAAAACACTGGAGCTGGGCATAAAAGGCGCTTTGCTTGTAGGTCTAGGCGCAGCGCTTGCGGATAGTGTTTATGGGCTTATTGCAGCACTTGGGCTTACAGCTGTCTCACATATTATGATCGCTGGCAGCGGGTCCCTTAAATTAATAGGAGGTATATTTTTATTGTATCTCGCCTATAAAGAAGCAAAAAGTAGTGTAGCAAGTAACGAGGCGCACGTTAGCGAAAAAAGTCAGCTCAAGCTTGTGAGCGAGGTGTTTTTTCTTACAATAACAAACCCCATGACTATTTTAAGCTTTGTAGGAATTTTTGCCTCTATTGGCACTGCCACCTCATCGACACTAGAGTCAATTACGATGGTTGTTGGTATTTTTCTTGGTTCAATGACATGGTGGTGCGTGCTTGGCAGTGCTGTAACTAAAATTAAGCACAAATTACCAAAAACCTGGCTTGAACGGATAAAATGGGTTTCGTGCTGCATCCTTGCAAGTTTTGGATTGCTTGCTATTGTAGGTAGTTTGATGCATTAAAGTTTTACAGTTTTAAGTACGCATTCACATCTTTCCTCAATTGTCTTCTTGGGCACAAGCACAATTTCAAAGCCAAATTCTTTATACACATCCAGATGAATCTGCTCAAAAATCAAAGCATCTTCATAAGAAATTTTTCTGGCGTCGGAATGTTCGATAAACCCTAGATTTTCAAAAAAGAATATCTGGTTCTGGTAAACGCCGCTTTTGATGCAACGATCAATTTCATCAAGCAATATAGGCGAAGGTGTAAACTCAATATTTTTGTGGTCGGCCAAATATTTACCAAGGGCGTAGGTACAAAAAGGTGAGCGGTCGTAAAATTGCAGATCTCCAGTAGCGTTCATCTGCCGCTCTTTTTGCATACGCACAATTTGATCTACAAACTCAGGCTCTTCCCATGGCTTTTCTATGCCCTTAACTTGCTCTTGACTAATCACATTGGTTGCAGCTTCATGAATTACAGTATGCCCTAATTTTTCTAGCTCTTTGATGACAGAAGTTTTTCCACTGCCTGGGGTGCCGGTGAAGATGAAGTGTTTTGCTTGCTTGAAACTATTCATAAGCCAACCTCTCTTTCAATCAATCCAACGAGCCTTACCGGAGCTTCTGTGCCGTCTTTAATTTTGATGGGCAGGACCAAACAAAAGCCTCCGGTCGGTGGCATACTACCCAGATTTGCTACATTTTCTATGATGATCTTATCTGCACCTAAAAAGATTTTATGAACATTAAATCCATCTTCTGGGCGATCCGGTGAAAGTGTATCAATACCAATGGCTCTCACTCCTCGTTCCAGCAAGAGCTCTGCAGCATCAGGGGATACAGATGGGAACACATGGTTGTTATGGTATTGCAAAGGTGTATGCCAAAATTTGCTCCAGCCGGTTTTCACAAACACACATGAGCCGCCTGCGATCTTGCCATACTTGCTTTCAAAATCCGCTACATCTTGAGCGCTTAAGGAATAGCGTTCGTGGCACTTATCCGATATATCAAGAACTACGCACGGCATGATCAAATCATTAACATCAAAATCATGGATGAATCTACTGCCAGGAATACAATGGCTTGGCGCATCCATATGCGTGCCGATCCCCGCATGCATTTTGACTTTCATAACGCGAAATTTATCTTCGCTCGTGCAATCAGAGTAATCTATATGCACGTCATGATTAAACCCGCAGCCACCATTCCAGGTAGGTATAGTGCTATCAAGTGCGTGGGTTAGATCGATGAGTTTGTAGGGGAAAGTCATAAAATCTCTCAATTTAATATCTTTTTGCATAAAGAACCCAAGCTCGCGTGAGGCCAGTCAAACCGGCCCCATATTTATTTGTTTTACAAAATTTTAGTTGCATAATGCCTCATTGCTTCGCATATAAATTTTTGCATTTTGGGATGATAAGCTTCAAAAAATATTTTGATCGTGGCGTCATCATCTTCATACATTTGAATCAAGGCCAAATAAGCATCATGAGTCAAATTAAAAAAATTAGATTGCAGTTCGTAATGTTTTTGGATCAGCGCTTGTACATCTTCGCTTTCTGGTTTATGATTTTTTGCTATTAATTTAGCAATCGCTTTATCCAGCATATCTACTTCATTTTTAAAATCAGACCATTCTTGCTCTGACCAAACGACATCATCTTTTTTAAAATGCTCCAACATTTTTTCTGCTGGTGTGCCCCGAGCTATACATGTATATTGATTACTCTTAGGCAGTTTTTTATCAAAACCGTAATATAATTCTTCGTCTTTCATAGCCTGTTTTCCTCTTAAATGTTGAATTGTTTTATCAATCGTAGTGATCAGATCATTTTTACGAACGATTTCATCTTCCAAAATTTTTCTATGCGCATTTAATGCTTTAATGTTGTCAAAGTCATTTTGCGAGAGAAGTTTTTGGATATCATTTAAGGCAAAGCCTAGCTCTTTAAAAAACAGAATTTGTTGCAAACGCAATAGTTGCTGTTCTTCATAATAACGGTAGTTATTAGCTCCTTTTGAGAAAGGTTTAAGCAAACCAATCTCATCGTACCAATGCAGTGTACGTACACTTACACCAGATATCTTTGCTAATTCTTTTACCGTATAAGCCATAATCTTGCCCTCAAATAATACAATTCAAAGATAAGATATGACGTAACGTGAGGGTCAAGAGGTAATTTAAAATATTTATCATAAAACCTCTCACCTCAATTTCTTCGTAAACCACAGCACCAGGTCATCATCAAGCGTATAGCTATTACCTGGGATTGTTGACTGGTAATTGTAAGTAACACCTTGGCCATCTGGGATATAGCCGCGCTTTATATAAAGCCTTTGAGCCGCCCCATAGCCGCCATCTGCACCTGCATATAGGCCAACCCCGATACCAATGATTTGGCTTTTTGTTGCAGCTTCTTTTTCAGCACAATCAAGCAGCAAGGAACCAATGCCCATTTTTCTGAATGAAGGCAATACATTTAAATCCATAATCTCTGGGATGCTTTGCGCTTTAAATGACGGATATTGTGATTGCCATTGTAAGGTTACATAACCTGCAAATTCATCGTGGACGTGAGCTACCCAAATTAATCGCTCACCCCCTTCTTGTTCCTTCAAATATTCTTCGAAAAGCGATGGCGGTTTATTCCAACCGATTTGGTTAAAAGCCTCAGATATAGCTACAATGTCTTCTTTGATAAGTGAGCGAATGAATACTTCACTTGTTCTGGTTGAGTCAAGATTATCCAGGCTTTTGAGCATATAAACCATATTCCACTCATAGCCTTGATGCTTTAAGTTGAATAATGGAGCAAAGCCTAAGGATTTGTAGAAATGATATGTTTTTAAGTAATTTTTATCCGCTTCCTCAGGCGATAAAGTTTCGACAGAAATTGTTTTAGCGCCTCTATTTTTGGCCTGCTTAAAAGCTTCGTAAGATAATATTTTTCCTATCCCTGCTCGGTGGTAATCTTGTAAAATACCCATCCAATAGATGTTGGCATTTTCAGGATAAGGGAAATCTATTGAAATAAGACCAACATATTCTTCACCTACACGCGCAGCCAGATTGAGCCGAGAACGAACTCCAATAGCATAATGCTCGTTCACTTCAGGCAACCCAAAATATTCCGGCAAATCAACTGTAATTTTGCGGCAGAGTCCTTCAGCCAAATCTGGTGTAATTGTTTCAATCTTTATCATAACAACTTACCCACGGGAACATCGTTTGGATCGGATTCATGGTTTTCGGGATCATTAAACGGCACTTCTGTATAGCCGTTTTTGAGATAGAATCTTAAACTGCTTTGTCTGGATTCAGCATGAATGCTTTTAACCCCTAAACTTTTTAACCACTTCTCTATAAGTGTCAAAAACCTGCTTCCGAAGCTTTGATTTCGCTTATTCTCATCAGTGGCAATAATACGAATGGCCGCTCTTTGATCTGGCCAGAACTGAATATGGGCGTAAGCAACGATCTCTGTGCCTTGATATAAAACAAGATGAGCATGCTCCGAATGGTTAAACGTCCATGTGTAAGGATCATCAATACCGTGCGGGCCAAAGAAATAAGTGTCCCGGAAATGTTTGGCTGCAGCCCATTCTAAAGCGTGGGTGCATAGCACAAATCGGTGTTTATTAAAGCCAGACTGATTTAATATGCTTTGAATAAAATCGTGTTTACCAAGAGTATATCCTCTATAAATAGAGTCGTTTTTCTCATGATTCGAGTCTTCTGCAATCAATTTATATTTTAGCAGCTCATATTCATCCCTAGCGCTAGGGTTTTTCCGCAAATGATCCCTAAATAAAATATTTAATTCAATTTCAGGATCGTTTTCTTCAAAAACGTGAAGATTGATATTTCTATCAGCTGTTCTTATTGTGAAGCTTCTTCGGAGAGGGATATTAAAACCACCCCTATATTTATACCCTATAGCCTCTAATTGTGATTTATCAAAAAACAAATTTCGGACAACTGCGATAATGTCTATCTTAGGCTTAGCAGCTAAACCTGGTACTGATGTTGAGCCAATATGGTGAATTGCCAAACAATTACCACCCAAGGCTTGCCTAATAAGCTCCGCCTCTTTTTCAAAAATATGAGGCCAATTTGGGTCATAAGGTTTAATTTCAACACGATCTATTTTTTGCATGTTGATTAATATTCTCTTTTTCATTTTGCAACCTTCAAATATTTATACGTATAACGCAGTGCCCGTCCTATAAAATAGCCAGAAAATAATCCACTTATTACACTTTCAATAATAGAGTATTTAAGAAACAAGTCTGGATCTGTCGACTTTAAATAGCCAAAATAATATTTAACAATAAAAAAGGAAAGCAATACTATAAGCGTTCCATACCCCCCAGGAACTTCAATTGACCATTCTTTTTTTATAACCTTTATTGTATTTCCTGTGTTTATAAAGAAGCTTGCTATGCTGCCTCCCATAATTACGAGACAAAATACCAAAGCATCATCTGAAAGAAGCGTTTTATACTTAATGGTCAGCAATATTAATGGAATGATAAAGAGCTTAGGTAGATAAATAACCCTCGTTTTTATACTCTTAATGCCTACAAACAATAAATAGCATAATATGGTCCAGACGTATAATGGCGTTCCTTTAATCATGTGTATAAATTTATTCATAACTCTTTCCTCAAAAAATTCTTACATCTTTTTTAAAATACGCATCACTACACCATCAGGCAAGACGCGTAATAGATGGCTAATGATAAAATAGAAAAGAGATGGGTAACTTCGTGATTTTTTGAGCTCAGAGAACTTACACATATACTTTGCCATTTTTTCAGCACTCCGTGTAAAGGGAAAGTTTCCTTTAAGACCATCTGTTGCCACGGGACCCGTATAAATGGACGAGAAGATCAAGTTTCTTCCATAATAAGTAAGCGATAAACTCTCAAAAGCTTTTGAAATAGCTGCTTTTGATGCACAATAAGCACTCCCGGTAGGTGGTGCAAAAATTGCATTGATCGAACTTGTCACAATAAAGTGAGCACCGCCGTTGTGCAGGCATGGTTTTTCAAAAAATTCAACAAAGGCTAAAACGCCAAAGTAATTGACTGCCATAATGCGTTCATGTATTTCAACTGTAAACGCTTCAGGGTTTTCAATAACTTTTTCACCTGCGATACCTGCATTCAAGAAGAAAAGATTGGGACAAAGACCTTGATCAAGAATATTTTGGCAAGCTCTACGAATATCAGACTTGTCTGAAATATCACATGGTATAGGGATGAATGAAGGCCCCATTTCATTTTTTATTGCATTCAGTTTCTCTACCCTGCGAGCTATTCCAACGACAATCCAATCTTTGGATATCAACTCCCGAGTCAATGCTTCGCCGATTCCAGAAGATGCACCTGTAACGAGAGCAATATTCTGTTTATTCATATTATTTTCCTTCTCTATCACGATTTACCTCTCAAAGAACACTCGAAGCCCCGGTGATGATGACTGTTTTACCCTGTAAATCAAAAAGTGTCGTCATTTTATTCAATTCCAAAATTATTTTATTGCCCCTTGTGTGCAGCTTTATCTTGACATACTTTGCTGTTTTATGCAAATATATTCTGTGCGTAGACAGTATGTTTTATACAAAATAGTTGTTAAGAGGAGATCATTTACATGTATCAGCACAGAGTCACTATCAACCTACAATATGCACCAAGCAATTAATCGGAGAGCAAAACAATGAAAAAGTCACCAAAAACGAACTGGATCAACATGAACGAAGTGTCAGGGTTCTTGCTCTATTCTGCTTATTTTGCGTGGAAGCGCAAGATTGAAAGTACTCTTTTGCCTCATGATCTTACGCATGTTCAGTTTATGCTTTTGATGACATTAGGATTTTTGAAGAAAGATAAGTCTGATGTATCGCAAAATGACCTCGCCAAGTTTTTGAGCTTTGATGTGACCATGACGTCTCAGGTGTTGCGCGCCCTAGAGAAAAGAGGATTACTCAAGCGCTCTCAAAAGGAAGGTGACGAGCGATCAAAGTTTTCAGAATTAACAGATACAGGTAGCGCTAAAATCCAAGGTGCAGCAAAAGATTTACTCAAGGCCGAAGAATCCTTTTTCGTGAGTTTAGGGGAAAATAAGCAAGGGTTTGATGAGCATTTACGCAGCATTTTACAACAACAAATAGCGGATGCAGCATGAGTAAAATTATTTTCTTAAACGGGTGTGGCTCTAGCGGAAAGACTTCCATTGCAAAGGCCATTCAGCACGAAAGTCCAGATCTATGGCTGACTTTTGGTGTTGATACATTTATTGATATGATTCCCTTCGGAAGACAAGAGCCATACTTGAAATTTATTCCAGGGAAAAATGAGCATGACCCAATAATGCATGTCGAATCAGGTCCGGAAAGCGTGAAGCTATTTAGCATTATGCCGCAGTTTGCTGAAATGCTCGCAGACCGCAGAAACAACCTCATTATCGACGAAGTGATATTTGATGAAGAAGCATTAAAAGCGTATGCACATCATTTAGTCATACAGTTTATTACATAGGCGTTTTCTGCGATCTAGCAGTTATGCAAGAACGCGAAGTTTTAAGACGTGATCGGTGCATTGGTCTATCAAATGATCAGATTGATAGAGCGCATCAAGGCGTTTTAAATTCATATGATTTTAAGGTGGATACAACTGCTATCTCTTCTTTTGAAGCGGCCCGCCTGATACTGAAGTATATTGACGATAACCCTGTGCCAAAAGCATTTAAAGTCTTAGGAAAGTAGGAGTAAATTATGACCATTACCTTCAAACCACTCAATGAATCCCATTTTCCACTCCTGTTAAAGTGGTTGGAGTCGCCTCATGTCAAAAAATGGTGGGATCAGGATGTGACTTATACAATCGAGTTGGTGCGTGAAAAATATAGTTCATATGTTAAAGGCTATAAGCTTGAAGGTGGTGTACAGAAACCTATTCAGGCTTTCATTATCTATAGCGACCAAAATTTTTTTGGGTACATCCAGATTTATAATGCATACGATTTTCTTAGGAGCAAACCACTGTTAGGCTTGCCTTCAAATCTTGGTAAATTTGACATTTTTATTGGCGAAGAAGAGGTGCTGAAGCAAGGCTTGGGCTCAAAAGCAATTTTAGAATTCCTTAAATTATATGGCGGCCAGTATAGTCATATGTTTGCCGATCCAGATTCAAGCAATATTGCCGTCATTAAAGCTTACGAAAAAGCAGGCTTCAAGAAGGTATCAGAACAGGAAGATACTGGTGAGACGTGGATGATAAAGGATTTATCCTTAAGAAACGACCCGTTGCCAACCATCCAAAAGCTTATTAAAGAACGCTATCCTGATGCTAAAGCCATATTCTGGGCAGGATCAGTTTCAGTTAATCAGGGAACAAGTGCATCCGATCTAGATCTTGTGATTGTTTTTGAAGAAGTAGCCCACGCTTATCGAGAAGCCTTTATTTACGACGGTTGGCCAATTGATGCATTTATTCATGATCTTGATACCTTGCGGTATTTTTTTGAAGAATCAAGAACCGGGAATGGCATTTCTGGCCTCTGCTATATGATTTTGAATGGACGTGAGGTAACCAACCCCAGCGCTTTTTCAAAAAATATTAAAATACTTGCGCAAGAAGTTTTGAATGCAGGGCCAGCTATTTGGGACCAAGAACAAATCAACAAAGAACGATTTTTAATTACCGATGTTCTGGATGATATTAAATATCCAACCGGGCGCGATGAGCAGATTGCATCCGCCGCATGGTTACTTGAAGCTCTGGGGCAATTTTATTTTAGAAGCCAAAATAAGTGGTGCGCCAGCGGTAAATCAATTATCCGTTATCTTAAAAGCGATAATCCCGATCTTGCTTTAGAATTCACGCAAGCCTTTGAGAGTCTCTTCCAAACTGGTCATTCTGCTGCATTAGAATTATTAGTAATGAAAATTCTAGAACCTTATGGTGGATTATTTTGGAATGGATTCAGGTCAGATGCATCCAAAAAGGCAAAAATCCTGAAACCAGTTCTCTTAAAAGAATTAAAAAATAATTATCGAATATATTTAGGTGAATCAGATAATGAATATGCGAGCAAAATTATTCTTAAAGGTTTAAAGGCGCACAATGAATCAAAAATTGGATCTTATTCCAGAGAGAATTTTGTATTATTCGTTAAAAATGAATCTGAAGATATTATTGCTGGCTTGTGTGGAGATATCCTTGGTGAATTGTGTGCCCTGCACCTTCTATGGGTTGACCAAGAGCATAGATTAAAAGGGGTAGGCAAAAATATTATCAATGTACTTGAAGAATATGCATTATCTAAAAAGTGCAAAATAATTCAATTAGACACCACCGAATTTCAGGCAAAGGATTTCTATAAAAAGTATGGATATCTGGAGATCGCCACTCTTGATAAAGGGTTTATGGGTTACAAACAGTTCATCATGAGGAAAAATTTATTTGATAGCAAGTCAGAAGAAAATACAAACAAAATCCTCGATGAACTTAAATCAAGAGAGCCAATCTTTCATCATCCTGAAAAATTTGGAAAAACAAAACAAGATATTGAAAACCAAATGTGTGATGAATTTTGGGAAGTCGGTGCATCAGGTAATGTCTATACCAAACGAGACGTTATAGAAACTCTATTCGAGCGCTATAACAACCCAGATTATCAAGATATTTGGGAAGCAAAAGACTTTGAACTAACCACAATTGCATCGGATAATTATTTACTGACATACATTCTTATCCAAGACAAAACAAGAGTCACAAGAAGATCAACACTTTGGCGACACATACATGGTGCGTGGAAGATCCTCTATCACCAAGGGACAATTTTTAAGGAGTTAAATCATGTTTAAAAAAATAATATTGGCAGTTTTGTTTGTTGCTGTATCCGTATTCATCTACTTTTTTATAGCAAGCCCATACCGTATTAGCGGGATTAATGGAGAAAAAGGCAATTGCATGGAGCCAGCCATAAAAGATGGTCAATTATATTTCGTTAATCACCTTCATTATAAGCTTAGCACCTATAAAATGGGAGATATTATTATATTTCGCCATGAAGATAAAATATGGGTTTCAAAAATTGTAGGGCTAGAAAATCAAGAAATTAAAATTACTGATAATACCATCTCGTTAGATAATAAGATTTATTCTGACTCTATCCAGAGAAATTGGCAGGATTGGCGATATGGTCATTATGGGATTGAAAGCCCCGCAAAAATCCCATCCAGACATGTGTATGTTCTATCAGATAATTTATCGGCTCATCATGATGATAGCCGCGTTTTTGGCCCAATTTCGTATGACAATATTCTTGGAAAAGTTTGGTAGGTGAGGATGACAGATAAAAGACTAATCTTGCTTTGTACAGTAACTCCATCAGGGAACATATTCATACCCTTATCAGCGCCATTATCCCCTATGACGATGTTGAACAAGAACATATTAATGATACGTGTCTTTGGATTGAAAGTGGCGAGCCTATTTTTCGGGTTCAAAAGCCTGATGTCCCAAATAAACATTTAGTATCTTATTTTGTACTCTTCGATGACGTTCATCAAAAAATACTCCTTGTCGATCATAAGAAAGCTCTTCTTTGGCTGCCAAGTGGAGGGCATGTAGAAATTGATGAAGATCCAAAAACTACAGTGGAACGGGAATGTTTAGAAGAGCTTAACGTTACAGCTGATTTTTGGTCACCACATCCACTCTTTTTAACATCAACATTAACTGTAGGGCTAACAGCGGGGCATACAGACGTCAGTTTATGGTATGTGCTCAAAGGAGATAGTAATAAAGTTTATGAATTTGACAAAGAGGAATTCAATGACATCGGTTGGTTTCATCTTAATGAGGTGCCTTACGAAAAATCAGATCCTCACATGAGGCGTTTTATACAAAAATTAAAAGGTAGTTTATGAACAATCTCACCCACAGAAAAGCAAGAATTGCTGATTTACCACGTCTTATAGAGCTGCTCTTAGAAGATGAACTAGGGAGCACAAGAGAATCAAAATCAGCTGCAGTGCATGAAAACTACATCAAAGCATTTTACAAAATCGATAGCGATCCAAATCAATATTTAATGGTCATAGAAAATGACGATGAAATTATTGGCACTTGCCACCTCACCATTATGCCATCACTCACTTTTATCGGCAGCACCCGTATGCAAATAGAAGCGGTCAGGGTAGCCGGGAAATATAGAGGCCAGAAAATAGGCTCTTGGATGTTTAATCAAGCGATTTCTTATGCCAAGGAAAACGATGTTTCTATTGTCCAGCTCACAACAAACAAAAAGCGGCCAAAAGCAAAACATTTCTATGAAAAGCTTGGTTTCGAGGCCAGCCACGAAGGTATGAAATTATATTTGGAGCAAGTGGCATGAGCATTAATTTTGAAAAAGCCAATGTAAATCACGTTAATATTATTTTTGTTTGGCTTGCAGAGCCTTTTGTTCAGGAGTTTTGGGATAATACGCAAGGCCATAAAGACGATATTTTAAATTTTGTTAATGGCAGAAAAGAACCTTCGAATTATTGTGAAGGCAAGTATTTTTATTGGATAGCAAGCTGGAATCGCCACCCATTCGCAATGTTAATGACGATCCAAGAAACAGCTGAAGACCACATCGATGATATTAAATTAAGTCACCTTTCAAAAACCGGTAATACGTATGGCATCGATTACATGATTGGGGATAAAGATTATTTTGGCAAAGGCTATGGGGCCAAGACCTTATCGGAATTTCTTGATTTCTTCAGAAAAGAATTCGATGAATCAGCCGATACATTTATAATAGACCCTGCTAGTGATAATCCTAGAGCAAAGCATGTTTATATAAAGGCAGGCTTTGAACATATTGCTGACTTTGTGATGAGTGCAGATTGTAGCGGTGCCGGTAAACCACACCATTTATTGATTAAACGTTTTCTGTCTGCAAATAAGGATCACATCAAAGCAATTTGCTATCATTTTAATCTTGGGACACCGATCCAAGCGCCCACAAGAGTACACGGTGGCTTACTGCATCTCATGTGGCGTCTTGATACAGATAAAGGCTCCTATGCGATTAAGCAGCTATCAAAAGATATTGATTTGAAAAATGAGCAAGTCATTAAAAATTATGAATTGAGCGAGCAAATAGCTTCAAGTTTTATGGCTCAAAATATCCCTGGGGTATGCGCTCTTTCGCAATCTGATAAACATCTTTTAATTACAGATGGATATGGCTACCTTGTGTACCCTTGGGTTAACGCGAAAGCTTTAGATAAAGATGAAATTAACGAAGGTCAAGCATTAATCATTGCCAGAATACTTGCAAAAATGCATTTAATAAATCTCTGTATTGAAGGTATCGATGAACCTGAATTTGATATCCATGATAATAAACACATTGCGAACTTAATCAAGCAGTCAACTCAAATGCGGCTTCCATTTGGTGACATTTTAAATTCCCATTTATCTACCCTCCTAGAAATTAATGAAAGTTACTTGGATTCAATTGAAATTCTTAAAAAATATACAGTAATTGGGCATGGTGACTTAGATCAAAAAAATGTTTTGTGGACGGATAAAAAGGACCCTCTATTAATTGATTGGGAATCGGCCCGTAAACTAAACCCCACATATGAAATTGTAAATGCTGCGTTAGATTGGTCGGGCGTGACAACCAACCTCAAGATCAATTTGTTCCATAAAATGCTTAAATCTTATTCGGAGTCCGGAGGTTTAATTGAAAAACGAACGGTTGAAGCAGCATTTTATGGGGTTATGGGAAATTGGATTAATTGGATGGTTTACAATATTAATCGGTCTATCAATCAAAGAGAATTTGAGCAAAAAAATATTGGGATAGAACAAGTCATGCAAGTATTACCAACAATTTTAAGGGTAAAAACTTTGATGCCAGAATTAATAAGTGAGATAGCATCATGATCAAAATCGAACTGCTTAAAAACCATCCCAACACTATACCCGAACTTGCACACATTTGGCATGAAGTATTAGGTAAAATCTGGGTTCCTGATGTGCCAGTTGAACGTGTTATCACAAGATTGAAAGAATCACGGAATGATCAAGATTTACCAATCACTTTTGTTGCATTAGACGGCGATTTACCGGTTGGCATGTGTAGTTTACGTGAAAATGATGGTATTCGTCCAGATCTTACTCCTTGGCTCGGTTCACTTGTGGTTGATCCAAAATATCAGAGACAAGGAATTGGTAATATGCTGATTGATGTGACTGTACTGAAAGCAAAAGAGCTTGTTTTTGAAAAACTGTACTTGTTTGCTTTTGATCCTACCATACCAGAATACTATGAACGTCTTGGATGGAGGAAAATTGGTATGGATGAATTCCAATCTCATCCTGTAACCGTTATGGAGGTGGAGTTATGATCAAAATTGACCTGCTGAAAAATCATCCAGACGCTATACCAGCACTCGCTCACATTTGGCACGACGTTTTAGGTAGAATTTGGTTTCCAGAGCTGACAATTCAAGAGATAGAGTCATTGACATATGATGAGCTCAATCATCCAGATGAAACAACTTCATTCGTTGCGTTGTGTGATGAAATTCCAGTAGGATTTTGCACATTTAAACTTAAGGAGGAGTTTCGCCCCGATTTAGGACCATGGCTTGCAGATGTGGTAGTAGCCCCTAAACATCAAAAACAGGGGATCGGAAAAATACTGGTTGACATCACAGCCCTAAAAGCAAAAGAACTTGGTTTTAAAAAGCTGTACTTGTTTACTTTTGATCCAACGACACCTGAATACTACAAGCGCCTTGGATGGAAGAAAATCGGTATGGATGAATTTAAGTCTCATCCTGTAACCTTTATGGAGGTGGAGCTATGAACAACAAATTGATTATGCCAACCCTTGATCTTGCGTGCAAACTCATAGAGGAGCAATTTCCTGAATATTCTCACTTGCAAATCACAGATGTTGAAAAACAAGGGCATGATAACCGCACCTATAGGCTTGGCGAGCATATGCTCATTCGTATGCCAACAGCAGCAGATTACGCTTTAAAAGTTCCAAAAGAGCAAGAGCTGCTGCCACAATTAGCAAAACCTTTAAGCGTTAACATTCCAGCTCCGATTAAAATGGGAAATCCATCGACAGATTATCCTTATCCATTTTCTATATACAAATGGTTGCCCGGCAAAAGCATCAATCTCCTAACCTTAACCGATCAAGACAAAGAACAACTTGCCTTTGATCTCGCCAAGTTTTTAAAAGAGCTACAAGCAATTAATGATGTGGAAGGCCCTGAACCGGGTCAACACAACTGGTGGCGTGGTGATCATGTCACTGTTTATGACAAAGGAGCTCGAGAACAAATCGCAGAGCTGGCTGAGATTGTAGATGAGGAAAACGCATTAGCTTTTTGGGATCGGGCTTGTGCTACCAAATGGGATAAAAAGCCTGTATGGATTCATGGGGATTTTGCGATTGGCAATATACTGATGGATGGTGGAAAACTATCAGCAGTTATTGACTTTGGCGGCGCTGCTGTTGGTGATCCTGCCTGTGACTTAGTAATTGCCTGGACGTATTTATCCGGCAAAGCTCGTGAGGTTTTTATATCAAAAATGGATATGGATACTGATACATGGCTCCGAGCCCGCGCCTGGGCACTTTGGAAGGCAACTTTTGAACTGTGCCAAATTGCAGATAAAAACAGCTCTGAGGCTGGTTTGCAAAAACGAATTATTGATGAGGTTGTGGAGTGAGTAATAACAAGATTAAGGCTATTATTTTTGATGTCGATGGCGTGGTATTTAAAACTCACGATGAAAGCGAAAATTATTTATGGAGCCAGAGCGTCAAAGAAGATCTTGGTCTGACATCAAAGCATTTCTCCCTTATTTTTTCAGAAAAATGGGAGAGCATCATTCGAGGTAAAATCAAACTGGATGATCATCTTCATATTATTTTCCAAGAAAAATTATTTAAAGACCTGGGCATAACACCCGAGCAGTATATCCAGTATTGGTTAAGTAACGATCATCATGTGAATTATGACATATTAGATTTGGTAAAAAGTTTAAAAACCCCATGTTATCTCGGTACGAACCAAGAAGCTTTGCGCACCGCTTATATTCTGGATACGGTTGGCTCTTATTTCAAAGAATGTTTTGCATCTTATAAAATTGGAGTTATTAAACCGGAACAAGGATTTTTTCAGCATATTGGAAAGGCACTATCGTTACTTCCGCATGAGCTTTTGTTGATTGATGACACAAAAAATAACACCCTCGGCGCACAAGATTGCGGTTGGCATGTTTATCATTACCAAAATGATATTGAAGGGCTTATGGATTTTTTTAAAAAATATGAGGTAATGAATGGATAAACACATTAAGAAGAAAACTTTAGAAACTTATCTCAGCCTTTGTACAGAGGTTTACGATTTAAGCAAGCCAAACCCACCGGAAGATGCCTATGCTTTTTATCGTGATTATGCCATGAACTCGAACGCTCCTATTTTAGAGCCGATGTGTGGCACAGGACGATTTTTGCTACCATTACTTGAAGAGGGATTTGATGTGCATGGCTTTGACGCCAGTGACAATATGCTCAAAGCCTTGCATGTTAAGGCTGAGGCTAAAAATTTAAAACCACTCGTTTGGAAAGGTTTTGTTGAAGATTTAAAACGTCCAGAAAAATACAATTTGATTTTTATTCCCAGTGGCTCCCTTTGTTTAATCATTGACCTTGTTCAAGTAGAGAAGTCACTTAAAGTCATTTATGACCATTTAAACGACGGTGGTATTTTCTTATTTGAGGCTGAAACTATGCAAGCCGTTCCTCAAGAAGGCATATGGCGTGGTTCGTTATGGCCCAAAACAAATGGCCAAAAAATTATCCTAAGCCAGCTTGCAACAATGCAAAACGATATCTGTACTAGCCTTTGCAAATATGAACTGATGGAAGCGGGAAATATTATCCATACAGAAATTGAAGAACTGAGAGTGAAGATTTATGAGCAGGATCAGCTGATGGAAATGCTAAAAGCTGTGGGATTTAAACACATAAGAATACTCAAAGCTTTTGATAAATCTTCTGCGCCAACCGAACAAGATGAGTCTATTGTGTATGAATGCAGAAAATAAAATCATCATAAAATCTGTAAGCCTTGATGACGCAAGGTTGCCTTCAGTTATTTATGGTGCAATTGGAAATCCTTCGCCAGAAAAAATTCTAGAGGTAATTGGAAGCTACAAAAATCCTGATCATGCGATCATAGGTGCTTTTATAGGTGATATTCTTGTTGGAGTTTTAGGCCTCTGTAAAACAACTAAAATTATTACCATTCGCCACATCAGCGTACCTTTGAAATACCAAAGACAAGGGATTGGAACATTGCTTTTAGAAGAGGTAAAGAAACAGTATGAAGGGTATAAAATTATGGCTGAAACAGACACGGAATCAGTAGATTTTTATGCTAAATCAGGCTTTACCTGTCATGGATTTTACGGGGCCATATGGCAATTTAAGGTACAAATGTGAGTTTAATTAATAATTTTTTATAGGAGATATCGTAATGACTACTAACGCAATAAAACCAGATGATATTTTAGCAGATAGCGAAAATTTTGTAGAACTAAATGGGCTGACTGTACGCAAGGGGTCAATAGCTGCTTTTCTAAAAAATATTGATCTTTTTGAGGATTCAAATTCAAATGAAACTCAGAAAGCTGCCGCTCTTGAGATGATAAAAGAATTAGCCCCAGCAATCATAGCAGCTGGCCTTCATAAGCATGCAACATTTAAGAACAAAATTATCGAAGATATTTTATGCGACCTATGAATCAAGGCACTAAAAATCACCTCTCTTTAATCATCTGGATTGCAGCGCTGATTGCGATTGGAGGAGTCATTGGCTCTTTAACCAAACCCGAGATTAGCACTTGGTACAGCACTTTGAATCGTTCCGCTCTGACACCGCCAAATTATGTATTTCCGGTTGCCTGGACTATTTTATACGGCATTATTGGCGCTTGTGGCTGGACTCCTTTGTTTTTTCATTACCACTTAACTAGACTTTCCCTCCTAGTTTTGGTCGCTATGGATATTCTGGTAGTCACTATCATTTGGCTAGCTTATAAAAAAATGAGAGCGGCATCGCTGCTTATGATTCCTTATCTGTCATGGATTCTGTTCGCAAGCTACTTAAACTTTTACATATGGCAGTATAACTAAATGAAGATTAGCAATGGTGGTCAAGCATAAAAAACAGAAACGTCGTATTTTTATCCATGTAGACGGTTACAACTGAAGCATTAGGATATTATGAGTTATAAAGAACGAGTCGACAGAGTGATTGATTTCATAGGCAAGCATCTTGATGAAGAGCTTGAGCTGGATGAGCTTTGCCGTATCGCTTGTTTTTCAAAATATCATTTTCATCGGTTGTTTACAGCTTACACTGGGTTACCTTTAA
Source organism: Holospora obtusa F1 (assembly GCF_000469665.2). Lineage (GTDB taxonomy): Bacteria > Pseudomonadota > Alphaproteobacteria > Holosporales > Holosporaceae > Holospora > Holospora obtusa. The sequence goes on along the minus strand of NZ_AWTR02000048.1, from coordinate 6,463 downwards.
TGGGCTATATCAAGTGGCTGCGGCTAAAACGGGCTGCTCATCAATTGATTGTCCATAAAGAGGAAACAATTATTAACATTGCATTGGATGCTGGATTCGAATCCCATGAATCGTTTAGTCGGGCTTTTAAACAAATTTGCGGACAAAGTCCCAGCGAATTTAGGCGTGAACGCAATTGGGAAAGCTTCGAAAATCCACCGGAACCTATGCATATTAAAGGTGAAAAAATTATGACGATAACGATTAAAGAACTGTCAGCTAAAAGAGTTGCTTTGATGGAGCATCATGGAGATCCCATGAGATTATCTGACACACTTGATAAACTTATTACGTGGGCAAAGGCACAACCCATTAACTTAAAACCGAAACCGGGAGAAGCCTTTGGCTTTGGCTACCACGATCCAAGAGAGGTGAAACCAGAAGAGTTTTGCTTTGATTTAGCCCTTAGCGTTCCACAAGATTTTAAATTGAATGATCAAGTGACAGAACGCACTCTACCTGCCGGCAGATATGCTGTTACAATGCATAAAGGCTCACGCGATAATATCGGTGATACGATTTACAGTATTTATCGTGATTGGTTACCGCAGTCCGGGGAAGAACTGGGGGATTTGCCTTGCATCTTTTGCTATTACAATTTTGATTATGAGGTAGCCGAAACGGAATCTTTAACCGAAATTTGGGTGCTTCTTAAGTAGGGCTTAAAGTGGTGAGTGTTGGGGGACAATCTTGTCCCTCAATCAATTCTCAAGCTGCTTTTTAAGCCACGCAAATGAATCGTTAATGACGTCATCTTTTTTTCTGACGTAATGATCCATATCTGATATGCGCATATAAGTTACAGGTGCGCCTACTTCTTTTGCCTTCCGGACAAAAGCATCAGATGAATCGATAATCGAATCTTTCACGCCAGCTACGATCAAATATGGGGTTTTGATTTTATCATATTCTGGGTTTGGGTAAACGATTAAAGCATCATGATGATATTTATAAGTCATGCCGGCAAGCTTAAGATGGGCACTTGGATTTTTAATTGTTTCATCCATAGCTTGATCATGATCCGGTCTAGATTTTGGAAAATACAAATCAAGTGAATACGGCATCCATGAAGGAAGCTGGGCTCTTAACTTGATATACCAAGGAGTGTTTTTAATCATATCTTGCATAAAAATCCAAAGCTCATCACGCCAAGACCAATCTCCAGCACCAGACCAATTTATTGTTGCAAGCGCATCTGATGAATAATCAGTGGTCAACGTTGTCACAATGGGGCCGCCTTCAGAAACACCAAGGAAAATGAGCTTTCCATTCCATCCCTTGGGTGGATGGTTTTTGAGATGTTCAATAACTGTGCGGTGATCAATCAAGCGATTAGACCTTGTGTAATGTTCCATGAATTCAGTTTTGTTAACTTGATTACCATCAACGCCTTGTTGCTCAATCGTGATAACGCCAACACCCAAATCTAAAAATTCTTTTAAAAAGTAACGATGAAAATGAATGATACTTGTAATGTCGTCTTCTAAAGATGAACCACCAACTAAAATGGCAATTGGGAACTTATCTCTTGAAGGTTTGCTGAAATAATAAACAATATCAGGGGAATCTGCGCCTATTCTTTTTGTGGTAAAGCGGGATGATGACGGTATTTCATATTTTGGACCGCCATTTTGTCTTTCTGCATCCGTATATTTATGCGGGGTAATCTCGGCAGCTGCAACCGCAAAAGATGAAAAACAGATGCAAAGCATCAGTAATAATCGACTCATAGTTTTCATAACACGTCCTTTTTAAATTCTAAAATATCCCCTGGCTGACAATCTAAAGCTTCACAAATGCTTTCCAGTGTTGAAAATCTTATGGCTTTTGCTTTGCCTGTTTTTAGGATCGATAAGTTTTGAACCGTAATATCAATACGATCGGCTAAATCTTGCAGTTTCATTTTTCGCTTAGCCAACATAACATCGAGATTCACAATAATGCCTATAGTCCACTCCTCTATATTGTGAACTTATGTTCATCATGAAGCTTGCTTGCTTCTAACATAACCCACGATATGACGATTACGAGCACTCCATAAAATAACGAAGATAAATTGGGCGTACCAAAGGAGATGGATAAATATCTGGACCCTGGAGGGTTTGTCATCGTGACCGCTAAAATCATCAACGTTTGGCTCAATGATTTGATGAGTAATGCATCGAGTAAAAATAAAGCCCCCAATCTTCGGTAATGAATCGCATTCCTAACACTGAAGACTTCCCCTATTTGATAATTTTTAAAAATCTCTTTCAGGATAAATAAGCTAATTAAGAGAGGTAAAAGTCCTATTATGTCTGCACTAAAGCCCAACAGTTGCAGCAGAGGCGTCCAAGAAATATTGCTCAGGTTGACGTATCCTTCGGGTGTTTGGATTGTCTTTTCTAGCATTCCAAAAAAATTAATGACATTCGATACATCAGTTGTTTTAAGCGAAATAAAAATCCACTGCACAATCAGATACAGGGGAATCATCGCGATTGAAATATTAAAAACCACCAATAAATAAGAACTTATTTTTTGAATTCTGTTCATTCGCGCCTCAGTTATGACCCATTCAATATGGCTAACACTATCAACTGAAATATCGAATGTCAGTAATTATTTATTGTTTATCGTGATTCTGAATCTTATCAAAAATCTTTGTTAGCTGTGCAAAATAGCTCATATCACAACCATCCTCTAACGCCCAAATCCATGCAAGCACCGCTTGCACGAAGCACCAATCAATGATTCGCCCAGAGTGTAATGTAAGGGCCTCAGCAAAGTAAGTGATGCGATTATGAATAATAGTGGTAGCATCAACGTGATTCAGTAATTCCGGGATTGGATTGCGGATAAAAGCGGCTACTTCATAGGCTAGCTCACCAATAACGCCTTTTGGATCGATCGCCACCCAATCATTGACATTTTGCAAAATATTATCATGATGCAGATCGCCATGGAGCAAAACATCTGCCTCAGCCGTTTTTAAAAGCTTGTCACGAATTTCTCTGGCTTTTTGTAGCGTGTGTACTGGAATTTCTAGGTCGCCATCTAATGCTTCAAGCCAATCTTTGATATGTGGAAATGCATGGGTGCTTGGTATCGGTGCTTTGTGCAATCGGTTGATAACATTTGCTGTGATATTAATTGCCTGATCATCGTTATCAGGAAAATAGGACTTTAAAGAGATGCCTGGTACTGCGCATTCAACCAAAAGCAAGCCGTTATTTTCTGAAAGTATTTCGACAACACCAAAGCCTGAAAATGCCATCAGGGCAGCGGCTTCACGTTTGAATCCATCAATATCCAATCCTAATTTTAAAATAATTGGCTGAGGTCCTTGCAAACCCGATAACACATAATTGTAGCTTAAATTATTGACTGCTTTTAAATTTGACAGTCCATAAGTATTTGCTAGTTGTGCGACGCGATTCGGCAAATGACCTAACCACTGCCTGCCTTTTTCGCCGTAAATGCTGATGATATTGGAATGGAAGGTGTTCATTTGATATACTCATCAGCGCTTAATCTATACAGAACATGATGAGAAAGTTTATGATCAGCCGCGAGTTTTGGATGAGCAAAATCACCGTTTAAATCTCGTTTTAAGCCTATCTTTTCCATGACTCTTAAAGACTTAACATTTGCAGGCACTGTAAAAGAAACGATTTCTTTAAGGCCGCACTGTTTAAAGCCATATTCCAGAGAAGCTTTGGCACCTTCCGTTGCATATCCTTTGCCCCAATACTGAGAACCAAGTCTCCAACCCACCTCGACTGCCGGGGTAAAAGTGGATTCCCAATCAGAGTAATTGAGACCGATAAAGCCCATCAATTCCTCGGTTTCCTTTAGACAGGCAGCCCATAACGTGAACCATGTTTATCCCCATGATTATTAACAGCAGGGATGAAATCATTCACTTGCTCCATGGTTAATGGTCCACGTAAAAATTCTATCACTTTTGGATCTTGGTTGATTTGAAAATAGGGATCTGCGTCTTCTTTTTTCCAGGTTCTTAAAATAAGCCTTTCTGTTTCAATTATTGTGGTCATATAGCCTCTTTACATTCATGTTATTCGCGCCTACCCATCAGCTTCAGCACTAATCCTTGTAGGCTCCTCTAAGATTTGCAGTATTGCATTTGCACAATAAACTTTGTCACGCTTGTTATCTGCAGTCTTTTGAATAATGTTGGCTATTTCAAGTTTTTGGATGCCTCTTTGTGCTGTGCTGTAGGCAACCCCTAAATCTTGAGCAATTTTATTAATCGTTACATAAGGATTAACCGCAAGCCGCTCTACAATGTCTACCGCAACTGATGAACCGGTGCTTGCTACCATTATTTTCCACGCCTGTAATAATTCATTGATACGCTCCGCCCTGGACAAAACATCTTCAGATTGAACTGCAACGCCATTAAGAAAATAGATGAGCCAATCACGCCACGTGCCATCTCGGCTCACATTATATAGCTGCCGGTAGTACTCATCGCGGGTTGCTTCAAAAAATGCCGATAAATATAACAAAGGAGAAGGAAGCATTTTTTGCTCGATAAGTAATAAGGTAATAAGGAGCCGCCCAACACGTCCGTTACCATCTAAGAATGGGTGTATGGCTTCAAATTGATAATGGCACAGAGCAATGTGAATAAGAGGCGGCAATTGCCTGTTATGTAAAAAATTCTCTAATTCGCTTAAAGCATCCATCAAATGATCAGGAGGTACAGGTACAAACTTGGCTGTGTTAAGAGTACACCCAGGTGAACCTATCCAATTCTGCGTGCATCTAAATTCTCCAGGTGTCGCATGAGAGCCTCTTACGCCCTGCATCAAAGACCCATGAATTTCTTTGATTAGCCGTAAAGATAATGGTAATTCTTTCAACCTTTTGATGCCGTAATCTAATGCCTTGATGTAATTTTGAACTTCTTGCAAATCATCTGGGTTTTGTTTGACATTTACGCCGCTATCTGCCGCGAGAATTTCACCTAAAGTCGCCTGAGTGCCTTCTATTCTGCTGGATAAAACAGCTTCTCTGGTTATAAATGGACGCAATAGAAGATGAGGATTGGGCAATCTACTGCCTTCACGGGCCAATTTCCCGAGCAAGAAATCAGCGCGCGATAGACTATAGACAAGCGCATCATTCCACTCAAGTTTTGGTGGTAAAGCCGCTGGGATGAAGGCTTTATAGCCTGTAGAGGCCTTAATGATCTGACCGCTTGGTGATTGCTCTATATCCATTTAACACCTTTTGTTCTTGATAATAGATATAGTATACCAATTATTATCGAATAAGTCAATATACGATAATAGCAAAGTTTGACATCATCACCTGAAAGAACACAAGAGTGCACTATTATCGACTTAAATGATTATCGCTAATAATGGCAACCCTTATCACCACCTCCCGAAATAAGCGGCTCTGTCCCAATAGTGACCAAATTTATCACAAATAGGTCACGGCATGTCCTTAAAGTTAGATATAGTGTAATTTCAGGAGCATGTTGCGTGTGCTTAAGATCATGAAAATAGAGATTTTATGGATACGCTAAACTTTTTCAGAGAATCAAAAATCGTTCATTTGACACTCTCCAGGTACGCATCTATAATCACCTCAGAGAGTGAAAACATGACTATACCACCCCAGTTTGGAGTTGGTTAGGTTAGGAGAAACCGATCACCGCCAGTTTTTTGAGGAATAACTTTTCTCGCGTGTTTCTGCTTTAGCGTTAGTGCCCCTATAAACCTCAGTATTTGTGGGCTTTTCAGCGCTTCTGTATATAATTACACCCGTACTTCACTTTCTCCAATTTTGCCATTTTACCCCTAAAATCTCCATTTTTAGCCTCTCCATCTCCGATACATGCGAACACTAGGCGCGAAGGTACGCATGTACTCAAACCCTGGATTTGCCTCGGTTTTAGAGAATTGCTGTTTTTTGACCCCTCACTTTTTAGAGAACGAAAACCGGAGAGCAAGCGGGATTCGAAACGGAGAAAATGAGGTAACTGATGTTACGCAGCAATAGTTGATTTCTGCTTGAAATCATCATATTTTTCGTCTGTAAGTTTTTAAGGACAAAAAATGAAACTGGATCTTCTTGATATTTATAGCGACTATTTGATAAGTCAAAATCACTATGCAACATCGACTGGTTTAGCCAATATGTTTCAAGGCGAAATTAGCCATGATCAAATGACTCGTCATTGACGTTCAAAAGATTACAGCTCTTCAAATTTATGGAGTTATGTCACTCATCTTACGTAGCACCTTTCAAAATTTGAAGTTCATTGAACATTAAAACATTGGCTTTTAACAATAGTTTTTGTTTTATTGCAAAATGATTCAATGAGGTTTTCACTTTCAATAATTCTAATTTGCAGTATGCAATGAGTGATGCAAATAGATGATTAGATTGTGTTCTTATAGTTCTGGTA
>NZ_AWTR02000049.1 GCF_000469665.2 Holospora obtusa F1 | reverse complement strand
CTCCTTTTTTTACCAAAACATTTCGTTCTTCTTTAGAAATATCTTTTTTTTCTAATTTTAAAAAAATATCATTCATTATTGATGTATACACGTTTTGAGCCAAGTTATCATTCTTATCGTTGGATAAACTAGGCGCTAATAGCTCTAATACGTTTACAGAAAGACTATGAGTGCTTTTACATAAATGTGTTACAAATGAAGCAAGTTTATCGATCGATGATTGTTCAACTGTTTTTCTTAAGGATTCAGAAATACCATCCAAAACGTATTGTGTAATTTCAAAATTTTCCTTTATTGATTTTAAGATTCCTTCTGTTACGATATTCCTCAAACGCACTTAGGGGAAGTTGAGCACACATTTGTTTAAAATTTAGAGATCTTAAAGTGATCTCAATAATAAGCGGCAATTTTCTATAAGAAGCTAAAATAGTATCAAACAAATCAACAAAATAAAAACAATTATATTGATTCAAATTATTTGTATCCAAATGTTCTTTCAAATTCATGGAGGTTAATAAAACTTCATCCAAATGATGCTCATTGGAATATAGAATATCAAATAACATTCCTTGAAATTGCCTAGATGTAACCTTTGTAAATCTTTGTTCTAAATTAAAAAAACTCAAAACAAAATTCGCAAGAACGGGATCCACATTATCGCTTCGAATCTTCTCTATGATTGGAACAAAAAAAGAATCTTTCATATATCCAAATGTTTTTTCACCATTCAACATTTTTAAGACATACAGTGAAAGCTCAGGATCATTATCCGAAGATACTAATCTTCCCAATAAGTCTACAAAAGAAATGGGGTTTTTCTTTTGAAAATTTTTCTAAATTCACAAAATCTAAAAATTGTTTTGCTCTTTCAGATGAAAATGAATTCAAATTAAAAGATGTTTGTTGATTTTTTTCTCCTGCAGCATCCGCAACTATCTGCTTTTCTTTCTTTTTTAAAATGGTTGCAATAAATGAAAGAAAATCTTGTTCATTAATATGACTATTAACAAAGCTATATATAAAATCTTTGAAGATTTCTTGCAAGATTTGTATGCTAAGATCTTGATCGTTGTTTTTGTTAAAAAATATTTCTACAGTTCTATCAACATATTGTGGATAAAAAACATTTGATATATTTATATTTTGAAAAATTTTCCTATGAATCATTTTTTTTACTGTGCTGCATACTTCTTTCTTATTTGTGCTTGATAATAAGTTTTGAATATTATCTAACAGACCTTGTACATTATTTTTTGCAACATTTTCCAATATCACGGGTAACGAAATATCGACAGAAAAACCTTGATTACAAAAAATCATAAGAAGAGAAAGAATTTTCAATTTCATAAAATTTTCACCTTTTTTAAGTTTCTACAAACAAATATTAATATAAAAAAAACATATTGTCAAGCCAAAATACGACTATAATCAGGGCCTACGCATGAAGAATTGTGTTCACACAATGAATAAGATGTTTAAAAGACATAGAATGTTTGCGCATGATAGACTTGATCGAGTTTTCTGGCTTATTTTTTGCTTTATGCAGTATGGTTAAAGCCCATTTTCTGAGTATATCCAAATTTTCGGTAACGCAATCATTCCGAATGCAGGCTTTGTCCTCATTGAAAACAACATCCAAACCCCAGTGAAGTTGATTTTCAATTTCCCAATGCTGACGGGCAATCTCATTCAGTTCAAAAGCACTTAATAATTTTGATGAAATATAGTATCGGGTATCTTTTGATTTTTTCCCTTTACGAAGCACCGTTGAGGTAATGCGACCTATGGATTTTAAACCAGGCCATTGATGAATGTCATTCAGCCGCTTTGTATGATGTGAAACAACGGCCACACGCTGTTCAATTCTTCCATGGCCTTTGTCATTATTTTCGTTAATGAATTCGTGGTTATTTAACTCAGATAAAAAGAGCTTAACATCTTCAAACAGTGTTCCTTGGTTGCCTTACATAATCACCTTTCCTCTCAACGATTTGCTGACACATGTCCCTTTGAGCTCCCATGGCATCAATCGTAATGATTTTATTTTCAAGATCTAAAAGTTTTAACAATTTTGGAATGGCTTTGATTTCATTGATTTTTTCATTCACTTTCTCTTGGGCGAAACCCATTTTATTCTTGCACCAAGCACTTACACTATGAAAAAGCTTATTTGAAGAGCTATTCCGGATCGTTTTCCCATCGATATTCATAATGTCACTCGTTATTTTTTGAAGACTTTCTACAAAATCGCAAAAACAATCTCTAAATTGATTGGGGCATAAATTATCCCAAAGCCGTTGGTAAGTATCGTGACTTGGCACACCAGACGGAAAGTCGAAATATTTTTTCAACGCTTCCCTATGCATCTCAACAAAATCCTGCATCCCACTAAAACTGTCGATACCACAAAGAACTGCTAACAAACTGGTTGCTATCAAAGTCATAAAAGGGTGGCGTGGGTTCCTTGAGGAACGGGGATCTTTCAATGAACTAAAATGGCTTTCTATAATTTTAAGGCAAATATACATCTATACATCTTTTAAACACAGTTGTAGAATAAAATTTCTTCATGCGTAGGCCCTGCGTACTATACCGTTCCTTATGCAGTTTTCGGAGTTACACTATATAGTCGTATTTCGACATAAAACTATCTAAACGTCAAAACTCTCAAAAAATATTGAAAAAGACCAACTTAATCGAGGATGTGGCCTATACAATTTTGATCTCATTGCTTGTTATTCAAAAAAAAATGTGTAGAATTTTTTGTGTTATTTAGGATAGTTAGTTTGGTGAATTTTTGCGTACGCTTATTGTTATTCCTGCTCGCTTAAAGTCGAAACGGTTTCCCGAAAAATCTTTGGCTCAGATACAGGGGATCCCCATGATTCAACGTGTTTTTAATAATCTTCAAAACTCTCATATTGCTCCGGTTTGGGTGGCTTACGATGACGATAGAATTGGGAATCTTTTTTCTGAGTCTCAACGCGTGAAGACGGGAGAATGTTTTACGGGTACAGACCGAGTTGCGCAAGCGATAGATATCAAAAATGCTTGGAATCAATTTGATATTGTCATTAATGTTCAAGGAGACACTCCTGTGATAGACACTCAAATCCTTTTTGAACTTTTGGTTCCGTTTTCTTTTTCGCACGTAAGCATGGTTACGATTGTTAGCGAGCTTGAAGATCAGAAACTTTTATCCAGTCCTTCAAAAGTTAAGGCTGTGTGTTCAAAGTGTCCTGATTTTCCTGAGTATTGGAAATGTCACGATTTTAGTCGTGTTGTAGAGACATTAGATTCATCTTTTTCGTATTTTAGCCATTGGGGAGTGTATGCTTTTCGAACCTCTGCATTGAAGTCATTTACGACATATGCTCCTTCTTTTAGAGAACAAAGTCTTGCTTTAGAACAGTTAAGATTTTTAGATCAGGGACATTCTATCTGGGCCATCAAGGCTCCAAAAAATATGACTTATATGTGTGTTGATACTCAAGAAGATTTGAAAGCAGTTCAAATTTTTTTAGAAAATCGCTAGGTTTTTTAGGCTTAAAAGAGCTCTTTTTTTATCATCATCTTAGGACCTGTCCTCAATTAAGCCAAACCACAATTGAAGCCAAATGAATGGCGCCTAGAAAATTTGAAAACGTTCATAGCGTATGGCAATGGCGTCGTACTGCCTTAAGTTTAGCAAAAAAAATTCGATCAAGTGACGGGAAAAGATATGTATCATAATTTGAAGACTCCAAACAGTTCTTTTTAGGTGGAATCACGCCGCTTTTCTTTAAGTTTTCTCCTCCCCCTTTCATCGCAATCGCATACTTTATCCGCAAGCACCGCATCAGCCTCTTCCAAATCATGGTCCTGACCTAGTGTAAGGTGAGAGAGACGGGATTTTCATGGGCATCACACGGTGCATAAATTTTGGTGCTCAGAACGCCTCTAACGACTTGATGATGCTCTTTTTTAGAGCCTGTGCTGTGTTGATGGGGCCGCACAATCGTTGACTTCGATTATCGCGAAATCATGATCATCGTTTTGCGAGAGAATTTCAAAGACCTTTTTTATACGTCCTTTAGCTTCAACGGGTCAATCGAGTGTGGATGGCTTTAAAAGCATAAAACTTCTTTGACATATTACGACACGGAATTCTCCTCACGGCAACGGTATAAAACAGTTTCAACACACAGGCTATTCTTGTCTATCACTTTTCCTGATTTTTCAGGTAAACCATCTTTTGTCCGATATCACCGATCATCTCGTAACGCATAATGTCTTATTTAACTCATATTTCTTTTGAATTCTCAAAAAATATTGAAAAAAACCAACTTAATCGGGGGTGGGGACTAAATAGTGTAGTCACGAGATAGGAAGTATGATATAAGTGATGCAGTTATTTCATGAATGCATAGGTATTATATGTCAGAAGCCCATCGTCACCACGATATTTCAGACCGCGTATGGAGTTGTGTTAGAGCCTCATTTACCAGGACGAGAAGGTGTTTGGGGCGGGAGAGCTAAAGATTAATCGCCAATGTATTAATGCCATTTTTTGGATCTTAAGGACAGGAGCGCCATGGCCAGATTATGGAAGCTGGAGCAATACGCACCGTCGTTTTATCAGATGGAGAGACAAAGATATCTGGGAGAAGTTGCTCGAAGAATGAGTTGATGTTCCGGATTGTAAATGGCTGATGATTGATGCAAGTCACATCAAAGCGCATCCTCATGCAGCCGGTGCGAAAGGTGGAAATCAAGAGATGAGCCGCTCAAAAGGGGGCTTAATACAAAGGTACATCTGGCCGTGGATGCGCATGGTATGCCGAGTCAGAATCATTATTACAGACGGTACCACGGCTGATTGCACGCAAGCTTGGCAATTGATAAGCGGCATCGCAGCCGAGTATTTATTCGCAGACAAATATGATAGCGATGCGAGTGTTGCTCAGGCCCAAAGCCAAGGCATGACCGTAGTCATACCTCCAAGAAAAAACCGAAAAGTTCACAAAGGCTATGATAAAGATTTATACAAATTTCGGCATCTTGTTGAAAATGCATTTCTCTATCTCAAGAGCTGGCGCGGTATTGCAAGACGTTATGCGAAAAATGTCAGACCATTCTTGGCAGCAGTACAAATTCGATGTATCGCTTTATGGGCTAATATCTCGTGACTACACTATCTAGGAACCGTTTTGACGTTTAGTTTATAGCGTTTTGCAAGCGTTGGGGCGCTATCTTTAGATTCTTGTATTTTTTTTCTAATTTTTGGCGTTGTCTTGGCATTGGCATGCAATATATTTCCCATAAATTTGTCTCCTTGCGTTCTTTATAAATTACACCATAAGAGTTTGGAACTAAACGAATACCCTTTACAAATCCCGTCACTTGATCGAGAATTTTTTGCTAAACTTAAGGCGGCACCTCGCCCTTGCCTCACGCTATGATAAAACGTCTTCAAATTTTCCAGGCACCATTCACTTGGCTTAAATTGTTTTTGGCTTAATTGAGGACAGGCCCTAGGTTTAATTAAAAATTTTGTTAAAAAACAATGTTGACAAAATTATTTTTTTTATGTTAGAGTCCAAAAAGTTTTAAAAAATATTATTTTTATTATGAAATTAAATTTTTTTTTATTCTCAATGTTTCTAACAGGAATTTCAGAGATTTCTTTTGGAGCAAATGAAGATTTTACTTCAAAGAAAATGATAAAAACTTTAACTAGGGGTTCATGGGATGAAGCTCATGTACAAAATGTTGTAGAAATTTTAACTAATCATACTTTGTTATCAAAAATACAGGATGATCAAAAAAATCAAATAATTTTAATATCTTTAGAAAAAATTAAAAAAAATTCCTTAAATTTACCTGGAATTTATGATTTTTTTAGAGACTTTTTACCAATTCACGCCGTAAGTTTATTCAAAAATTCTACTAAACGTATGGTTCAATTAGTTAAAGGACTTCCTATGAGTGTAGAAAATTATTTGGGAGGTCCTAAAAATTTACAAGAAATTGCTTATTTTTTGGCAACACAGTTTGTCGAGAGTAAAAATACGATGAGAGATGTCTTTGATTTTTTTGAAGAATTAAAGAATTCCGATTTTTTTTCGAATACAGTGCACAAATTTATTAGTCAAGACGCAATAAATTATGGAAATGTAAAATTAGACACAGTTTTGCTTTCTAAGATGGTTTCATGGCTTCCTTATATAAAGAAATCAGATTTGCAAATAATCTTAGAGTTTATGATTCTTAAAAGTCAAATGAAAACTGAAACAAAAAAAGATGCATTTTCTGATGCTAGTTCAGAAGTGCAAAATAAAATGATTTTGAAGATGCAAGACTTAGATGATAAACAATTTGCTATTACTTGGGAAAAATTGTTACGTCATTGGGAGTGTGGGTTTCGGTTGTGTTCACCTCACGTATTGTATCAATTAGATAAAAAAAAGTTAGAAAGAAGTGGTGTATTTATAGGAATTTTTGAATCAATAATCAAAATAAATTGCAGTAAAGTAAGAGAGCTTTGTTCTGCTATGATTGGGAGAATTTTTTCACAATACAAAACAAAAAAAGTTTTTAATGACGATCATATGTTAGTAAAAATGATCATGCAAACAAAAGATTTTTCAAATTCTCTTGAAAAAATTGAAGTATTTACTCAATCAAATCGTGATTTTATAAGTAATTTTTTAAATAAATATCCAGAATTAAAAAAAATTAGTTCTTTTAATAATTATTTTTTTAAATTTGCTTTAACTAGAATGAATACAAAAAACGTAAAAATTCAAATAAATTTTGAAAATCTTAAAAAAAATTTAAATTCCAATCCAAAACTAACAAATTTTTTAGAAATATACGAGGCTTGCTTCACTAATCTTAATGAAAAAGGGGTAACTGTTAAGATAAATTTTAAAGGTCTTAAGGAAGAATTAGATAGCTTAAAAAAAACTCAAGATTTTTCAAGAACTTTGACTATATATTTGAATTTAATTAGACTTAACCCTGAATTGCGTCCTGAAATTGACGAAGAATTTTACAAAGGCATAATTTCTTACCTTCCTTATACGAAAGAAAAAAATTTGAGGTGTGTTTTAGAATTTTTATTATTAAAAGAATTAGAACATAATTTTTTAAAACAATCTGAAAATGAACAAAAGGAGATCGTTTTAAAAATTAACGAATTGAAAAAAGAAGATTTGTCTTATATAAGTGAAAAAGTTCATAATTTTACGCTTCCCGTTTGCGAAAATCTTCTTTCACTCTTAAAACAAAAAAATTTAGATTTTAAAGAATAAATGACGTTAAGATATTCTTAAAAGCGAATAGATACAATACAAGAAATTAAGAAAGAGAGTAGGTACTTGATTTAATGAGTAACACATAACATCAACAATAATAAATTATCGTGATTGTTTGTGTTGAGTGCCATCTTTTGTACAATATATAAAGCTATAAATTGCTCATCTTACGTAGCACCTTTCAAAATTTGAAGTTCATTGAACATTAAAACATTGGCTTTTAACAATAGTTTTTGTTTTATTGCAAAATGATTCAATGAGGTTTTCACTTTCAATAATTCTAATTTGCAGTATGCAATGAGTGATGCTAA
>NZ_AWTR02000050.1 GCF_000469665.2 Holospora obtusa F1 | reverse complement strand
TCATTGCATACTGCAAATTAGAATTATTGAAAGTGAAAACCTCATTGAATCATTTTGCAATAAAACAAAAACTATTGTTAAAAGCCAATCTTTTAATGTTCAATGAACTTCAAATTTTGAAAGATGCTAAGATGAGTTAAAAACCTACGGACGAAAAATATGATTATTTCAAGCAGAAATCAACTATTGCTGCGTAACATCAGTAAATAAAATAACAATCAGCAGATGGCATTTACGTTATAAAAGCCAAGGACATTTTCGCTCAAAGATACGTTTGTGGGCAAAGCCAATTATAGAAAAAGAGCCTTTTATTCAATATGTAACTAATTATCTGTTTAGTTCCAAACTCTTATGGTGTAATCTATAAAGAACTCAAGGAGACAAATTTATGGGAAATATATTGCATGCCAATGCCCTGCACAGTACGTTGAATGATCTTGAAAGTTACTAATTTTAACTTTATAATTCAAAAGTTTGCAATAGAGAAAATGAATTTTAATTATTAATATTGGTTAAAAATATGCATTTTTGTACAGTAGGTGTTTTTATATGTATGATCCCAGATCCGTTCTTGACGCACACATCCTTGGTCTTTGTAAAATGAGGGAGTTTATTCCTGAAAATCTTTTTCTTTGCATAAAGAAAATACGACAGACAGAAGGAAGAGTTGTGTGTCTTGGGATTGGAAAAAGTGCGTTTATTTTGCAAAAAATTTCTAGCAATTTTTCCTCTATCGGGGTTGCTTCTTATTTTCTCGATGCGATTCACGGCGTTCATGGGGAGCTTGGAGGATTGAAACAAAGTGATACAATTTTGGCGGGATCTTATAGCGGAGAATCTGCGGAACTTATTCCCGTTTTGTCTTTTGCGCAAGAAAAAAACATATTTTCCATTCTTATGACTGCTTTTCCATTGAAACGATTGGGAAAAATTGCCAGTACAACGTTACTTTTGCCTGAAATTAAGGAAGCGGGACCACTTGGATGCGTTCCCAGCACCTCTTCTTTGGTTATGCTTGCATTAGGAGACATTTTAGTAAGCGCTATGGAGCGGGATATTACGTTGGAACGTTATCAAACATATCATCCTCACGGAGCTTTGGGATTTAAATTATCTCCAGTTACCCACACTATGATCTCTGGAAATGATATGCCGTTAGTATCCTTAACTGCACCGATGACCGAGGTTTTAATCATTATGAGCGAAAAACGTCTGGGATGTGCAGGAGTTGTTAATGAAGAAGGAACGCTTTTAGGAGTTATTTCTGACGGTGATGTTCGTCGTGCATGCGCACTTTTTGGTACCATAACATCTTGCTTTGCACAGGATGTTATGCAAAAAACTCCCAAAATTTTACCCGATCATGCCATTATAAATGATGCTTTAAAATTAATGGAATTTTATAAAATTACTTTTGTTTTTGTGGTAGATAAGCATGAAAAACCTTTAGGTGTTATTCATATACACGATAGCTGGAAAAATATTCGTTAATTTTTCGCTTATCTAAATAAACATCAATGGACAATACTTTTATACTATTTTAACGCAATGAGCAAATCTTTTAGGTTAAGATTTTCTCGAATTGGAAGAAGATTTTCTGTAAAGAA
Organism: Holospora obtusa F1; assembly: GCF_000469665.2. Lineage (GTDB taxonomy): Bacteria > Pseudomonadota > Alphaproteobacteria > Holosporales > Holosporaceae > Holospora > Holospora obtusa. The sequence goes on along the minus strand of NZ_AWTR02000050.1, from coordinate 3,630 downwards.
GCGGCAGGTATGAGCGAGTATTTTTCGTCAAATTTTAGCTGAGAGATTCCAGAGATCTTTTTCTTTAATAGAACTGAACATAGAACCTGTCAACGAATTGTGCGATGACTGTTTCTATTTTTTTTCGGCCCCTCATCCTTTTACGGATAACTTATTTTGGTCTGGTGTCTTTCATATTATTTTTGAGAGGTGTTTGCAACGAGAGATCTATTTCCCTAAACTCTTGGCGGAGTGTTGATCGAATCAGACCTTTGTTGGCAATTGTCATGCCTTTGTAATTTGCCGTAAGCTCAGGCAAGATGTTTCGTTCATGGATATTGGCTTCTGCCATCGTAAAATTTAGGATCACTTCTTTTTGATCCTTTTTGATGAGTGAGAAGATGTCCCTTAAATCCAAAATATTTTTCGTCTTTAGCGGCACAGCTTGACCCCAAAAAAGGATTGGTATAGCCAACCCGTTTAACGTAACATGTTGAAATAGGGGATCCATCAAACAAAAAAAAACCTCTAGAACTATTATTTGAGCAAAATGTCTTTGAAAAGCTTCTTTTATTTTCCACAAATTCGCCCCTTGTCGAGTAAAAGTGGTGCGGATTCTAAGTGTCGGAAACAAGATAACCGATGAGTTTTGACATAATCATAAATCTTTTTTTTATACCAAGAACCAAAGTATTCCCCAACGATTTTCATCGTGATCACTTCTGAATCACTAAATTTATCCCTTCGAATCGCTCTACATCTTTGCAAAACATCCTCGACAATTAGATAAATATGAATGATAAAATCCTCTAGGAGCATAGATGCCTGTGATCAATAAAAATTTTGACAACATCTATTTAATCAGAGATCCATTCCTGCGCAACTACCTAAAAAGATTTTTACACTGCGTTCTTTAGTTAATCACTCCCTTTTATTCCTCACGAATCTGAACTATTATGAAAAGTGTGTTCATTTAAATAAGCGATGCTTTCAAAGTAAGCATTAAAAAAAAATACATAAAAAAGTACATAAAAATATTGTAAAGGTTTAGTGAAATGACGCTGTCAATACGTGACAAAAAAATAATCTGGCATCCATTTACACAAGAAAAAAATGCTCAGAAAATAGTTGGGATTAAAAAAGCTCAAGGAAGTTATGTGTATGATGAAAATGACGTTCCATACTTAGATTTAATTTCGAGTTGGTGGGTTAATATTCATGGTCATGGCCATCAAGAAATTGCAAAAAGTATTTACGATCAAGCAAAGACTTTGGAGCACGTTCTGTTTGCAGGATTTACTCATGAACCTGCAGTAACTTTATGCCAAGAATTACAGACTATCTTACCCAAAAATCTTTGCAGATTTTTTTTTTCTGATAATGGATCTACTTCTGTTGAGGTAGCCTTGAAAATGTCCTACCAATATTGGCTTAACTTGAGAAAAAAAGAAAAAAAATTTTTTTTAAGTTTTGATGGAGGATATCATGGAGATACGTTTGGAGCCATGTCTGTTGGGGCAAAATCGGGATTTCATAACCAATTTAAAGCATTATGTTTCAATGTTTTGTCTATACCTTACCCTTATACGTGGAATGGAGATGAGCAGGTAGAATTAAAAGAAGAAAAATCAATTCGAGTATTAAAAAAATATTTACATCAATATGCAAACACTATTTCTGCCATCATTTTAGAGCCTCTTATTCAGGGAGCAAGTGGAATGCGGATATGTAGACCTCAATTTATAAAAAATGTCGTAAATTTAGTGCGTCAATATCATATATTGGTTATTTTTGATGAAGTAATGACAGGATTTTGTCGAACAGGAACATATTTTGCTCTTCATCAGCTTGAAATTGCTCCTGATTTTTTGTGCATTTCAAAAGGACTTACGGGAGGATTTTTACCTTTAGCGCTTACGGTTACTCAAAATAGGATTTACGAAGCTTTTTTAGGAGATGATTTTAAAACTGCGTTTGCTCATGGTCACTCTTATACAGCAAATCCCCTGGCGTGCAGCGCGGCTATTACTTCACTTAAGTTACTGAAAAAACCTGAGTGTCAAGAGGCAATAAAAACTATCAGCAAAATGCATCAGGTCAAAATAATAGAAGCGAAATCTCAGTGTCCGAGAATAGAAAAAATTCGAACTCTTGGGACTATTGCTGCCTTTGATGTTAAAGATTTGCAACGCTTTATGTCTTTAGCTAAATTACGTTTTTTTGAGCAAGGTATGGTTATTCGCCCTTTAAAAAATACGATTTACCTAATGCCCCCTTATTGCATTTTAGAAGAAGAGATAGACTCGGTGTACAAAAAAATCGTTAAAATTATTAACACGTTATAGTAACGTTTTTTAATAAATTGAAGCAAAGTGAATGGCGTCTAGAAAATTTGAAGACGTTTTATCATAGCGTGTGAAAATGGGGCGGTACAACCTTGAGTTTAGCAAAAAAATTCTAGATCAAGTGACGGGAAAAGATATTTACATAATTTGAAGACTTCAAACAGTTCTTTTTAGATGGAATCACGGCCCTTTTCTTTAAGTTTTCTCCGCCCCCTTTCATCGGCATCGTATGCTTTTATCCGCAAACACTGCATCAGCTTTTTTCCAAATTATGGTCCTGACCTTGTGTAAGATAAAAAGCGACCGGATTTTCATGGGCATTACACGGTGCATGAATTTTGGTGCTGACCAAAGAGAAGCGTCCAATGGTTTGATTATGCTCTTTTTTTAGAGCCTGCGCTGTGTTGATGAGGTCGCACAATCGTTGCATAAATCATCGCGTACTCATGATCAGCGTCCTGCGATAGAGATTTCAAAGACCTTTATCCATACGCTTTTTTGGCTCCAACGGGTAAAGCGGGTGTAGGGCTTTAAAATCACCAAACTTCTCTGGCAAGATCACGCCAAAGAATTTCTGCACGGTAGCGGCATAAAACAGTCTCAACAAACAGGAGATCGTCCTTGACTGTCACACTTTATTTTTTCTAGGTAAACTGTCTTTTATCCGATCTCACTGATCATCCCGAAACGCATAACGTCTTATTTAACACACATTTCATTTGAATTCTTATTAAATTCTCAAAAAATATCGAAAAAAATCCACTTGATTTAGAACGGGCCTTAGCATAAATGAGTTTCGAAAAATGTCTATTGAATCAGATATTCATGCCCGCACAATCACCTAGAAAGATTTGCATACTGCGTTTTAAAAGGTAATGAGGCGATAATGATGGAGCTGGATGGCATAAATCAAAAAAGCTTGAGGTGCTAAACAATCTAAAGATAGTCTACCCTACCTACTCACATGGACTCAATCCTGTTGAAAGATTCTGGGAGTATATTAAGGCGCACAAAATTAAAAATAAAATCTTATGGATAGTCTGAATGATTGAATAGAATCTGTATGAAATTTTATTAAATCTCTATCAACTGAGCGTATTTTAAAAACATGCTCTGTAAATTCATTTTAGGGAAATTGCATAATATAGCTATCTGTTCGTAAATCTCAACTTAAATTTACTATCTGATGTTACGCAGCAATAGTTGATTTCTGCTTGAAATAATCATATTTTTCGTCCGTAAGTTTTTAAGGACAAAACATGAAACTGGATCTTCTTGATATGTATAGCGACTATTTGATAAGTCA
>NZ_AWTR02000051.1 GCF_000469665.2 Holospora obtusa F1 | reverse complement strand
TTCGCCTTGAAACAATATTGGCTAAACCAGTCGATGTTGCATAGTGATTTTGACTTATCAAATAGTCGCTATACATATCAAGAAGATCCAGTTTCATTTTTTGTCCTTAAAAACTTACAGACGAAAAATATGATTATTTCAAGCAGAAATCAACTATTGCTGCGTAACATCAGTTCTTTAGTTAAATGTCTCAACTTTTTTAAGCTATAGAATTTTTACGAAACCCGTAAATGCTCCAGAAGCGCTCATACCAAAGCGCTTTTCCATTTCTGATCTATTACATAAATTAAAACTTTTCTTTACCCCCTCACGCTTTTTTGATAAACAGTGCCCTTCTGATGTGCGTCTCTTATCTACATTCATCATAATATTTGAAAAAAATCTCAAACTTTATCGATGGGCTACGAAAACTATTACTTTTATTCACATACTCTGTGACTTTTTTCAAAAATCTTGACTATATGAGGTTTGTGTTTTTTTCTTAAGTACAGCTCACTATTCATAAATATCAACTTAATTTATTGTATAATTTTGCATAAGAATTTCCAAAAAAGAAAAAAGCTTTTTTGACAGACTCCACTAGGGCGCGCCCAGTGCGCCTATCTTATGTCGATAAATATATTTTGTTTTCATTATTATTTATTGAGATTATTTTGAACGATTGTTTTTTTATTGTTGTTGTTCCTTATGCAAGAATGCAGAAATTATTTTTGCTTCGACTTCTTTTTGTTCTTGAAGACTGTTGTGTGTCATTTGAATCATTCCAAAGGCATCCTCTTCAGAAATTGCATGTTCATCCATTACTGTTTTGACTAAACCTAAAAAGGATGTATCTTTTTCAGGAAACAAAGCAGAAATCTTTTCTATCAATTCATCATATTCCTTAGGAGTTTCTTTTTTTCTTTGCGCTTGCGTATGTGATTCAAGAATTTCTCTCACATTTATCACAAAACCACTTGAGCAACAATCACGCTTTGCATACCTTTTCCAATCTGCAACGCGAAAAATACCAAAAAGTTTTTGCTCGTAGAGTTCTCGTTTTTGATCAGAAAGATCTTCTTTATCTGCTTCAGGTAAAATACCTAATAAGGCATTCATTATTGTTACATTCTTTTCTTGATACAATTCTGGAAAAGCGACAAATGCTTTACGTAAGATGTCAAGAGAATTTTTTTTATTTTCTAAATTTTGCTTAATTTTTATTTCTGAAAATTTTTCGTAAATGCCTTCAAAAACCTTAATTCTGCCAGTTTCCTGAGTTTCATTTCTTAAAAGATGTTTTAAAAGTTTCGTTAATTGTTCTTCAGAAAACCCGACTTCTTTTAATTGGTGTACATTGCGCATCAAGCTTCCTAAATAAGCTTCATTTTCAGAACATTCTTTCTGATCTTGAGCTCCGTCTTCAAAATTATTGACGAAAAGACATAAAAGGTCCCATCCAAAATTGTACGGAGCGTGTTGATTATCTGCAATTCTCTTGTGCACCATACGTTTTGTTTGATCTAAACAAAATTCAAAATGATCTTCAAGATTGTAATATAACGCTCCCATTGATACTATTTTGTTCATTTGAATTTTATATTGCTCTATAAAATTAAAAACAGCCAAAGATGAATCTCCGTAAATACGCTGTAGATCAAATAAACTATCTTTTATTGTTGAGAACAGGCAGTGCTTGTAAGTAGAAGCATGATCCATAAAATGCAGTTCTATTTTGTACCGATCAACCATGGCTAAAACCTCTGAACGATCTCTTGATGCTTCGTTAATGGGAGAAAAATTTTGATTTTCTTTTCTTTTTTGAATATTTTTATCTATACTTTTAGAAAATAGACCTTTGCACCATTCTGAAGAATAAAGCTCAAAACTTTTAAATGGAAAAGCGCTTGTAAGAAAAACAGATGAAAAGCTATCTCTTAAAATTCTAGATATATCGTATTCTGATAGATCTTTTTCTTGTTGAATTTTTTCTTTTATTATTTTTTTGACCCCATCAGAATGCTTGTCTTCGAAGAAAGGAAAAAGAGTGATTAATTGTCTCTCTAAAAAGGTAGGATTTGCTTTCGTATTAATTTCATCATTAAGAATAAACTCTAAATTTGCCTCAAGACCTGCTCCCTTAGAAAAAGCTTGAATGACATGATTAATCATTTTTGGTTGAATACCACCATGTCCGTCTGGTGTACTTGTTTCAAAACTTTGCTTAAACTGATCTACGCTGTATTCATACGCAATAACAGCGGAAATCCCAAATTTTTTTCTTATATCCGTTAATATGATCGGAATATTTCTATAAATTTCACTTTCTTTAAGTTTAAGAGTATGAGCTTGAGATGGAACTAATTCTTTGGAATTACAAATAATGTCTTTAATTTTGATAGTGATTCTTTTTTTAATCTGTTCGAATTCTTGATTTTCTTCTTGATTTGTTTTTTGTATCAAATTTTCTTCCGTTTGCTGATGAATCCAAGCATAAGTATCAAAAGAGCACGACATAAAAAAAATAAAAAATAGTTTAGTTTGAAGTAAAATTTTCATTTTCGTATACATAATGTATCTTATCATCTTTGAAATATTAACACAAAAACAATATTAAATCAAGATTAATAAAAATAAAAAAACAATCAAAAAATATACAATCCAGGAGGATAAAAGAATAAATTAGAAAGGTACATAAAGGTCATAGAAGACATTTAACTAAAGAATGATCATAATGCGAGCACATATAAACTGACATTTTTTAGGTTATCTTGAAAGTAATGAAACGGTTTCATTGTCTTGTCAACCATACCATGACATATGAGAAGATCATTTTGCCTTTCTTTTAAAGCACGCCAATGGACGTCGAACACTGTGTGTTGATTCAATAGGAAACGTAAGATCTTTGGAAATGTAAGATCTTTGGAAATGTAAGATCTTTGGAAATGTAAGATCTTTGGAAATGTAAGATCTTTGGAAATGTAAGATCTTTCCCATAAACATGTTTTTCTTCAGGAAGATTTCTAAAAAAACCTACCCACTCATATGTAATAACCAGCTTGAGGTGTCAAGCAATATAGAAGATAGTCTACCTGCTCTATTCACCTGAACTCAATCCTATTGAAAGATTCTGAGAGTATACTGAGACGCACACGATTAAAAATAGAATCTATGGTAACCTCGATGATTTAAGCAAATCTGTATGCAATTTTATCAAATCTCTATCAACTGAGGGTATTTTAAAAACATGCTCTGTAAATTATTTAACTAAATTAATTTAGGGAAATAGTATAATATTTTTGCCGAGCTTTTTTATTTTCTTCATTTTGAAAATAAATTTTATTTACTTTAAAAGTTCTGTCTAAATTTATTTAATTTTCATTTGTAACAAATTAAGATGAAGCTTATGAAGATAAGTGTGATTTTTAGAAGAAAATTTTAAGATCACATACTCAGAATCTTTTTCTTTGATTAACTGAATGTCCTGCTTTATGTATTCATAAATCTTCACTTAATTTACTATAGTTTGATATACGATGTATTCGTTTCGATGTAAATAGCTTAAAATGGTTGTTTACATTTCATCTATGGTCAGCCATAAATAAGTTGTTAATTATTTGCATAACTAAAATCATTCATATATAATTTTATTCAAGTTATTCTTAATTTTTTTGAGTTTGCGTAAAAAACAATTTTTTCTTTTTAAAATTGCTTCTTTCGTTTTACTTTTTTGTTTTCTCAGTATTTTTAATCTTGTTGCTTCTCCTGAGTCTATAATAGATTTAAAGTGGGGAGAACCAACATACGAGACAGCGACTTACGTAAAAGTTCCTTTAAAAATTTTAATTGCACCTCATTGGAAATTGATGGGGCCGAACAGCATTGGGGATACATTAATTAATCCTCCAAAAATTTCTTGGAAAAATTCTAAAAATATTTCTAACGTACAAGTTTTTTGGCCTGCAACTATTGCATGGTTTCAAGAAAATCAAAGAGGACAAGTCTATCGTCACCATGTATTTGCTATGCTGTACGTTCAATTAAAGGATAGAAATGGAGGAGAATTGAACATTGAATTTCAAGGACAGTGCTGTTCTAGTGTGTGTAAAGTTGTAAGATCTTCTCTTTCTTTACCCTTGAATGCTTCTCAAAAATTTCAAGGGGGAATATGGAAAATGTTATCTTTTGCATTTTTGGGGGGCGCTATATTAAATGTTATGCCTTGCGTTCTACCTGTATTGGGGTTAAAACTTAAGGGACTATCAAAGGTCTCTCCTTTTTTACTACGACGAACATTTTTAATGACAAGTTTTGGAATTTTTTTAGGATTTTGGTTACTAGCCATTGCCACGATCTTATTAAAATTTGTTTTTCAACGAGAAGTGGGCTGGGGAATTCATTTGCAAAATCCCTATTTTTTAATTGCGCTATGCTTGATTATGGTTGTTTCTTCTTACAGTCTTTTGGGGCTGTTTCAGTTTAATATTCCAAGATGGACACTTCGTTTTGTTCCCAAAGATTATAGAACCTCTCTTGGTGCTCTTGGATCTGGATTATTAGCGGTAATTTTAGCTACTCCGTGTTCTGCTCCTTTTTTAGGTCCTGCACTAGGATACTTTTTGTGCGGAACAGCTCAAGAGATTTTATATGGGTATACTGCAATTGCACTTGGGTTTGCTTTTCCTTATGTTATCGGTTTTGTGTTTCCTATCTACCGTTTCCTTCCAAAGCCCGGAGGATGGATGGTGCTCTTAGAAAGGCTCATAGGCGTTTCTTTTTTAGGAGCCGCTACCTGGCTAGTATGGTGGCCTTTGAGATCGTTTCTTTCAGGATTTATGCAGCAATTAGCTCTGGGATTACTGGTTTTAATGGCTTCTGTACCCTTATTGCACTATTTCTTAACTTATCGTTTATCGTTATTATGGAGAAGTATTTTATTGTTTGCATTACCTAGTATAGCTGGGATAGGATTGTTTTTGTTGCCATTTTTTAGTCAACAATCTACTCAAAAAATATCTATGCAGGATGGAAAAATTCATTGGATTTCATGGAGTCAAAGTTTAATGCGCCAAGCAATACAAGCGGGGCGAATTGTATTTATTGACGTCACAGGAACAGGATGTTTAACATGTATGCTTAATAAACAAGTTTTTTTAAATCCTAAAATCCAGACTCTTCTTGGAAAGCCAAACATGGTATGCATGCGTGCAGATTATAGTAAAGGTTCTGATGAAATTACGGCACTATTAAAATCTTTTTCTCGCGCGGCCATTCCTTTTAATGTTTTTATTTCTAAAGATTTTCCAGGGGGAATTGTTTTGAGTGAGCTGTTAACTGTAAAAGAAATCGAAGATGTGTTGATTTTGTTTAATAAAAAAAATCAAGATTTTTCTACACGGACGATTTCCTTTGCTTTTCCGTTTAATAAAACATTTATATCAAAATCAAAAGGAGTAATAGAACATGTCTAATTGCCAAGACCCACTTATCGTTTCTTTATCCTTTGAATCAGCTATGAAACAGTTGGAAGAAATTGTTCGAAAATTTGAATCAGGAGGCTTGACGTTAGAAGAATCGGTCGTAGCTTACGAGCGAGGAACTAAACTGCGTAAGCACTGCGATGAGTTACTTAAGCATGCAAAGCTTAGAATGGAGCAAGTAAATCGAAATGTAGAAGAAGATACATCTGTTCACTCAATTGCCTTAGACTCTGAAGATACATCGAATCATTCTTGAATGAAACTTTTTCAAGCATTGATTTGTTTTAAAAATTTAAAATTATAATTTTGAGAGTTTTGATGTTTAGATAGTTTTGTCAAAATACGACTATAGTGTCGTATTAAGGTCATCAGCAATGCATTGCAAGAAGTTTAATTCCGAAAACTGCATAAGGAGCGGTATAGTACGCAAGATTCAGAGCTATAAGTGTAAGGAATGAGGTTATACCTTTGTTAAAGGTGGCAAAAGAGGCAAAAGGGAAACGGCTGTCAGAAAAGCTTTATGCGTCATTTTATACTTTTTAGCTAAGGCATTATTCTCCTTTTATTATAGGTGGGTGGTGGCAAAGATGGAAAAAATACAAGGATCTGAAGTTTCAGGTCACATTCAAGCAGTGAAATTTGATGAAATGTGGCATTTTTTCCAAAAAAAGAAGTCAAAAACTCTGGATTATCAAAGCTGTTGATCGTAGCACACGGATAACTTTACAGGAAATCGTGATGCTGCAACATTCACACAACTTTACGAAAAAGTCAAACATCTGAAAATTGCACATTTTATACTGATGACTGGGATGCTTTCTCTAAAGTTCTACCAAAAAATCGCCATAGTATTGGAAAATCAGGCACTGTATAGAGCAAGATCATAGTAATACAAGACATCACCTAGGACGCATGACGAGACCTACTAAAGTTTCCAAGAAGGGAATCCCCTATGGTATACGGATCAATCAAGCTTTGGTGTGCGCTTACGACACCAAAAATCTTTAATTTTATAATGTAAGTATAATAAAAGAAATATATATATTAGTGTTTAAAAAATCAAATTTATTTTACGTATTTGTGATGCATTCATTGTTAGTTTCAAATCTGTACGCTAATTGCCATCCGACGAACAAAACATCAACGAGCGTAATACAAGAAGTGAATGATAAAAAATTTGTTACAAATAAGCAATGTAACTTCGAAATAGACCGATTAATTGATAATCTTTGGCAAGATTTTCTGTGGAAAGAAGATGAGGAGCTTAAGGAAAAACCGAGGATCCATCCAGGTATACTAAATGCATTAGTAAATAATCTAAGGAAGTTCGGTGAATATGATTCCAGATTTTTTGAAGATTTTTTGATTGAATTAAAGCAAACTCAAAATTTTGAGACCCAGCCTTTGTTGTGTAGTGTTTGAGGATCCTGTGGTGACTTCGACCTGAGCGTTGGTCCAAGGATGCTTGAATTTGGTGAGCCTGTGTTCAATGTTATGCTCCTTGCACATCACATCAAAGGCGGTGCGTTTTGTTTTTTGGCTTCAGGTGTTGCGCAAACAGTTCATAGGTAAATTGAGCCCCATTGTCTGTGAAAATTTTCGTTATTTTAAAAGGACAATGGGCGATCAGATTTTTCAAAAATGCACTTGACTCGTTAACCGACGCCTTTGAATGGAGCTCGACATAAACGTACTTTGTGGCCCGATCAATGGCCTACAAAAACGCATTTCCCTTGATCTGTGAGAACCTTCTGTACTGTCAATATGAACAAATCCAAAGGGATAAATTTCTTTTTTTCAGGAGCCGACTCTTTTTTTGGGTAAGGCATTTAGACCATTTCTTTTAAGGCATCAATGCAGATTAGAGCCCATGAAATTGGGAATCTTTTTTTTCACTCTGTACAGAGTTTTGTATTTCTTTTCGGACTCGAAGCGTCGTCTTGGCATTTCCATGCAGTATACTTCCCATAAATTCA
>NZ_AWTR02000052.1 GCF_000469665.2 Holospora obtusa F1 | reverse complement strand
ACCTCATTGAATCATTTTGCAATAAAACAAAAACTATTGTTAAAAGCCAATGTTTTAATGTTCAATGAACTTCAAATTTTGAAAGGTGCTACGTAAGATGAGTTCTTTACTTGCTTTCACATAGGTGAAGGTTTTTTTATAGCTAAAGCCTGTGCACCTTAACCCATACCGTGCACCACTGGCACTCATGCAAAATTCACGAGCAATATCTTCTGATCTTCATCGGAAATTGAATAAAAGACTCTTTTTCTATAATTGGCTTTGCACTCAAACGTATCTTTGGGCGAAAATGTTCTTTACTTTTATAACGTAAATGCCACCTTTTGATTGTCATTTTATTTATTTCAAAAACTTTCGATGCTTCTTTTTGACTGTTACCTGATTTGATAAAATTTATAACCTTTTATCTTAAATCTATACGATATGGACGCGTTGACATTATCTACCTTTTTAGACAAAATATACCATATTTCGTATTACAATTTAACTAATGTATATTAAGGCGCACACAATTAAAAATAGGAATTTATGATAACCTGAATGTTTTAAGAGCATCTGTATACAATTTTGTTAAATCTCTATCAACTGAGCCTGTTTTAAAAATATGCTCTGTAAATTATTTAACTAAATTGTATTTTATGGAAATAGTATTAAAATTATCATCATCTCAAAAATGAGATTTATAGAAAATAGATTTGCTAAAATCGCAAATAAAAGAGAATTCTTTTTGAAGCATAAACGGTAATGTGCGCAATAGATTTATTTTAGAAATAAAAAAATATTATAATTGACAAAAGTAAAAAAAAAATACATTATATTCTGTGCAGTAATTAAATAATATAGCAATGTCTTCAACATTTATGATTCCAGGGCCGCAAGGAAAAATAGAAGTCGTATACCATACCACTAAAAATTCTTCGAATGTAGTGCTTTTGGCATCTCCCCACCCTAAATGGGAAGGTTTACTCGATCACAGTGTTATCTTTACAATTTACAGAAGTTTTGTTAGGTGTAAGTTTGACGTACTGCGATTTAATTATCGTGGAACGGGAAAATCTACAGGAACTTTTAGCAATGGAGAGGGTGAAATTTCTGATGCAGAATCTTGCTTAAATTGGCTTTCTGATCATTATCCTCCTAAAGCTCGGTACTGGGTTGCTGGGTATTCTTTTGGTGCTTGGATTGGTATGCAAATTTTGATGCGTCGTCCAGAATGCGAACGTTTTGTTGGGGTAGCGCTACGTCCAAACCTTTATCCGTTTGATTTTTTGGCCCCTTGTCCGCATCCGGGATTGATTGTTCATGGAACAGAAGATGCAGTTACGCCTTGTGATTTGGTTGTACGTTTAGCTTACCAGCTTTCAGCACAAAAACGTGGAAAAAAAATTAATCTTAAGCTTGTTCCAGATGGGGATGAAAAATTTTCAATACATTTGCGCGAACTTGAAGACATTATCAGTCAGTATATTGAAAAAGAAATGGAGGCTTTGGAAGCTAATCTTTCTCTTGAATCAGTACAAAGTGTCAGTTTATAGCATATTTAAGGAGTTATGAAAAAAATTTTTTTGAGTTAAGATCGCAAAAATGAAAGTTTAAATTAAGTATTAAAATCTTAAATATAGACTTCATACGAAATTTTACGTTATAAATACTTGAGTAAAACGTACGAGTAAAATGTTTTTATACTAAAAATTTATTACTTAGGAGCTGTGAAAAAATAACTTACAGGATTTTTGATTTAATGGCATAGTTCCATTCAGGGTGAAATTGATCTGCAGAAATGTTTAAAGCTGAGAATACATTATCATCTATTTTTCTCTCTGTATTATAGTTGTTTTGATCAAGAACAGCACTGATTTTTAGACCTTTGTTGGTTGTGGTGTTGCCAATCAAATTGACAACAGATGAAACTGAGCGTCTTTGTCCATGTGCGATGATCCCTCTTTAGTTTTTCGATTCGATTACAAACTATAACCAAGCTCATGAAGTTACGGTAACTCACAGAATATCCTGCGTTAAGCTTCGCCTCCTCAAGTTTTCTAACACTTTTGCTGGTCCATTTTAGTGGCGATTCGGGGGCACCTCGAGTAGTTGGATCAACAAGAGCTTCAAATATTTTTAAGATATCAGAATGTTTATTTTTGACTGATTTCCTTCCACCATCAGCTGCTCTGATTCTAGTTTTATCTATACTATTTAAGCTGTCTAGTTCTTTCAAGCCCTTATCAATTATTTTGTTAGACGTTTGCGTTGCTTTACTCACAATACCGCCATAACCATAAGACCTAGCTTCTGCAACAGCCCATAGCCTGCGCCCCTCTCTCATTTAGACAGAAATTCTATTGCTAAATATTTTGCTTGTATTGGGGTAATATAGCGTTCTTTTTCAATATTATCCATACCGCCATAATTTCACATCTCAAGGCATTATGCAATCATGTAAGTTGTTTTTTCACGATTCCAAAGAAGATTCGGAAATAAGATCCACGTTGTGCAAAATGTTTCAATTTTGTTGAGGCTCTTTTTTAACTATTACCTCTTTCTACATAAGATTATTACTTTTTTCAAATATCTTGGCTATAGAATTTAGACAATTTCTTTTTTAAAGAACTTATCTCAACTCAAACTTCAATTTGAATTTGTAGTACACTGTATAAATTAAATTGACGATATTTTTCAAAACTTGATACGTTTTCAGTAAGTTTGTTCCAATTTTTAAAATAAGATAAAAACCTTGACAAAACTTCATGCAGATACTATAATTTATCTTATTTTTAATATATGCATTTGAGCAAACTCAGGATATAAAACGTGAATATACAAAAAACTCCAAATCCACTATCTCTTAAGTTTATTATTTCGTCAGGAGTTACAAGTGGGGGGTATACGTCGTTTTTTAATTCTCAAGAGGCACAGCATATTCCCGTAGTGAAAGAAATTTTAGATCTTCCTGGAGTTCAACATATTTTTTTAGCTCCAGACTTTATAACGATCACAAAAGATCAAGAAACGCCCTGGAGCCTTCTTCGAAGCATCATTGTATGTATCTTAGATCATTACAATGCAAGTTTTCCTTTAAAAAAGTTAGATCAATGTGCAGAATCAGTAAAAAAAGAAGCTAAATATGTTACTGATTATACGGAAGATGAGAAAACTATTATCGAAGAAATTGAATTGTTAATCGCTACCAGGATACGTCCAAATATAGAAGAAGATGGGGGAATTATTCATTTTGACCATATGGATATGGAACGAGGTATCGTTTATGTTCGATTGGATGGAGCATGCTCTGGCTGTCCGCACTCTAAAGAAACTTTAACGTACGGAATCGAAAATTTACTTAAGCATTATATTCCCGAAGTTCGAAGCGTAGAGGAAATATCAGACGATGTATCGTTGGGCTTTTTTGGTTAATATAGGCGTATTTTCAATTTCTTTTTCCAGCACTGCTAAGAATACAACGATGAGTACGGAAAAAATATATCATATGTGGGAAAAAAAACAACGACTTTCTTACGATAAAAAATCTTTTATTCGAACAATGTATTGGAAAATTTGGAAAGAAAATTATCGTATTTTATACGCACGCATGATTTTGTTAAACATGATAAGAAAAAATCATCAAAAAAAAAAGTTAACTTTTAAGGAAAAAGTATTTTTAAATCAGGCATGCAAATATTACAAAGTTTCTAGTTGGAAAAATTTATTAAATCGAATGGATGTTATTCCCATTTCTATGGCCCTTGCTCAAAGTATACAAGAATGTGGTTGGGGACGTTCATTCAGTTGCCTGAACAAAAATGCATATTTTGGTATGATGAGCACGGGTAAGAAATGTCATCGATATCATACCCCTGAACACAGTGTTCAAGCGTATATACGAACACTTAATACGCATAGAGGGTATAAAAAATTTCGAGCAATTCGTCAGATGATGCGAGAGCGCAACCAAGATCTGCGTGGGTACATTCTTATAAATGAACTTTATAGTTATTGTGAAGATCCTAATTATCCTAAAATTATCCAAAAAATTGCAAGAAAATATCATCTTTTTATCTTCGACTTAATGATAGAAAACGCATACCGTCATGTCCTTGTAAGTGATCTAAATTCTAAAAAAATTTTTGAGTTTAAACAACGTTGTTTTGATCTAGCCAAACACCCCAAAGGAGCTCATTTTTTGGCACAAATGCTATGGACAAAAATCTGTGAAAATTTTTCTAAAGTTCAATTTGCTAGTGTTCTTTGACAAAGCTAAAATTTTATCACTGTTATTCTTCTTATTCATCTACTTTTGTTTATTTTTCAGAAATCTTGTTACCTGAAGTATATATGGTTTTTATTGAATTTACGCAACTGATTCTAACTAAAACAGTATAAAAGAGACATGAAATATGTTACTATTTCAAAAAAATATTAGGGACCGTCCTCACTTAAGTTGACTTTTTTCGATATTTTTTGAGAATTTAATAAGAATTCAAAGGTAATGTGAGTTAAATGAGACCTTATGCGTTGAGGGAAAATTAGTGAGATCGAATAAAAGGATAAGTTTACCTGGAAAACCAGGGGATCTGGCAGCCAAGGACAATCTCTTGTTTGTTCAGGCTATTTTATACCGTTATCGTGGAAAAATTCTTTGGCGTGATCTGCCAAAAGAGGTTTGGTGATTTTAAAGCCATCCACACCCACTTTATCTGTTGGATCCAAAAAAGCATATGTACAAAGGTTTTTGAAATCTCTGTCGCAGAGCGATGATCATGAGTGCGCGATGATCGATGCAACGATAGTGCGAGCCCATCAACACAGCGCATGCTCTAAAAAAGAGAATAATCAAGGCATTGGACGCTTTGCTGGGGATTCTAAGTACCAAAATTCATGCACCGTGTGATGCCTATAGAAATTCGGTCTCTATTCACCTTACACAAGGTCAGGACCATAATTTGGAAGGGGGGGTGCGTTGATGCAGCGTGTGAAGGTTGATGCGGTGCTTTCCGATAAAAGAGTGCGGCGAAAACTTAACGAAAAGGCTCGTGAGGCAGTGATTCCACTTAAAAAGAACTGTTTTGAGCCTTCAAATTATGTAAATATCTTTATAAATTCCGTCACTTGATCGAGAATTTTTTTGCTAAACTCAAATCAGTAACGCGCCATTGCCACAAGACATGATAAAACGTCTTCAATTTTTTTTCCATACGTCTTTTTGGCTCCAACGGATAAATCGGGTGTAAATGGCATAAAAATCACAAAACTTCTTTGACAAAATTAAGCCAAAAATTCCCCTACGGATACGGTATAAAACAGCCTAAACAAACAGGCGATTCTCCTTGGCTGCCAGATCCCCTGATTTTCCAGGTAAACTATCTTTTATCCGATCTCACTATCATTTCTCAACGTATAACGTCTCATTTAATTCACGTTTCCTTTGAATTCTTATTAAATTCTCAAAAAATATCGAAAAAAATCAACTTAAGTGAGAACAGGCCTCAGTATAAATGAGTTTCGAAAGAGGTCTAACTATAAAATCATCATATTTTTATTGACCTAACTTCAGTATACACATATATTTTAGTTTCGAAAAGAAGTCTGTTGATGAAAGTGAAGCACATACTTTATGCTTAGTTGTTACCCAAAAAAGCCTCATTGCGGAACATTAACGGAGTTACCAAAGCATCACTGAGATCGGAACCATTCGTGGAGGTATGTTTTATGGTAAGCTTGCTTCGAGTGCCTGTTAATTTTTGATTGCGTAGAAAATTCCTGATCTTCTTTTAAAAACTGACAAAAAAGAGCGATATTTTTCGTGAATAATGCCCATATCACTTTAAATGACTATAGAATTAAAAAAATATCACTTCACTAAAAATCTAACTGGCTATAATGTGGAGAAGGCTCTATTCCTGAAAATATTTGATTCAAAAACTGACGAAATGCAGGGCGAGACTTTATTTTACAATACCACTCTTTTGCTGAAGGAAATAATTTCCAAGAAATGTCTCCAATGTAATCAATACAAGAAAGATGTGCAGCCCCTGTAATATCTGCCCAAGAAAAATGTTTTCCTGCAAGAAAATGATGAGTCTCCGTTAGATTATCGAGATGCTCCATATGCTCTTGTAAAAAAGCATACCCTTTTTTTAAAATTCTTGTATCCGGCGCTTTATGATGAAGCTGACACTTTAAAATTTTTTCATAAAATAATGTCCAAAACACATCTTGGTAAAAAATCTTGTCAAACCAAGATACCAGCTTTCTAACTTCAATGCGGTAAGCATTTCCTTCTCCCATCAACACCGGATTCGGATATGCATCCTCTAAGTATTCGCTGCTGACGTAATGATTAACACAGACCAAATGCTGATCGACCAACACGGGAAGCTCCCCCCAAGGATTTAGACTCAAAAGTCTAGAAGATGGCTTTCCTATCGTTTCCCAATGATGATCAAATTCCAATTTTTTTTCTTTCAAGCCAAAGGCAATCTTTCTTGAAAAAGGACAAAACGCACTATGGTATAAAACTCTCATGATCTGCCTGCTTCCTTTTTTTCACTACTTAAAGAAAACGGGACAGATTCCATCGAAGATGCTGTGTGTTTAGATACAGGCACCAATATTCCCGATTCCAAAGTATAGACACAATGAAAATTTTTTACGCTCTCTACGCTGTGTGTAACCATTAACAAAGCGACATCATGATTCTGAACTATATGATGAAACAACTGAATAATCATCTTGGAAGATTCGCTATCTAAATTTCCTGTAGGCTCATCGGCCAACAAAATTGTAGGTTTATTAGAAAGAGCTCTAGCAATTGCAACACGTTGCTGTTCTCCTCCTGATAATTCACAAGGTTTGTGGTGAAGGCGTTGAGAAAGACCAACATATTCTAAAAGTGAGGTTGCATAATTTTGGGATTGCTTGACAGACTTCCCATTTAATCGCTGAGGTAAAACCACATTTTCCAATGCAGTAAATTCTGGAAGAAGGCAATGAGATTGAAAAACAAACCCTATATGCGTGCGTCGTAAATAAGATTTTTGATGATGATTTAAAGCTTTCACGTTGACAAAACCTTTTTGACTTTTTAAAAAAATTCTTCCTTTTTGAACCGGCATCAACAACCCCAAGATATTCAATAACGTAGATTTCCCTGATCCTGAACGCCCCAACAAGCCTACACATTCCCTTGAAGATAAAAATAGTGTTACTTTTTCAAGAATCGATAAAGAAGAATATGCGTGAGACACATCTTCAAGCCGAACAACACAATTTTGATGATTACTCATAACGCAAGCCTTCTATAGGGTTTAAGCGAGAAGCTTTTTGTGCTGGATACCAAGTGGCTAATATACTCAGTATAATCGCAAGAACGCACACCAATAACGCTTGATTTAAGTGTACTTTACTGGGAAGATGTGCCAAAAAATAAATTTCTTCTCTAAATAGTTTGCATCCAGACATGTGTTCTAAAAAAAGACGAATATTATCTAAACGATAAGATAATATGAGCCCTATTGCTGTTCCGACCAGTGCACCAAAAATTCCAATAAAAGAACCTATGTAAAAGAAAATCCTTAAAATACATGATCGACTGGCACCTAACGCTTGTAACACAGCAATATCTTTGGTCTTATCCTTAACAAGCATCATCAAGCAAGAAATAATATTGAAAGCAGCTACTAAAACGATCAACATTAAAATAAGAAACATAATATTTTTTTGCACCTCCAGTGTAGAAAAAAATTTCTCATTTACCTGTTGCCAATCATGAAGGTGAAAAAACGGAAAGAGAATATTAAGCGAAGCCTTGATGTGAGCCATTTTTTCTGGATCTTTTACAAAAATTTCCAAAGCAGAAACATCCCCTCCTAACGAAAATAATTGCTGACTTGCTGACAATGAAATGAAAGAAAAATTTTGATCATATTCGTACATTCCGCTCTTAAAAATTGCGGCAAGTTTAAAAAATTTAGTTTTAGGAAATGATCCAAAAGCAGTTCGATTCATTTGAGGTGTCGTCAATTTTAATTTATCTCCAACGTTCACGTTCAACTTTCTGGCAAGCCCACTTCCAATCATAATTTGATTTGGGAAATCAATAAAACTTTTCAAATTTCCTGCAACTAAATTTTTTGAAATCAAAGGACGCTTTTGCAAAACTTCCGGAGTCACTCCTTGCACTAACGCTCCACACGCTTCTCCTTCTGAAGTGATTAATACTTGTTTTTGCACTAAAGGAGCGGTGTACTTAACATCGGAAATACTTTCAACTTGTTCTTGTACTTGAGAAACTTCATGTAACCTTTCCCCTTCAGAAAGTAACAAATGCCCGTTAAATCCAATAACCCTAGAGACTAATTCTTCGCGAAATCCATTCATAACAGACATGACCAAAATTAAAGTCCCAACTCCCAAAACGATTCCCAAAAAAGAAAAACTCGCAATCACAGCAATGAAACGCTCCTTCCTAGAAGCCCACAAATATCGCCACGCAATAAACCATTCTAAAGATTTTAACACACTTTTACCTAAAATTACTAATTGTGGAGTTAAGGGGATTCGAACCCCTGACCTCGTCATTGCGAACGACGCACTCTACCAACTGAGCTACAACCCCGAACTCTTGAACATCATACTGTATTTTACTAAAATAAAAAAGATCTCTTAGAGGAAAAATATGCAAGAACAACAAAAGGTTACGAAGATATCATAAACGGATATAACGTTTTTAGGATCCCGATGGTATACGTATGAGGAAAAGAATTGAGGTATATAGGTTTCGTGTTGTCTCGGAAAAATAGGAAGTTGAGGTATATAGTTTGCATGTTTTCTCAGGAAAATACGTACTTAAATGCATTCTCACAATGCCTTGAGATCTTTTCTGGCTTTTGAGTTAACTCTATGAGCCGGTGGACGGTTCAAGTTTTGGTGAAAAGCCAACTATAGAAAAAGAGGCTTTTATTCAATACTAATCATCCAGATGTTAAATCAGAAGTATTGCTCGTGAATTTAGCATGAGTGCCAGTGTGCACGATATTGGTTAAGGTTGGAGCGAGTTTAGTAAACAATAAAGCGATTGCTGCGATGGTTTTTAACGGTTTTTGTAACACACAATTATTCGAAGCTTGGGTATCGCAGTTTTTAATAAAAAGAATCAAAACCCGGACAAGTTGTGATCATGGATAATCCTGCATTTCATAAATCTCAAAAAAGCAGAGAATGACTTGAATCTGTGGGTTGGAGTTTTTTTTACCTCCTTATTCACCTAATTTAAATCCAATCGAAAAATTTTGGAAAAATATGAAGCGATGGACTAGGCAGCAAATTAAGTTCTGCCAGAGCTTATAGTAATTTAGCTTAAAAACAGGACAAAAAGATGCTATTTTTAAGAAAAAATGACAAAGAAACAATTAGCCCAAGAGAAGCTAAGGACTTCTGTCGAAGGCCGATGAAGATAAAAAAATGAGCAAAAGATAGCAAAACTATTTAATGCTAGTATATTCTGTGTATCGGCGTTTAAAGAAGCTAGGCTTTAGCTGTAAAAAACCCTTTACCTACTTGCAAGTAAGCCAAAAAAAAATGAGAGCGATATAAAGAAATTACAAGTATACCGTCATTGTATATATTGATGAAAGCAGTGTTGAGATGACTATTTGTGCAGAACGCAGTATGGAACAGAAAGGCAAAAAAGCTTGCTGTCAAAAAAAACGATAAATATTATAACTGGATATGTTAGCACCTATAGTATTAAAGGTTCTTGTCATACAAAATTATTTGAAGCTTGGGTAACAAAGGTATGGATTAAGAAATTAGAACCTGGGCAAATTGTAATAATGAATAATGCTGCATTTCATAGATCATAAAGAACGAAAAAGTTGATCAAATCTGTAGGTTGTCAACTCATCTTTCTACTGCCATACTCACTCGATTTGAATCCAATAGAGAGATTTTGTGCTAATACGAAAAGATGGGTTAAGAATCAAATTAACCAATTTAATAAATTTTACTAGGCTATTTCCGCATTCTTTCAAGTCCCATTTTTATGCTAAATTACTCTATTTATGTCCAGGACGTTGAGAACGTTTTATTATTTTTTTTCCAAAAAGGACAAGCTGCTCTGACAATTTTCTAAAATTTATGAGAAATTAGGCCAAACAAACGTTTTGATGTTTTTTTAATCCTCACAATATGTGAACTTATTTTGTATCATTAATCTCGTATCTTTTCGTAAAGTTTACATAAAATCACACTTACGAAAAAAATCTGTTTATTATTTTTTTACTTTTTTTTAAAATTACAATGTAATATTAGAATAATTATTGAAAAATGAAAAAAATATTTTTTTTATTATTTGGTTTTTTTAGTCTTTCTGCGCTAGCTATAGATATGGGGACTACGTTGCAAGAAATAGAAAAAATCTATAATGATTTACAAAAAAATGTATATGAACTAAAGACGCCTGATTTTAACGCCATTTCAAGTCAAGAGATAGCGCAACACATAAAAAAAATCGATTATATAATAAGTATGATTGCTCAGTTAAAACAATCTAATAATTTAATAGAAATCGTAGAGAA
This sequence comes from Holospora obtusa F1, assembly GCF_000469665.2. Lineage (GTDB taxonomy): Bacteria > Pseudomonadota > Alphaproteobacteria > Holosporales > Holosporaceae > Holospora > Holospora obtusa. The sequence continues at coordinate 2,503 of NZ_AWTR02000052.1, read as the reverse complement.
CACTGGTAATGATCGAATTTTTTGGAAAACGCAAATTAAAAAAATGGTAAAAGAAATATTTGATGAATCTTCTAAAGAAGAAAGGAAAAGAAAAATCTCGTTAAAAGATTTTAATTTTTCTTCCATAAAAATATCTCCTGCTCATAAGCATCTAAAATTTAGTATTCAGAAAACTTTTTCTCATATTCTAGATTATTTTAAGTTCGTCAATAGTCGTTTAGTAGCGGCGTATGAACAAAACGATATTAGCACATTAGATGATCGTTTCAAAAAAATAAAACTTAATGATGATCAGATACAATCGAATGGGATGTCTTTAAAAAATCATCAAGAACCACTTGCTAGCGATGAATCCAAAGGAGTAACAGCGTATGAACGAAACGATATTAGCACATTAGATGATCGTTTCAAAAAAATAAAACTTAATGATGATCAGATACAATCGAATGGGATGTCTTTAAAAAATCATCAAGAACCACTTGCTAGCGATGAATCCAAAGGAGTAACAGCGTATGAACGAAACGATATTAGCACATCAGATAATCGTTTAAAAAAAATAAAACTTAATGATGATCAGATACAATCGAATGGGATGTCTTTAAAAAATCATCAAGAACCACTTGCTAGCGATGAATCCAAAAATTTTCAACAAAAAATAGAAATTAATCATGATCAAACACAATTAAATAAAATATCTTTAAAAAATAATCAAAGAAAAAATAATATAGATGAGTTTGAAAGCTTTCAAAAAAGAGCAAAACTGAATCTTAATAAAATTCAATCGGACGGAAAGTACCTACCAATTTTAAAAAAGAGGTAAAATGTGTTTAAAAATTTTGGGTAATACACACAAAAAAAATTTTTATCACTATTCTTTAAATAATGAAAAATGATTTTTCCCCTTGCGTTTTATAAACTATTTTTGATAAATTATGGTTGATTTGTTTTGATTCAGAGTTATTTTTATGGAAACTTCTTCTGCGTTGACGGTTACCGAACTATCAATTCAACTAAAACAGACCTTAGATAAAAATTTTTCTCAAATTTTGGTACAAGGGGAAATTTCCGGATACAAATGTCATATTTCAGGACATCATTACTTTTCTTTAAAAGACGATAAAAATATTATAGATGGTGTGTGCTGGAAAGGAACATCTTTAAAAATGACGCTCAAAGACGGAATGCAGGTGTTGTGTCAGGGAAAAGTTAGCGTCTATGGGGCCAGATCAAAATATCAAATCCTTGTATCTCACCTATGGGAACAAGGGAAAGGAGCGCTCTTAGAACAGTTAGAGCGTTTAAAAAATAAACTTCAATTGGAAGGTATTTTTGATCAAAAACGTCCACTCCCTTCATTTCCACAACATTTAGGTATTTTAACATCTCCAACTGGGGCGGTAATTCAGGATATGTTAAACCGATGCAAAGCGCGTTGGCCGTGCCGTATTACCTTATTCCCTATCCAAGTTCAAGGAACTCGAGTAGCCGCAGACGTTCTTTTAGGATTAAAATATTTTCACGCACTTCCCGAAAAAGAACGTCCTGAAATTTTAATTATTGCAAGAGGAGGCGGAAGTATAGAGGATTTATGGGGATTCCAAGAAGAGACCTTGGTCAGAGGAGTTGCCTCCAGTTCTATTCCAACCGTTAGCGCTATTGGTCACGAAACAGATACGACATTGGTAGATTATGCTTGCGATTTACGTGCCCCTACTCCTACCGCTGCCATCGAATTGGTACTTCCTCATCGAAAAGAACTAGAGGAACGTTTAAAAAGTTTAGTCAAAAGAGTTGAAAATAATTACAATACTTTTTTAGAGGTGTGCATAATAAAATATAAAAATTTGATTCAACACTACCGTGAATTTGAGCGATACCCAGAAGAATACTTAATGCAAAATTTAGATGATCTTTGGGATAAATTTTATCACTCTGTCAAAAGGTACTACGAAAGAAAACAAACTCTTTTTTTGAGACTAGAGGCAAAAATTCATCAAAAATGGGCAGATACACGATGGGCCGATGCGCAAATTTCTGCGTGGAAAGAGCGCTTAATTCATAATATGAGCACCCAAATACAAAAAAAAGAAGAAACATTAAAATGGATGAAACATAGATTAAACTCTTCCTCTTATAAAAAAATATTATCACGCGGATTCTCTCTGACTCAAGACACATCAGGAGCTTTGATAACGTCTTCTAAAAATATAAACTCGAAACAAGCTATACGAATTATTTGGCATGATGGTTCTTTAACGGGACACCTTGATTGAACTCTTAATAAACTGTCTGGGTAAGCATCACGTTTTATACCATTTTCCTAAATTGATTGAGTTAAAGAATTTACAGAGCATGTTTTTAAATGCGCTCAGTTGGTAGAGATTTAATAAAATTTCATACAGATTTTCTTAAATTATCTAGTCTATCATCGATTCTATTTTTAATTGTGTGCGCTTTAATATATTTTCAGAATCTTTCAACAGGATTTCTTTCGTTCTTTGTG
>NZ_AWTR02000053.1 GCF_000469665.2 Holospora obtusa F1 | reverse complement strand
TCCTGCAGTTTTTTGTGCTGGAAAAAATTTCGAAGCTTGCGGTTTAGCCTGTTGTTGCGCTGGAAAAATTTTCGAAGCAGCAAAAAATTTCGGAGCAGAAAAAAATCCTACAGTTTTTTGTGCTGGAAAAATTTTCGGAGCTTGCGGTGCAGCCTGTTGTTGTGCTGGAAAAATTTTCGAAGCAGAAAAAAATCCTACAGTTTTTTGTGCTGGAAAAATTTTTACAGCTACTACAGAAACTGAAAAAATAAAATTTAAAACGCAAACTAAAAAAATAACATTCATTTTTTAAAAAGATAAAGACTACGTTAATTATTTTATTTTTTTTTACCAAAATGTCAAATTAAAAATATATTAATTTTTTCAACATATTTTTTTGACATATATAAATTTTTTGTATAAAGACTGAGTTTAGGTAAATGTTTAGTCCCCACAACATGTGGTTTGGATTATGATTAAAATTTGACGTGTTACGTTCAAATTCTAAGATGATAATATCAAAGAGGGGCTGATATTTCAATAATTTCAGCTTTTTTTGATGATTATAATAAAGCACAAAAGTCATCATATGGCGCTTTAGCTCATCAAGGTCTTTGTAAAAATACGCTTTTGTTGTATAGTGTTTGAGGATTCTGTTGCTGACTTCGACCTGAGCGTTGGTTCAAGGATGCTTGAATTTGGTGAATCTGTATTCAATATTATGCTTCTTGCACATCGTTTTGGCCTCAGGTGTAGTGCAAACAGTTCATAGGTAAATTGCGTTCCCATTGTCTGTGAGAATGTTCGTTATTTTAAAAGGACAATGGGCGATCAGATTTTTCAAAAATGCACTTGACTCGTTAGCCAACATCTTTGAATGGAGCTCGACATAATCTTTAGGTAAGACATTTAGACCATTTCTTTTAAGGCATCGATGCAGATTAGAGCTTATGAGATTGGGAATCTTCTTTTTCAAAGCACTATAAACATCATCAAGCAAAAGCTTAGAAACGCGCCTGAATTCACACACAATTTCTTGCTTTTGTTGCAAATAAAACGCTCTTTGGTTGCGCAAGGCCAGAGCGTTTATTTTCAAAACAACCGCATTTCTTTTACTTCAAAACTGAAGGCCCAAACCCTTTGCTATTTCTGCAGCGCTCTGTACAGAGCTTTGTATTTCTTTTCGGACTCGAAGCGTCGTCTTGGCATTTTCATACAGTATACTTCCCATACATTAGCCTCCTTTAGTTCTTTATAGGTTATACCATAAGAATGTGAAACTAAACGCTCAACCACCCTACTCGCTTTCGTGGAACATTTTTTGTCTTTAAGCATTCGAGCACTGATCCGAAATAAGAATTCAAGATATTCCATGCCTCCTTGCATTTTCTCGTGTAATATTTTTTTTTCTAAAAGAGTAAGGTTTTTGGTAACGTTTGATGGTCTAGCATCCCCATCTTTTTTTTCGATACCAAAAAAGTTATTCTATGTTATTCTTACTATTAAAAAATTCTTATTTATTTTTTCAAAGGGTAACTTAAATTTCTTTTGAACTAGGTTTAGAAGAAAATTTTAATTACGTTGATTCAGAAGCTTTTTCTAAGTCTTTTTCATTATTTTCAGAAATCTCAGGATTATTAGAAGAAAGAGTTCCATCGCTCGATTCTTTGTCCTCTTGCATTTGTTTAGGCATAAGTGTTTTTTCGATAAGCGCCTGATCTTCTGAATCATTTCCCCAAGATATTAATTTTTTCCCTACAACATTAAATAATTCTTTAATTTTTGGTAAAATATAATTAATAAATTGTTTTCCTGTAATGTGTGCTTGCTCTGTTACTTGATTGGCAATTTTTTTTGCTTGCTCCCCTGCGTGCTGCGCTATCTCACCTGCTTGTGAAACCAAATCGGTTTGCGCATAATCTGATAGTTGCTCTACACTTTTTGTAATTTTCTCTAATCCTTTTTTGATCAGGCCAGGTTCTTTTGTATCAGAAGGTGTATCTTCTGTTACTGTGTTATCTTCAACAAACGTAGCTTTATCTTCTTGATTTTCAGGAGACTTGATTCCATCCTTTGAAAGTAACTCTAATCGAGCATCAATAGATGTAGCATAAAGCACTTGACTGTGAATGATCACCATCAAAATTAAAATTATTTTTTTATCTTTCATGTTTGCATTTTTTTTATTTTATGAATTATATCATAATTGAATTAAAATAATAATTTGTAAAAAACATAACAAAAATGCAATTTTATAGTAAAAGCAGTTGAATTACAATAAAGTAAAAAAAGCACTAATGGACTGATATAAGCACTGGAAGAGCTCAATTTTTTGCCTAATTCATTGCTTCATATGTGCCCAAATTTCTCGATTGAATTTAAATCAGGTGAATAAGATGGTAAAAAAACTACAACGCGCAGATTCAAGTAATTCTCTAGTGCTTTGAAAGGTATGAAATAAAGCATTATCTATGATCACAATTTGTCCGTGTTTCAATTCTTTTATAAAAAATCGCTCTACTCAAGCCTCGAATTAAAAACAATGGTAGCAATCTTTTTATTGTTTACTAAACTCGCTACAATATGATTTATTTCGTAATATTTATCGCTTTTTTTATCAACAAGTTTTTTACTTTTTTTGCCTTATTCTCTATCTTTGTAAATAGTTAGCTCTATCCCGCTTTCACCAATGTATACAATACTTTAAGATGATATATCTTTTAGATCTTCTTGGTATGTATTTCGTTTTTCTTTACTTGTTTTACACATAGGTGAAGATTTTTTTATAACTACGCGCCTTAACCAATAACGTGCATCACTGACACTCATGCCAAATCCTCGAGTAATATTTTCTGATCTAACATCTGGAATTGAATAAAAAACTCTTTTTTTATAGTTGCTTTGTATTCAAACGTATTGTTGGGCAGCAGTGTCCTTGGCTTTTATAGCGCAAATATCATCTGTTGATTGTCATTTTATTTATTTCAAAAACTTTCAATGCTTCTTTTTGACCGTTACCTGCTTTGATAAAATTTATGACCTTTTCTCTTAAATCTATACGATATGGACGCATTGACATTATTTACATTTTTAGAAAAAAATATATCATACATCGTATTTCAATTCAACTGCTTTATTATAACGTACATTTCCTTTGAATTCTTATTAAATTCTAAAAAAATATCAAAAAAATTAACTTAATTGAGGACGTGACCTAATTGCGCGTTGTTAATCCGTTTTTTAAAACATTGATGTTTTTACGCAACTATGGAACCCAAATCTTTGTGACCTACATGCTTAGATGTAAAGACTGAGTTTTTATTCTTCAATACACAGGGCTCAACTCAATTTACTGTAAAGCTTTTAACACAAAAACAAGGCATGCATAATAACATTTTCATGCCCTGAGATCAAAAGCGTAACTCATTTTGGAAATTAAAATATTCAAGATGATCATGGATTGCAATCACAATACTCGTAAATACTAGCCTTAAAAATCGTCAACATAAAAACGATTTTAAATAAAGCGAAACGCTCTTCTTCACTCTTTTTTAGAGGGTTAATAATGATTTAGGCGATGGGTTTGTTAAAAATTAAAAATGAGAACAACATTTTCCTTCAAAAATTCTTAAAAAGTTAGAATGACAAAAAAAATATAATGTAGTATACTTAGGGCAAAGAAGAGGATTTAATATTCCTCGATAACAAGAATTTGATATGCTGCAACGCAAGCAATTTTCTTTCAGGGAGCAAAATGTTCCCCGTTTGCTCTCTTTAAATAATTTGGAGGGGCTTTATTTTTTACCTCTTGGGGGCTCTAATGAAATTGGAATGAATTTAAATCTTTATGGATATGGTGCTCCAGGTGAGCTTACCGAGTGGATTATTGTCGATTTTGGGGTTAGTTTTTCTCACACCCCTGATCGTGTGATTGTTCCAGACATTCATCCGTTCTTAGAAATAACCGACCCAAAACAAATTAAAGGTATTGTTTTGACTCACGGGCATGAAGATCATATTGGCGCTCTACCTTACATTCATCATTTATTGCCTGAACTTCCTATTTACGCTACACCCTTTACTGCGTTTCTTTTGCAACAAAAAGCGATAGAATCCAAAATTGTCATGGATATAAGGGAAATACCTTTATCTGGATCTGTAGAAATTGGTCATTTTGTAGTAGATTACGTAAGCTTAACTCATTCTATTCCTGAATCTAATGCTATTCTTATCCGCACTCCAAAAGGTAAAATTTTTCATACAGGTGATTGGAAAATTAGTAAGGAAACTATGGTGGGCGGAGGAATTTGCGAAAAAACATTACGTGCTATCGGTGACCAAGGTATTACGGCTATTGTTTGTGATTCTACAACCGTTTTCGAAGAAGGGTTTTCTGGGTCAGAAGTTGATGTATCTCATCGCTTGATATCCTGCGTAAAAGAACTTAAAGAAGGCCGTGTCGTTATTGGATGTTTTGCTTCTAATGTTGAAAGATTAACGAGTTGCTATTTAGCAGCAAAAGCTTCTGGGAGAGTTCCTATTTTGGCGGGACGTTCTTTGCAGCGTATTGCAAAAGCAGCTATCCATTGTGGATATTTTTCTTCAGATATGAATTTTTTAGAAATCAAAGAAGCAGAAAATATTCCTCCAGAAAAACAACTGATTATTGCTACCGGAAGTCAGGGGGAACCTAAGGCAGCATTAACTGCTATGGCTATTGGAACGCATCATTTTTTAACTTTAGGGGAAGGTGACCATGTTATTTTTTCTTGTAGAGTTATTCCAGGAAATGAAAAATCCGTATATGCACTTCAAAATTGCTTGACTTCTAAAGGAGTCAACGTTATTACGAGTAAGATCGCTGGAGAAATTCATGTTTCAGGTCACCCTTATCGAGAAGAGCTGCGACAAATGTACACATGGATTCGTCCTCACATTAGCGTACCCACTCACGGAGAAGCTCGACATTTACGAGAGCATGCTAATTTGGCTAAATCTTTGGGGGTTCCTCACGATATGTGTATCGAAAATGGTATGGTATTGCACTTAGATAAAGAAAAACCTAAAGTTGCTGGATTTATTTCTCACGGAAAGCTTATAGTAGATGGAAAAAAGCGACTTATTCCTGAAAATGGCATAGAAATGAATGAACGATTTGCTTTGTTGGAAAAAGGTATTGTATTTATTAGTCGGCATGTGCGCAAAGGGAATAGAATACATATCAGTGTTTCTTTTGAAGGGTTATTTGAACATAATGAGCGCGAAACATGGAGTAAAGAGATTAGAAAACGTGTCTTTCAGTGTTACGTTTCTAAATCAGCTTCTGAAGAAACAGAAAAAATAGGACACGCTAGTGATGGGTTAAAGCAACGTATAGAAGAAAGGGTTCGACAATTTTTTCGTCAGCGCATCGGAAAAGAGCCCTTACTTTGTATTCATATTTAAAAAATAAAATTGGTTATCGTGCTTTTTAAAAAATGATTTTATGAGTTATACCTCAGTCTAGTATCAACTCTGTATTACCGTTTTTTATTTTATATCGGAATCTATGATTTAATGAATTGAAAGAAATTTTCAGTCAACGTACAGCGCTAAAAAGCTTTAAGAATGTGACTGAAAGTTTTACTTTCTGTAAATTTAAAATATTCGTAAAATTGCTGTATAAAAATCATAATTCTAATATATAGTAATTAAGCATGAAAATAGGATTTGAAAGAATACGGTAATAGCTTCGTAAAATTTATCAAACTGGTTAATTTTTTTCTTAATCCATCTTTTCATATTAGCCAAAAATTTCTCTATTGGATTCAAATCGGGTGAGTATGGCGGTAAAAAAATGACTTGACAACCTAAAAATTCGATCAACTCCTTCATTTCTTTGTGATCTATGAAATGCAGCATTATCCATTATTACAATTTGTCCAGGTTCTAATTCCTTAATCAATAACCGAGATACCCAGCTTCAAATAATTTTGTATGACAAGAACCATTAAATACCCTAGTGCTATCGATTTATGATTAACTTACCCAGCTATAATATTTGTCCGCTGATAATAGTTATCGCTCTTTTTGACAGCAAGATTTTTCCCCTTTCTGCCCCATTTTGTGTCTACACACATGATCATCTCAATACAAATTTCATCAATATATACAAGGTTTTTTGACGGAGCCTCTTTTTGTCCCGTTTTCAAACTAAATTACTATAAAGAATACGATTTTTTTGGATAAAATCAAAAAAGATTAAAAGTTGATATCTTTTATGCGAAATTACGGTTTTACGAAATTTCTTAATGGGATTTAGATACTCAAAAGCATAATAGCAAAAAATTTATACTTTGCAAACTTTATGCATCCTTTGACTTTTTAGATACGTAAAACAAGGCGTAATCCATAATCAAATTTTTTTACTTAAGGTTCAATTATATGGCAAACATGATCTCTAGAAGAGCGTTCTGACATCATATAGAAAAGAACTTCTCCCTTCGATGAACCGGGTATCGCGCTTTACTTATTCATAAAACTCAACTTAATTTACGATACTCTACAACAATATTTGTTCAAAACCATCAAAGCCATGAATGCATTACCTTTTAAACCTGAAATGCTTTTTTTTTGTACCACTTATCGGCTTCTCCTCAATTTTGCTCACAGAGCCTATATATCCTCGTTAGATGAAAATTTTTCTTTTCATTTATCAAAAAACAATCAGCTCAAGCAAATTTACGGATTCTCATGCTGTATCTTTTTTTATTACTACGTTCCTATCCAAACACTTTGAAAGAAATTGAGATAACAAATCTTAACTTAAGTCTTTATACTAAAAAATAAAAAGCGGAAAAACTATAAGCCGGGTTCTGTCGTGGCGATCATTTATCTACGCAACTTTATTACTAAAGTGCTTTAGCAGCCTACCCAAGTGACATTGCGCAAAAACATCGCACAGTATTTTTTATACTTGATCACTTTTATTTGGCTTTGCTCCCAACGGGGTTTACCATGCCATATAGAATTACTCCTAACGCGGTGCGCTCTTACCGCACCATTTCACCCTTACCTTTAAAAAAAGGCGGTATTTTTTCTGTTGCACTATCCCTCAAGTTACCTTGGCCGAGCGTTACTCGGCGTTGTGTTTTTGTGGAGCCCGGACTTTCCTCTTTAACATGATGAGTTACAGCGCTCGCCTGTTTTTCCGCTTACCTAAATTGTACCAAAAATCGAATTCTATTTCAATGATGATTCGAAAAATTAAATTGAGAACGAAGTCGCATCAACATTGAGTCAAGCGCGTAAATTTCAAAATTTTTTTAGCCATAGAGAGCATCTAATGCATCGCTTTTAACATTTCTTGACTTCTCCCTTAAAAAATAGGGCGAACATACTCTGTAAAACACGAAAAGACTCCTCTTTTTATACATAGATAATAAGAGATATTAAAAATATTATGTAAGCTCCTATGAATCAACAAATTAAGAAAAAAAATCTGAACTTGATACGTATACGTTGCTTTTATCCAATTCCTTAATTTTTAAAATTTACTATATAATTTGAATTTCGAATATTACGTGATTTTTTATCACGAAACAAAATGGATAAAATAAGTTATTTTATTACGCAAGAATGCAATAAAAATTACCCAAATATCATTAGCTTTGCACTAAACATTCTTCATCTATTTTTGTGAGTGCACTTTTTAACATAAAATGAGACACTTCACGTATAAGAAAAATTTATTTCTTCGAAAGCATGACTCAAACATAATAACATTTTTCAAAAAAATATTATAAAAACAGTGCAATTTACTGATCATTCATTAATGAGGCTCTGTAAAAGAAAGAAAATTATCCATAACACTTTTGGTTCCATAATTCTTAAAGGTGAGTCGAACAACATGATCATGATATGATTCAACGACTCCCCATCCAAAAATGTGATGAAATAAAGAAACGCCCGGATGTATAGAGTTTTTTGAAGCGTTGACTGATTCTTTAGAAGCAGATACATTTACTGATTCTTTAGAAGCAAATGAATTTTTTTTATTTTTTTCATCTTTTTGTTTTAAAGAAGAAGTGTGTTTTTCTAAAGAAAGACGAAGATTTACTTCGCATGCAGGTAACTCTTGAATAAAACGAGAAGGAGAAGCTGGCATCTGTCCCTGCATGGTTCGTCGATTCCAAGCAAAAGTAATGTGAACGCGTTCTTTTGCTCGAGTTAACGCGACATAAGCTAATCTCCGCTCCTCCTCTAAGTCGCGCTCACTTAGGCATCGAACATGAGGAAAGAGTTGCTCTTCCCATCCCACTAAAAATGTTTCTTCAAACTCTAATCCTTTAGCAGCGTGCAAAGTCAGTATGGACACGCTATCTTGAGAAGAGCGTGCACGCAATTCTAACAGTAAACTAACATGATCCAAAAAATCTTCTAAATTTTGAAAGTTTTCTAGTGCTTTTAAAAATTCCTTAATATTTTCTTGTCGAGAAATTCCTTCATTTCCCTGATTCAAGAGATAAGATTCGTATCCAGATTCCTGAAATACTCTTGCTGCTAATTCTTCTAACGTTCCCTTATGTAAACGCCACTGTTGAACTTGGTACAAAAGAATAGAAAGGGCAGAAGATATTTTTTCTTCTTCACACAAGTAACGTCCGGCTTCCTCTAAAGAGCAATCCTTTTCTTTAGCTTTAGAATAAATTTTTCCCAAAGCACTGGGGCCCACACCTCTTTTTGGAGTGTTAATTACGCGCTCAAAGGCAAGGCCATCACTGGAATTGTGAATCCAACGAAGATACCCCAGCATATCTCTGATTTCTTGTCGCTCGTAAAAATTAATAGATCCCACCACTTGATAAGGAATATTTTCCACTAAAAAACGCTCTTCAAATTCTCGACTTTGAGCGCTTGTACGCATTAAAATGGCCATGGACGAATAGGGACGTCCCTTTTGATAAGATTGCACAATTTTTTGTACGACATAAGCGGCCTCTTCTTTTGAGTCCCATAATCCCTGAATTTCAATTTTTTCTCCATCTTTGCGCTGAGTACGTAATGTTTTTCCGTGCCGCATACGATTATTTCCGATTAATTGACTGGCTCCAGACAAAATAGAAGGAGATGATCTATAATTTTCCTCTAATGGAATAATACGCGCTCCAGGAAAATCTTCTTGAAAGCGTAAAATATTTTCAATATTTGCCCCTCTCCATCCATAAATAGATTGATCTTCATCCCCAACGCAAAATAATCCTTCTGTTTGAGCAGCAAGTAATTTTAACCACGCATACTGAAGCCCATTAATGTCTTGATATTCGTCTACTAAAATGTGCCTAAAATATTTCTGCCACTTAGATAAAACAGTCGTATTATTTTTTAGCATATGATAACTTAATAAAAGTAAATCATCAAAATCTACACTATTAGAAACCTCTAATTCTTGTTGATATTGATGATAGAGTGTTAAAATCACTTCATCACACGGAGAAAGAACGTGTTCCGGAAGCCACGTTTGACACTTCCATTGACTGATTTGTTGAAGAACGTTTTGGCACGTATACTGTCGCTTGGCTTTCATCGCTTTCAATAATTTAGCCATAATTCGTCCTTGATCTTTTGTATCTAATACAGAAAACCCAGGTTTCCTTACCATAAGCTCTGGGGAGCTTTTCAACAATCTAAGTGCCAAGCTATGAAACGTTCCAACCCATAAACTTTTAGTTTGAATTGACATCAAGTGTTCAAGACGTCCTTTCATTTCTTGAGCTGCTCGATTTGTAAAAGTTACGGCCATAATACGAGGCAAAGGAACATCACATTTTTGCACCAAATATGTGTATCGTAAAGTTAGTACTCTAGTTTTTCCAGTTCCTGCTCCTGCAGAAACCAATACCTTACCTTCTGCTTGTACTGCTGATTTTTGGGCAGAATTAAGCGTTTTAAAATTTTTATAAAATTCATCAGATTCCAGAAAAGATTCTGAAGTTTTTGCGCTAGAGTCTTTTAATTCCAACTCAGGAAATTTTTCTTTATTCACGAAGGCTCTCCTTAATCATAATTTTTAGTTAATTTGTTTCTTTATTATTTTAAAATTTAAAAACGATTCAGATAAAAAGATCATCCAAAATAAAAAAGTTTTTAGTGCTAATGTTTTTATCGTAAAAAACAGAAACGTTCTTAAAGACAGAAGAAGGTCAGTTGAATTAACTTTTTTCATTGTTTACGATTCCGTAAAAAAGTAATAAAACGCGTGACTTTCTTGGATAAGCAACCTGAAAGTCAGACTACAATTTTTTGCGATACTTTTGTTGCACAACGAGCAAACAAAAATAAATTTTTTTTACAGTGCTACAAAAAAACGTTTTATTAAATTTTAATTTTCTAATTATATAAGATGCTAACACAAAAACGTTCATTTGAGAAGGTTTTTGTTCTAATTTCAAGAATAAATTATATACAACTCAAATAACTTTTTTAAATTTTGAAAATTCTTTCATTTTCTTTTAGAATATACTAAAAACATCTTGATCTGGCATCAATTTCCTTACGTGTTCTAGATTTAAGTCTCCTTCCAAAAAAAAGAGCCCCTCACATGATTTTTCATCGTATGTAGAATTTTTACAAACATTTAAAGAAGCTATTAAACACATTTGGTGATAGTTCGCTGTTTTTTAGAATAGGCTTTCTATGTAAGTATTTCTTAGAATTTTTTAGTTCGATGCGAGGTTTCTCAGACCTTCTGGAAAACCCATTTTTCAAGCTCACGATATTGGAGATGCTGTTAAGCTTGACGCTTCAGTGTCTGTACTTGTTTTGCTAGCTATCGCACACAATTGGATGTTTTGACGTCTTGGAACATGAGCTCTACACAATCCGAACGCGCCATGTTGTGTGCTTTTGTTGTCCAAGGACGTTTATACGTGTTACGGTTACTTAGACTGAATTAAATTTTAAAAAATCAACAAAATGCAATAAAAAATTAATTATTTTATCGTTTTTGTTTCGGTATAACAATAAATCGCATCTAATTTAACCTAAATTACTAAGTCACAAAAAATTTTAAAATATTTAATTGCTTATTGCTGTACAGAAAATTAAGTTGAAGAGGTGTGGTTTTTAGAAAAAAATTCCAAGATCCTATAGCAAAGAACCTCTGACTTCAATCACTGAAAGTCATGTTTTAATTTTGTTCACACTCCTTCTAAACTTATACTATAAAAAAAATTAGAGCTTGAATGCAGAGTTTTGATACTTTTGACGCTTTCCCATAGCAAAGAACCTCTGACTTCAATCACTGAGAGTCATGTTTTGATTCTGTTCACACTCCTTCTAAACTTATACTATAAAGAAAATTAGAGCTTAAATGCAGAGTTTTCATACTTTTGACGCTTCGAATTATTTCGATTTTTTAAAAGAGATGTTTTTGCTTTCATAAACCGTAAAAATCGGATAGCTTTGGGATACTTTGTTACACATCAGCGCTTTTGGTGCGTTGTTCAGTTTTCCGTTTTAAACGTGTGATGCTTTTTTTGAAATTGTAAAGTTTTTTTGTCTTCAATGTCTTGTTCGTATCATTGATGAGAAGAGTTTAATCTTTTTCTGTAATAATTTTTACACTTTTTGGGGGAAAGGTATCTTGGGGATATGCAAACTTTCTATAATCAGTAAAATTTCCATACTTTTATTATACAAATTTTTCTAAATTTTCTTGCGCAAAAGGTTTAGATCTCGTCATAAAAATATTTCACTTTACGATGACGTTTTGAAGGGATCACGACATTTTTTCTTTTCACTCCCTACTACTATAACTACAGATACAAGGCGATAATTTTTTTTTAGGTTCTAAATTTTGAAAACGTACTATTTTTTTTTTTTAAATAGATATAATGGATTGAAGTTAGATTAGATAAAGATTTTTTAGATGCAACAAAATTTTCAAGACCCTCTTTTTTCAGGAAAGACTTCTTCGTCCTTTGATGGAGAAGAAGCTGTAGAATCAGGAGATTCTGTCGATTTGGATCTTGTTTTTCAGCACATAGTAGATTGTTCTGTAGAGTGTCCTTCTCCCTTTGTCTTGTCGGAACAAGACGGAAAAGAACCTGAGACTCAGGTTTCTGTAGACGTCGCGGCGGAAGGAGAAGGGGAGCATTTTCAGGTTGTGATTGGGATTCGAGTAGAAATGGTGAAGGATCAGAAACCGGCGTGTATTATTGAGTTAAAGTATGCTGGGTACTTTTTAATCAAAAATGCAAGCAAAGATATGTATCCATTTTTATTATACGTAAATTGTCCAAATATTTTGTGGCCTTCTGTTCGAAATTGGATAAGAGTTGTGACGTTAGAGTGCGGTCTTCCCGGTTTACAATTAGGTAGCATCGATTTTACGGATATTTTGCGAAAAAAAATAAAAGATTCACAGCAGTCCGAAGCCTAAGAGTAATAAACGGGATTTTGATAGTCAAAGTTTAAATTTTAGTTTGGGTGAGAAAACTGTGTCTTATCAAAACCCCGGTCATTAGTAGTTTTTTTAATTTCTAAATATATTGAATTAAGTTAAAATAAGGTGATTATATTGGTGCATTTTTTGATTCGTACAGTGAAGTCATGAAATAATCTCTGAATTACTTATTTTGTAGCTCTAAAAATATACATAGATTACTGAATTTTTTGTGTTTTAAAAGGAATTTTAAGTTCTGTGAAAAAAAATTAACAAAACTAAATGCGATAGTAAATTAAGTAGAGGTTTACAAAAATAAGTGTGATTTCTAGAAGAAAATTTTAAGATCCCATAGCCAAGAATCTCTGACTTCAATCACTGAAAGTCATGTTTTAATTCTGTTCACACTTCTTCTCAACTTATACTATAAAGAAAATCAGAGCTTAAATGCAGAGTTTTGATACTTTTGATGCTTCGAATTATTTTGATTTTTTAAAAGAGATGTTTTGCTTTCATAAGCCGTAAAAATCGGATAACTTTGGGATACTTTGTTACACATCAGCGTTTTTGGTGCATTGTTCAGTTTTTCGTTTTAAACGTATGATGCTTTTTTCCTAAATTGTAAATTTTTTGTCTTCAATGTCTTGTTCGTATCATTGATGAGAAGAGTTTAATCTTTTTCTGTAATAATTTTTACACTTTTTGGGGGGAAGGTATCTTGGGAATATGCAAACTTTCTATATTTGTTTAGTTCCAAATTTTTATGGTATAACCTATAAGGGAGAGTTTTGATGTTTAGATAGTTTTATGTTAAAATACGACTATAGTGTCGTATTAAGGTCACCAGCAATGCATTGCAAAAAGTGTACTTTCGAAAATTGCATAAGGAACGGTATAATACGCAAGGTTCAGAGCTGTAAGTGAAGGAATGAGGTTATAACTTTGTTGAAGGTGACAAGAGGGGCAAAAAGAGAGGCGGCTGTCAAAAAAGCCTTATGCGTCATTTTATACTCTTTAGCTAAGACATCTTTTAACATGATGGGTAAAATTTTTAGATATTCTCCTTCTATTATATACAAAGTGGGTGATGGCAGAGATGGAAAAAACACAAGAATTTGAGGTTTCAGGTCACATTCAAGCAATGAAATTTGATGAAATGTGGTATTTTTTCCAAAAAAAGTCAAAAACTTTGAATTATCAAAGCCGTTGATCGTAGCGCACGGAGAATTGTCGCCTGGGTTACAGGAAATCGTGATGCTAAAATATTCAAACAACTTTACGAAAAAGTAAAACATCTCAAAAATTGCTCATTTTATACTAATGACTGGGATGCTTTCTCTAAAGTTCTACAAAAAAACCGCCATAGTATTGGAAAATCAGGCACTGTATACATATAATAGCCATACAAGACATCACCTAGGACGCATGACGAGACGTACTAAAGTCCTTTCCAAGAAGGAATTTTATGGTGTACAGATCAATCAAGCTTTGGTGTGCGCTTACGACATCAGAAATTTTTAATCACTATCAAAAAACACTGCTATCTATCTTTATGTGAAAACTCTCAACAGTTTTTTTATAGCTAAAGCCTAGCTTATTTCACCTCCGATACGCAGAAATACTAGCATTAAATAGTTTTGCTATCTTCTTTGCTCATTTTTTATTTTCATTGACCTAAACATAAACCCTTAGCTTTTCTGGGGCTATTTTGCTCTTTCTGCCTAAGCGTGGTTTAGCTTTAATGGACCCTGCTTTTTTGGGCCTGATCCACCACTTACTTACTCTACTTTTTGGATGTCGTGTTTTGAGTGTTACCAAGCTTAATATATTCTATTACTCTCTTCCTTAAATCTAAGTTGTAGTGTTTTTTTGTCATTTTCTCTTAAAAAGCATATCCTTGTCCCGTTTTCAAGCGAAATTACTATATGTATCCGAAAGGCCATAAAGAACGCTGTATTTCTTCACGCTTTGATAAGGTAACAAACACATTTTATGCTTTACTCATTTTTTTGTCTACGCTCTTGGGCACTATCTTCTCTTTACAGATCTCAAATTTTTTACCTAAATACAAAAGAATTTTTTAAATATATTCGTCAAAAAGTATTGTTTCTCATTTTTTTCTGAATTTATTTTTTTCTGAATTTTAAAAACGGAATAACACCTTAACAACAAAACATTACGAAAATGAAAAATCTTTTAAGAAATTTAAATGTTTATTGATCAGAAAAGTAAATGTTTATTGATCAGAAAAGTAAATGTTTATTGATCAGAAAAGTAAATGTTTATTGATCAGAAAAGAATATATCGTGCGAAAAAAGTTTTGCGTCAAAATTCCACAAATCTTCTAATTTTTCACCAACTCCTATCCCATAAATAGGAAGTTTAAAAGTTTGCGTTAAAGAAACAAGCATTCCTGCCCGAGCTGTTCCATCCATTTTATTTACGATTAAGCCAGATAAAGGAAGAATTTTTTGAAAAGATGCAACCTGTGTCGTCATGTGTTGTCCTGTTGTTCCATCCAATATTAACAAAATTTTTAATGTATAAGGTTGTGTTACGTAATATTTATTAATTACGCGATATATTTTCTTTAGTTCATCCATCAAATCACTGCGATGAGGAAGACGGCCTGCGGTATCTATTAAAATTACGGAGTTTTTTTTATCTTGAGCATCTTTTAACCCTTGATACACAACACTTCCTGGATCTTGGTAGCAATTTCCCTGAAAAGAACTCTTTTCAGATGCAACAGAGTGTGTATCAAAAATTTGTGATTTCGTCATATCTGCGTTTGCGCGCTGAGCCCAAATTTCTAATTGAGATTGGGCGCCGGCTCGAAATGTGTCACCAGCAATACAACGTACACTTTTGTGGCGCCATTGATGCGCCAATTTTCCAAGAACGGTTGTTTTTCCTGCGCCATTAACTCCTAAAGCTAAAATAACCCAAGGATGGTCAAAGCTAGCTTGTTCCATATCTAATCGTGCTTCATAAGGAGAAAGTAGTTCTAAAAGACGCGCACTTAAAACATGCACCGCTTGATCCCAATTTTTAGGGCGTTTTCGTTCTACGTAATCGACCAAAGCCATAGAGGCGTCTAAACCAAAATCAGCTTCAAGTAAAAGCTCTTCTAAATCTTCTTTTTGACACGAAGATTTCGTAAACCATGCTTGAATTTTTTCAGACAATCCCTGAGCTTTACTGCATATATTTTTCTTAATACTTTTCCACATGTTGAACTCCCTATTTTTATGTTTTATAGGTTTGCTTTTTGTATATACTCTGAAAACTTTATGTATTGCTCCACAGTCAGCTCTTCCGGGCGATTTTGCATGCATGCTCCTACGCTTAAAAGACCTGACTCAAGATATCCCGAGGGGAAAGATTTCTTAAAGTGTTCCAATGCATTTTTAAGAATTTTTCTGCGCTGAGAAAAACAGTTCCTTAAGATAATTTCCAAAAGATCCAAATTTACACAATGGAGATTATTTCTGAAATGTAGCATGTAAGAGCGAACTTTTGGAGGAGGAGTAAAGCATTCCGGACCAACTTCTGCGACTAATTCCACATAAGCAACACTTTGAATCATTACAGAAATTCGGCCATAGGCCTTTGTACAAGGGGTAGCCATAACACGTTTTCCTAATTCTTTTTGTATCATAAAGAACGCATCTGGAAAATGTTCTCGATAACGCAACCACTTTAATAATATTGGGGGGCTAATATTGTAAGGCAAATTTCCTACAAGCATACCTTTTGGGCAAACATCCCATTTTTGCTCAAGAGTATCCCCCCACAAAATTTGAAGAGGAGGAGAATATTCTGAAAGCGCTTGCTTAAATCTTTGGTCTTTCTCCATTACGCAATAGTCAAAAGCCAAAGGACGAAGATAATCGGTCAAAGCGCCCAATCCTGGACCAATTTCAGTAATAGATCTAAAACGGTTTTTGTTTTGAACTTTTTCTATTGCGTTGGCTATTTGGGCCAATACAAGGTGGTTTTTTAAAAAATGTTGTCCTAATCGTTTTGACGCTTTTAGACTCACGCATTCCTCAATTAGTTAACTTCTAAAAAATTTAATGGTAGCATATTTTTTTTTAATAATATAGGCATAATCGCTGTTTAAATTATTTCTTCAAATGAAATACTATATATGGTGTCTCATAGCGTGTATAGAAAATTAGATTAAAATTTTGTGCATTGAAGAAAAAAAGTAAAATTTGAGGTTAAGTAATCGAAGTGAGACAATTTCATCCTTAATCTTTTGGCCATAGTTAAATTAAGTTGAAGTTTACGCAAAAGCATCTTGGTTCTAAAAAAAATTCTAAGATCACATATCCAAGAACGTCTCCCTTCAATTACTGAGAGAAAAACTTTACTTTCATTCATAAACTTCTATTTAATTTAGTCTAATCTTCTTTAATAAAAATTTTAACTTTATTAATGAAGCTTATTGGTGTATTATTGGACATTCTCCAAATTCAAAATTAAGACTAGTTCTTCCGTGCATTTCTGCATAGGCTAAACGAAGATTTAGGAGCACACCTTCCGAACATCTTGCATTTGGAAAATTTTTCTTATCTAGTGAACTTCCACTGCCATCATGAATGATTTCTGTCAATCTACTCCATAACAAATCTGGATAATAATGCGTAGCACTTCCTTGCTCGTAGCATTCTTTGTCCTGATTGCATTGAAGGTCCTCTTGTTTGAGATTTTCTTGGTTATATTTTGTTAAGCAATAAATATTTCTTAATAATTGCTCTAAATCGCTTTTTAACGCTTCACAAAACTCATTTTCATTAATACAATTTTTTGAAAGTTTAATAGTATTCAAATCTTTTTCAAAAACTAACTCTAAAAGATCTTGTACTACTTCATCATACCCTCTATTTAGCATTCTATCATCGATTTTATTTGGATCGAATTGACCAAAAAAAGGAGGAATACGCTTTTGAAAAATCTCAGATACTAAGTATTCATTGTACCCATAAGCCTTAAACAGATTATACCCAGAGGACTCCCAGTTCAAAAATTCACAAAAATTTGATAAAGTTACTGATAAAATATCTGAACCTTTTTTTCTAACTTTCCATTCCTGTCTATTTTCCCAACTGTCTTGTTTTGGATTTTTTGGAATTCGAATTAATCGAGTGCAACTACGTAAGACGTCTGCATCGCGTTGAAAATAATGAGACAAAGCTTCTAGAAAATATTTTTTTAATCTTCCTGAAACATCCTCCTTAACCGTGTGAAGAATCAAACTTTCATACCCTTGAATAAGGTCTGTATTTTTTTGAGCATAAACCTCGTCTAGATACTTAAAACAATTCAACATATTTTCTTTGTGAAAAAGATCATTTTCCTCAGAATCAGGATATAAAATTTCTATAAAACGAATCCAAAAAAATCGATTTTCGGCAAAAATTTTTCTGTTTTGCACATTAAGATTATTATGCTGATGATTGAGCACGCACCAATCAAAAAAACTAAAATTTTTTCTAAGAGCTAGAACAGATTCTCTATTCTTTGGATCTTCTATGGCTTGTTTTTTTAATTCCTGATAAAGCTTATCTTTATTCGCTTTTTTGCTGATAACATGAGCGGAAATAAGTTTTGCAAATTGTTTTGCATACTCGTAACTTTTTTGCTGTACAACGGATGCAAAAATAGACCCTGCAAAATTTTCTAGTTCAATACAAGAAAGCATATTGATCACTAATTTTTTTACTTTTTCTTGATGAGAAAAATTTTTCTCCTCTTGAAATACAGAAAATGGGAACGGATCTATATCATCTAATAAACCTTTTGAATCAATTAAATTTCTTAAAATTTCTTGTTTTAAGCGAACGGGAAAATCTAAAAATTTCACTAATATACTTTCCTTATGATAATAGTTACAAAGACCTATCGAAAATATTTTTAAATTTGATTCATCAAACCTATTAATCGTTTTATAATCAATATCTTCAAAAAAATTTTTACAAAGATCCTTCAAAACTGGTGAAATGATTTCATCTTTTATTTTACAAAACTGAGAAACGAAATTCAAATACTTGACATAAGTTAATTTATTATATATCAAATTATCAGAAAAGTTTTGGAACACGCTTAAAGGAATCTTGTTTTTGGAATTGAAAAGAGAACCTGTAACCTGAGAAAACTCAAAATCACTTAATTGATTTAATCGTGTCAAATCGATATCTTTTAAAATATTAAAAACAAACTTCTTATTTGTATTAAAAATTTCACATAAAATTTTAACAAATTGTTCGTTTTTTTTTAAATAATTTATTTTTTTGAAATTGATCATTTGAAAAATATTTAAGGGGAATTCTTGAACTGATTTAAAAAGTACGCTGATAATATTAAAAAAGTCAGAAGAATTAAAGGTGTTTATTCTTGTAAAATTAATATCCTTAAGGGAATTAAAAGAAATTTGGTATTTAGAATTAAAGAGAGCATACAGGATACGCGCAAATTCTGGAGAACTTAATGTATTAATTTTTTCAAATTGGATACGCTGAATGACGTCGAAAGGAATTTTTGGCCAAGCACTAAATATGGAACATATACCTTCCATAAAATGAGGATGTGTGAATTCATTAATTTTTTCAAATCTAATACCTTTGATCCAACTTAAAGGGGCTTTTTTTTCGTATTTACACAAAGCTGCAGCAGCAAGAGAAAAATGACTGTCATCTAAATAGTTCACTCTTCTAATGTCCAATTTTTCAAAAATCTCTAAAGGAATCGTTCGTTCTGATTGACAAAAATTAAAAATAATGCTAGAAAAATTTTTATTACTTGCAAAATTTACTCTCTCAATATTCAATTTTCTCATAAAATTTGAGGTGATTTCTTGATGAGAAATGCAAATGTTCGAAACGACTCTAAAAAATTCATCTTCGCTTAATGTATTAATTTTTTCGATATCAATTTCTTCAAAAAATTGCGAAGAAATCGTGTGATTCATACGTAAAAAAAGCTCCAAAACTTGAACGAAATAATCATGACTTAAGCTATTAACTTTTTTCGTTCCTAATTTTTCAAAAAATTTTGAAGAAACGTTGACTTCATTCATTAAAAAAAAAGATCTCACAAAATTAAAAAAATTAATCTCAGATAATGAATTGATTTTTTCAAACCCAATTTTTTCAAATGTTTCTGCATTAAACGTGTTCATAAGACCGAGCAACGCTCCTATAACCTTAGTGAAGCGATCTTCATGCATTTCCTTTATTTGAGAAGTGGCCATTTTTTCTCGTTCAAAAAAATTTGGCTGATTTTTAATTTCATGGGTCGGATTAAAAACTCCAAATAACACAGTAGCCCAAAAATCATCATTTAAATGCAACGGATCCTGAATTTTATCTAGCCATTGTAAAGCAAGGTAAGCGGATTTTTTTCTGTCATGAGAAGATATAGGGTGAGTAAATTCAGAATCAAAAATTTTTTTATAAAGTTTAGATCCTTCAAAAAAATATTTAAAAAAGCCTTCAACTTCCTCGTTATTTTTTGCTCTTTTTGTCATAACCTCCAAAATGACCAAAAGTCCCTTACGATCTATGGTTGTATTTTCTGTTTTTAATTCTTTGATAACAAAATTTATGTGCTCTTGATTACTCCACTCTCCAGTGATCAATGTATGAACCGACGCCGGAAAGGAAAAAATCTGATTGCTGAATAAAATAAGAGAGAAAAAAAATATGCACTTCATTGGAAAAAATTAAATTCTTTTATTATATGTAACTAGAAAATATTTGATTATTTTTGTCAATAATTGTCTGTAAATATATGATTTTTGTTATATGTGTAACTATAGCGCACTCAATGGCCAAAATGTCAAACATAGTATTTAAACACAAACACATGTATTAATGTAATGCCTCAGTTAAAAGGCTTATTACATATGTATACATACTACATAATTTCATGTATACAAAGCAAATGAGAGATACAATATCTTAAAATTTTTCATGATACAGTCAATTAAGTCGAAGCTCAATAAAACGAGAAGTATTTCTAAAAGAAAATTCTAGATTTTGTCGTCAAGAGATAAAGTATAGTACAATGAAAATCAATAATTTCGTTTTGTAAAAGAAATGACGCAATGAAGCAAAAAAACACGACATAGTAGAGAAATTTTGGAAAATATTAGAGCCTCATCTAGCGAAAAAAGCAGGATAGTTGAGGAAAAAAAGCAAAGAATAATCGTAAATTTATAAACACTGTCTTAGAATTGGTTCTCCTTGGCGGAATCTTTCCTTGGATTTACTGAGATTAGAAAAATACGCACAAAAAGATTTTTCAGAAAGCAAGATTAAGGAATTTAAGAAATATTTACTCCCCAACGACATATGGCTTGGATTATGATTAAAATTTGATGGATTTTGCTCAAACTCTTTGAGAAAAATATCAAAGAGAAATTTAAGTTTGCGTTGATGATTATACTATAAATCAAAATCCATGAAATGATTTTTAAATTTTTACAAGTACTGAGCGCTTTTGTTCTACATTTTTTAATAATTTTGTTTGTAACTTTCGCCTATCCATTGGTCCAAGGATGTCTAAATTGTGTAAGCCTATCCTCAATTTTATGAGCTTTACAAATACGTATCAAAAGGATAAATTTTTGGACGAAGATACTCAGCTAGAAGCGCATAGCTAAAGAAGTATCTGTTTAATTTTTTCCCTTTTTGAATATACAGTTAAAGAAGATTTTAGATTGAGTATCTGATGTTACGCAGCAATAGTTGATTTTTGCTTGAAATAATCATATTTTTCGTCCATAAGTTTTTAAGGACAAAAAATGAAACTGGATCTTCTTGATATGTATAGCGACTATTTGATAAGTCA
>NZ_AWTR02000054.1 GCF_000469665.2 Holospora obtusa F1 | reverse complement strand
GAATATTTACGCATATATTTCAGCGTGTCTGTAATGAAAATAATATTCAGCATCAAAAGACAACGATCAAGCACTTTTGGGCCAATAGAGCACGGATGAATAGAACTCAAGAAGCATCTGTGAATAATTTTTATGATGCATCTCATGATCAGCTCAAACAGCATCTGCATGCTTATCTCATGGTTTATAATTTTGCCAAAAGACTTCAAGCTATTAAAGGAAAAACGCTTTGGCAACTTATTTTAAACCAGTGGATAATTTATCCTCAATACTTTACAATTCATCCTGACCACATATTGTTGAGACTAAACAGCATTTACAAAGATAGAGGATGGGGCAGAAAGGGCAAAAAGCTTTCTGCCAAAAAGCGGTAACTATTAGCAGCGGACAAACATTATAGCTGGGTATGTTAATCATAAATCGAGAGCATCTATGGTATTTAAGTTCTTGTAATACAAAATTATTTGAAGCTTGGGTAAAAGAGGTGTTGATTAAGGGATTAGAATCTGAGCAAATTGTAATAACGGATAATGCTGCATTTCATAGATCACAAAGAACGAAAGAGTTGATCGAATCTGTAAGTTGTCAACTCATCTTTTTACCGCCATACTCACCCGATTTGAATTCAATAAAGAAATTTTGGGCTAATATGAAAAGATGGGTTAAGAACCAAATTAAGCAGTTTGATAAACTTTACGAGGCTATTCCTGCATTTTTTTAAATCCCATTTTTATGATAAATTATTATGAGAATGGCATCCAATAGGGTGACGCCAGAAAAATGTTTACACACCTCCAAAATCGTTATCGATCTTCGTACGTAGTATTGGCATAGAAAATATCTTCGATGCGCTTCCCAATTTGACCTACTTTTTTTTTAGGATTGATACTTTCGCAGTAAATACTTTATCAAACACTATATGAAACGTGTCGCGAAACGTTATGATTTCCGAAATAAAAGATTTTGAAAATTTTCAGAAAAATTAATTTTTTTTAATTCAGAATAACTTACTTTGCATAACTTTGGAAATTCAGCAAGAATCGTGGTCCTTCCGTAATTTTTGATCGCTTGACTGTTTTCTGTATTTTGATCGCCATTCATTATGACTCCAAGAATTGATATGTTGCGTGCTCTCAAAGCTTCTAAACTGAGCAACGTATGATTAATTGTTCCTAAACTTGTGCGCGAAACAAGAATTACAGGAACGTCAAATTTCTGAATCAGATCAATCATTAGATGAGTTTCATTTAAAGGAACAAGTATTCCTCCAGCACCTTCTATCACGATGTTGGACGCTCTGGGAAGGGTTATTTTTTTTAGCTGAATAAAATCATTTTTTAGATTTGCTGCTAAATGGGGAGAGAGCGTATCTTGATAGCCGTAAATGGGTGAATAAATTTGAGTAAAAGGAGAAATTTTTTTTACATTTTGACAGTCACTCCCTTCCTTTTCACCAGTCTGGATGGGCTTAAAATAAGCAGATTTTGTGTGTATAGCAATCCAAGCCGAAATAACTGTTTTTCCAACGTTAGTATCTGTTCCTGTAATAAAAATTTTCATGAATACCTATTCCTAAAAATTCCAAAAAATATTTTATAAGTAACTGTAAAAGGATTAAAATTTTCTTTGATAATCCTTCTAAAATTTACCAAATCTATTGAATCATAAGAAGCTGACGCTCCAAGCATTTTTAGATAACGAACAAAAGACAAAACATCTATAAACGTTAATGAATGATTCATCAACCAGAAGTTAAAAACTTGATTGTGTTTTTTAAGTTTGTGGCATACAGAAGTTAATTCATGAGCGGTTGGGTACACACAAAGACGAATCGATTGATACTGATTTAAAATATTTTCCCAATTTTGAAAAGTTCCTTTGACTAAAGTAGAAAAAGCAAAAACGTCTTCACAATTTTTATTAAATAATTCCAAAGCGTCATTCAAATTTTCTGCCCACTGTAACGCGAGATTACTCAGAATACACTCATAGTTGACGACACCTAATTTCATCATATCTCCTAAAAGATACTTTACGTTTTGATAGTGTGAAAATTTAGATTTACATACGTTCAACATTTCATTTGCGATATCATTAAGATAAAAAGCATGTGAAGGATAAATAGGTAATAAAAGCTCAGGTATGTATCCTGTTCCCGTTCCCAAATCTAAAATAGTTTTTGATTTATAATTTTTAAGACTCACAAACTTATTAACCAAAAATTTTGCAGCTCTTTTTTGAATTTCTCCTACACAATCATAAGAGGTGCTGGCTTTATTAAAATTATTTTGCACATCCTGTATGAAAATGCTCATTGAGTCACTTCATCAATCATGAGTATCTTCATAAAATTTTTGATTTCAAAAAATGCTTCATTCATAAATAGTTTTACACTTTTAAAGATTTTTTAAAATATGCCATATTTTCTTTTTACATGCCAGACATTTAAAAGGCAAATAAATTTATTTTATTAAAAAATATTTTAAACAATTTTGTTTTTTAAATAGATCAGATATAGTAAAAGAAGTTAAATTATGATGAAGCAAAAAAGTACTAATTTACTGATATAAGCCCTGGCAGAACTTAATTTTCTTCCAAATCTATCGCTTCATATGTGCCCAAAATTTCTCGATTGGATTTAATTCAGGTGAATAAGGGAAGCATGATCCATGATCAAAACTTGTCCGGATTTTAATTCTTTTATCAAAAACTGCTCTCCCCAAGCTTCGAATATTTGTGTGTTACAGGAATCGTTAAAAACCATCGGAAAAATCTCTTTATTATTTGCTAATCCCTTTACAATATGAGTTCTTTCGTAATATTTATCGCTCTTTTTACCAACAAATTTTTCACTTTTTTTTCCCATCCTCTATCTTTGCAAATGGTGAGCTCTATCCCGCTTACATCAATATATACAAGACTTTTGGCTGATATATGTTTTATCGCTTTTTGGTATATATTTTGTTTTTCTTTACTTGCTTTCCACATAGGTGAAGACTTTTTTTTATAACTAAAGCCTGCGCGACTTAACTAACAATGTACATCACTGGCTCTCATGCCAAATTCACGAACATTATCTTCTGATCTAGAATCTGAATGATTAGTCTTGAATAAAAGCCTCTTTTTTATAGTGGGATTTGCACCCAAACGTATCTTTGGTCGGAAACGTCCTTGATTTTTATAACGTAAATGCTATCTATTTATTATCATTTTATCTGTTTCAAAAATTATCGATGTTTCTTTTTGACCGTTATCTGCTTTGATAAAATTGATGACATTTTCTCTGAAATCTATACTATATGGATTTTTATCTATCTTTTTAAACAGAATAGACTCTATATCGTGTTGTAATTCAACTGTTTTTACTATAATACAGGTAATCATCGCCATAACGCATCGATAAAATTTAAGACTTTATCAAATAGTGTGATAAATTGGTACAAATAAAACATTATAAAATTGTCATACTAAATAAAAATTAAATATTTTATTAATAAAACAATTTTTAGTGCTTCGAATGCCTTTATCCTGAGCCCATTTGTTCTCTAGGGCATTCAAGTCTGAAGAATATTGGAAAAGGTAAAGTAATGTATTTCCGTAAATTTACGTTGCATATTTTTTCTGAGATCGTAAAGATTTTTGTGCTTTTCAGCATATTCTATCGCGTGTTTCTTAGACATCCATGATGAAAGTGTCAACCGCTTTCGCGATCGTTTCTGAACGTTTAGGTAGCTCTACGTCCGACAAAAATCGACTCAAAGCGCTGATGAAGTGCGCCGTTTTTGTTTTGTGATCATATACACAATGGTAGAAATAACAATAATCACCCCCCCTAATATTGTATTAAAAGCCATTTTTTCTTGATAAATAAAATAATTAAGTAATAAAAAAACTATTAAACGAAAATAATCAAAAATAGCTACAAATGCAGCAGAACTGCGCTGAAGTGCATAAAAATGTGACACGGCTGACAATGCGCCTAACCCTCCAATCACAGCTAAATACCCGAAATTGGATACGTTACAGCTCCAAAAAGGGATAAAATACACTGCGGCTATACAAAAAAATACAAAAGGAAAAAAAGAATTACTAAATAAAATACACTTTGCATTTTCTTGTATTAAAATTAATTTTCGTGTAATGATGATAGAAAAAGCCATGCAAATATTGGCAAAAATAGGTAATAAAGAATAAAAGGTAAATGTTACGGAAAATGGATTTAAAACGCACAACACCCCGCTATAAGCCACTCCAATTGCGATCCAATGGAGTGTATCTAATTTTTCTTTTAATACTAACCAAGCCAAAAGCAAAATAAAAAAAGGACCACTGGTTCCTAAAAATGCTGCTGTTTCTCCTGGTAAATAACGATACCCTGCGTATCCTAAAGCCATAGCTAAAGTCTGAAACACTCCTCTTAACGCTAACAATTTTATGTTAGGAACGCGAAAGAGTTTCAATACAGGAAAAGGGTACCAAAATGGAAGCATAAGAAGGCCCCCTAATCCTGACCGCACTAACATCAACGTAATCTGAGGAGTGCTTTTGGAAAGGGATTTCGTCATCAACATAGCCAAAGAAAAGCTTACGCTCCATAAAAGTAAAAAAAATGAACTTCGAATTTGATCCTTTCCCGCCCACTTGAAGCGTATCATTTCTTCTTCAAGTAATTTTCTGGATTAACCGGAAGGCGATTTTTTCTCAATTGAAACCGAAGCACAGTTCCTTGACATTTCCCCAAAACATCTCCCTGCTTCACCTTTTGATCTTTTTTTACAGAAGGCGATACTCCTAGATAAACGCTGCTCCACTCTTCCCCTTTACTATTACTATGCTTAATAAATACAAAAGATTTATTACTTAACGAAGGATCTTTATCAAAATGATCACACTTTCCAGAGAACACAACCACGCCATCCTTACATGCAAAAACGGGATCTTGAGCATTTGTATGAAATACAGCAGTCTGTTTATCTAACACACGCTTTAACGGTTTTGACACAGGAGCTTTAAATTCATTTTTAGATTCTTGAATTTTAGAAAAATTTTGCTTCGATTTCTTATTCGAGTCGTCAAAAAGAGTTTTCTTTTTTTCGAAAGCTCGTTCCCTCTCTTTTTTTTCTGGGAGCGCTTTTTTTTCAGAAACGACTAAAGATTCCCTACCAGAAGCATTTTTTATAGAAAGCCCTTCCTCTTCAGACTCTGGAGCCGGAAGGGTGGGAACAGGCAGAACTTCCATTTCCTGTGAGCTTTCTTGAGGCATATCCAAAGGCACATCCTTCCAGCTATCTTCAGCTAATGAGACAGGCCCTCCACCGACAATATCCAAATCATCAACCGGAAGATCAGGAGTACGTACCTTGGCAGGCAACGTTAAAATCTGTCCTTCCTCTAATATATAAGGAGACCTCAAATGATTCGTTTCTACCAATTCCCGAACAGAAATATCTTGAGCTTTTGCTATGCTATAAATTGTATCATAACTAGAAACGCAAATTTGTCCTGGTTGTAAGACAACCATTTTACTAGGAGGGGTAACGCATCCCCCTAAAACAAGTGAAATTATATAAATAGTACCATAAATTTTTTTCATTTTTTTTCTACACGTTATAAATCGCACGATGATCAGACGGAGTTAAAGATTTTTTCCCCCCCATATAGGGACGTAAAACCTCAGGAATCGTCACAGAACCATCAGAATTTTGATAGTTTTCTAAAATAGCTACCAAAGTACGCCCTGTTGGAAGCGCAGAACCATTCAAAGTATACGGATATTCCAATTCTCCATCTTTGGTTCGGTATCTCGTATCTGTTCTACGAGATTGATAAGCCCCACAGTTAGAACAACTAGAAATTTCACGATAACATGACTGTCCAGGAAGCCATACTTCTATATCGTAAGTTCGTTGAGAAGTCCACCCCACATCTGAACTGCACAACGCAACCACACGATAAGGAAGTCCTAACGTTTGCATTAAAAATTCCTCTTGCTCAAGAAAAGAAAGATGCAACTCTTGTGAGTCTTTGGGGTCACAAACTCCCAAAAGCTCTACTTTTTCAAATTGGTGCATCCGAATCATTCCTTTTGTATCTTTTCCTGCTGCTCCCGCTTCTGAACGAAAACAAGGGGTATACGCAGTGAATTTCAAAGGAAGATTTTTAAAGTCTAAAATTGTTTCTCTAACTAAATTTAATAACGTTACTTCTCCTGTAGCAATTAGATATCTTCCATCTGTAGTTTTAAATAAATCTTGCTCAAGTTTTGGAAGTTGTCCTGCACCAAAAACAGAATCCTCTTTGACTAAGCATGGGGTATGAACCTCCAAACATCCCAGACGCTGTGTATTCATGTCTAACATCCAGCACGATAATGCGCGTTCTAACTGAGCAAGCTCTTTGGCAAGAATCACAAAGCGTGCTCCGCTCATTTTACTAGCCTGCACAAAATCCATCCCCAAATTAGCACCCAAGTCCTCATGATCTTTTGGTGAAAATTCCAAAAAATCTCTTGGATTTCCCCATTTCTTTAAAATGACATTATCCGCTTCACTTGCTCCAACAGGAACGTGTTCATCTAACATATTGGGAAAAGATTCCAAAAATTTTCTGAGCTGATCTGAAAGTTTTTGAGTTTGTCGCTCTAAAATACATTCTTGCTCAGACAATGCACTAGATTCTTGAACTAAATCTACCGTATCTTTTCCATCTTGCTTATATCGCGCAATTTCTTTTGCAATACTATTACGCTTACCACGTATTTCTTGAAACTTACTCAAGGATTTGCGGTGCGCACTATCTAATTCCAAAAGTTCTTCGCTTTTCGGATCTAATCCACGAAGACGCAATCCTTGATCAAAAAGTTTAGGATAAGCTCGAATCCATTTTATGTCTAACATTACACACATCAAAAAAAATCTATGGTCATCCTACTAAAAATTGAAGAAAAGCGCAAGCAATCGCTAAAATCAAATCAAACCAGACGGATTAAAAAATTCCAAAAAGAATTTTTTATGTTTAAGTAAATAAATAGACCCTCTACTTGAGTCTGCGCATTAGTTAAGCAGAGAATAGACCCTCTACTCGAGTCTGCGCATTAGTTAAGCAGAGAATAGACCCTCTACTTGAGTCTGCGCATTAGTTAAGCAGAGAATAGACCCTCTACTTGAGTCTGCGCATTAGTTAAGCAGAGGATAGACCCTCTACTCGAGTCTGCGCATTAGTTAAGCAGAGGATAGACCCTCTACTCGAGTTTGCGCATTAGTTAAGCAGAGAATAGACCCTTTACTCGAGTCTGCGTATTAGTTAAGCAGAGAATTAGACCCTTTACTCGAGTTTGCGCATTAGTTAAGCAAAGAATTAGACCCTCTACTCGAGTCTGCGTATTAGTTAAGCAGATAATGGGCTTTTTTGCGTAATCTCCAAACTCAGTGTTTCTTTTATCCTTGAAAAAAAAGTGTACATGTTCACGATTCTTGCGATGGGATGCGGTTTTTGGGTATTGTGCTTATACCGTTTTCCAGAGATCATCCTTCATTTTGAAAGTTTTTATTCTCTTGTCATTGAGAGCTGAATACCAGCACCTTATTTCGGTGTTGATTTTGTATAGAGCTTTGCCTTTAAAGCTTGACTTAGGAGCTTTATATGACTAGGATTTCCCAAGATCACATCAACTAAAGGTTTCGTATTTTTTTGGTTAACTTTAAAAATAGCGATAACTGGAAAACTGCTCATGTTTAGCTTAGAAATGCATTGCGCACATTTTTTTGAGTCTGTTTCTACTTCTGGAGTATTCATTAGCTGAAAAAAAGTTTGCTCTGAAATATCTGGGTGGTGTTGTGCAAATAATTTAGGCCAATCTAGTTCTTCTACAGGGTTAAATCGTGTGTCAATAATTCCCAATATTTTTTCAAGCCCTTCGTTTTTTTTATTTTATGTGCAGCAATTAATGCTTTTGTTGCACAATAAGCTGCCAGATTCGTTGGAGCACACACAATTTGGACTTTTGTATGGTCTTCAAAAAAATTTTCTTTTTTTAGCTGAATTAGATTTTTAATGAGCTCTCTACAATGCGTACAATACGGAGAAACAAAAGCAACAACAAAATTTTCAGGATTTGATCTTTCTTCAAAATCTGTTAAACTAACCCCGGGAATCGCATCTGGGTTCATGTTTTTTAAAAATTTACTTAGTATCTCCTCCTCTGAATCAGTTTCTTGTTTTTTTTCTGCTCCGTAATGGTAGCTCATTTGAGCAAGAATGTTAAACATTTCAGGATATTGTTCAAACATTTCAACTATTTCTTCTGGATGTATTTTTGCAGAAACGGTGATAGAATGCATTCCAAGTAAAAAGAAAGACAATATTTTATTCATCACGTACAAAAACTTTTTTCTATAGCTCTATGTAATCAGATTGAAGTCAAAAACAAGTAAAAATAAGCAGATAAGCTCTAGAGAAATCAAGTAAGAAGGAACTTAAATAAGGAGCGTCGTAATATTTTGCACACAAATGTATATGAAACAAAAAAATATTTTACATTTTATTCTAATAAATAAAATTTTACATTTATAGGTTTGACCTTTACGAATAAATGATTAAGAAACTCTTTGTAACTACGCTCTGATTGATGAATAACTGATGTTACGCAGCAATAGTTGATTTTTGCTTGAAATAATCATATTTTTCGTCCGTAAGGTTTTAACTCATCTTAGCACC
>NZ_AWTR02000055.1 GCF_000469665.2 Holospora obtusa F1 | reverse complement strand
TAGAATTATTGAAAGTGAAAACCTCATTGAATCATTTTGCAATAAAACAAAAACTATTGTTAAAAGCCAATGTTTTAATGTTCAATGAACTTCAAATTTTGAAAGGTGCTACGTAAGATGAGTTACTTAAAAGAAAACTTAAAAAAGATAAAATGCAAACAAAATTTTTCCCTATTTTTCAAACTTTCGTTAATGTTATTCTGAAAAAAAGAGTTGACTCTTTTATCGTTTTTTACTAGTATAAGAATCAGGTTGGAGAGATGGCCGAGCGGCTGAAGGCAGTGGTTTGCTAAACCACCATACACTCGAACAGTGTATCGAGGGTTCGAATCCCTCTCTCTCCGCCATTTACTTGTTGGTTCAGCTCCAGCTGATTATAAAGGACAAAAAGCATTTGCTGATGAGTTTAATAAGAGAACGCACAGCATCAAACATAAGATTGATCCACTCTTTAATGACAAAATTCTGAGCGCTCTTAGCAAAGAACAAATTAACGACGCCTATCGTGATTTATTTTCTGTCTACTTTGAAGAACCTTCAAACGTCCAAAAATTAACCTTAGATATGAGTAAAGAATCTGCAATCGGTGGATTTAACGTATTGTCTCTTATGTTAAAAACACCATATTTCACACCAGATTGTAACTTAATACCAGCTTTACGTAGCCTCACTGTGCCAACTTTAATTATACACGGCAACCAAGATATTATTCCCGTTGATACAGCAAAGACCGTACAACAAGCTATTCAAGATTCTAAAGTTGTCTATCTTAACGATTGTGGGCATTTTCCTTACATAGAAAAGCCAAATGAGTTCTTCTCATCTATTAGGTCGTTTTTATCTAAGGTAGAGCAAAGATAGATGAGGAAGGTGTTATGAGTATCAAGCATGTTATCGGAATAGTAGCGCCATCTAGCCCAGTACCTGATGGGCTCATCAAACAATCATTTGAATATTTCCAAAGATTGGGATTCAAAGTAAAAACAGGAAAGCATCTCGATAAAAAAGAATTATTTGCAGCAGGCAGAGATGAAGAAAGAGCGGGTGATATCATGGACTTCATCAAAGACCCAGAAGTTTCAGTCATCATCACGACGAATGGCGGCACATGCTCGATTAGAACCCTGCCTCTTTTAGATTATGATCTGATTAAGCAAAACCATAAGCTTATCGTAGGCTATTCAGATGCAACAGCAATGCAGCTAGGCATTTATGCAAAAACCAGCGCGCTATCCTTAACGGGCTTTAATTGTAGCGATATTAAAAACAGAACTGTCGCAGAAAGCACATTGTCCTCTCTTCTGCATTACCTAAACCAAGAAAGCTACTGCGTAAACGGTGGCCAGACAGTATACCATGGCACCGTCACAGCCCCTTTAATCGGCGGGAATCTCACTTGTCTGTTAAATCTAATGGGAACACCCTATCAGCCGGATTTCTCAGGAAAAATTCTTTTGATAGAAGATGTTGGGATTGAGCCATACCTTGTCGAAGGTATGTTTTCTCAATTGCACGTCGCAGGTGTTCTAGATAATCTGGCTGGTCTTGTTATTGGCAATTTTACAGAATGCACGGCCAAGCATTTTGACTCCAAAGGGATCAGAACAGAAGATGTTATTGATCTCTGGTGTAAACGAATTAAAGTTCCATGCATTAAGAATTTCCCATATGGGCATATTGAGAATAGATATGTATTGCCCATTGGGCAAAGTATCACACTGGATGCCTCAAATTGCAGGCTGGATGTTAATTTTACAGGTTTATTATGAATAATATAGCAAAAACTCAAAACTTAATTATCAGAAAAATTGTGGATAACGATTTTGAAGCGTTATTCAATTTACTGAGCAATAAAGAGGTGATGCGCTACTCTGTTCGTGGCCCTTACTCCAAAGAACAGACAAAAGACTTGATGTTGTTTATTTTAGAACGTTACAAAAAATATCCACTTGGCATATGGGCGGTTACAGAGAAACATAATGATGTCCCAATAGGAATATGCGGATTTATACCACTAGAAGAAGATGATACTCAGTACGAAATTAGTTATCGTCTTTTACCTGACTTTCAAGGTAAAGGGTTTGCAACTGAAGCTGCCATGGCTATAAGAGATTATGCTGCAGGTATTGAGATCAATGAATTTATTGCTTTTGTTGATCCAAAAAATAAACCTTCTATAAGAGTAGCTGAAAAAATTGGAATGAGATTTTTAAAGAATGACACATACAAAGGTATTCCGGTTGTTTTATACAAATATGAGAATTCAAAGGTAAAAGATGAATAAATTATATTTTATAGGCGGCGCCAGTGGTAGCGGTAAAACGGCTGTGATGCCTCACTTGAAAGAGCTATTGGGAGATGGCATTGCCGTTTATGATTTTGATGACATCGGTGTACCCGAAGGTGCTGATAAAAAATGGCGTCAAGAATCCACCGAAAAGTGGCTACAGAAATTATTGAGCGAAGGCAAAGATACCTGCTTGCTGGGTCAAATTGTTTTAGGCGAAATACTGAGCTGCCCTTCAGCCAAGCAAATAGATAAAATCAACTTCTGTCTTTTAGACGTCAGTGATTTCGAGCGTATTGGGCGTCTCAAAAAGCGCAACACTTACGGTGCTGATCAACATATGCTGAACTGGGCTGCTTGGCTTCGCATGCACCATCAAGACCCTGAGTGGACTCCCCATGTTATCCAAGAAGATGCAGCCGATATAATGGATTTTACCAGGCTATCTGCTCTTAAAAGCTATGAAGAAGTTGCGAATATAAAAATCCTTGATACAACCGATCTTGCTTTACAGGAAGTTGCGGGGCAGCTGGTGGATTGGGTCAGATCATTTGATATTGCCCCATTTCATGTTGTTAAAGTCCAACCACATGAAGTAGTTGTTATAGAAAATAAAATAACCTCATACAATAACAGCAAAGCACCATTCAGCCAGCAGCAACCTTTTGTAAATTTAAATTTTTGTATAAAGGATGATAGCGGATTAATTATCGCTGGCATTACTTCTTTGATGTATTGTTGGGGTATGCTGTTTGTCGATATTTTAGCCATAGACGAAAAATATTATAAAAATGGTCTGGGCAGTAAACTGCTTAGTCATGTAGAAAATGAGGCTAAGAAACTTGGGGCAACCCTGGCTCACCTCGATACCTTTGATTTCCAAGCGAAAGACTTTTACATCAAGCATGGATATGAGGTCTTTGGTGTTTTAGACGACTGCCCTAAAGGTCATAAGCGCTATTATATGAAGAAGGTTTTGGGATGATAAGGCATGCCACAATTGATGATACCCCTAGACTTTTGCCTCTTTTATCAGAGCTAGGTTACCCAACTACTTTGGAGCATTTGAATAGAAGATTTTTAAAATTCGTAAAGAATCCTGGTTTTGGGGTTGCCGTTTATGAAACGAATGAAGAAATCACAGGCCTTGTTGCTTGGACAAAAACGGATCATTTGATCTCGGATGCAACGCGCTTTTCGATTGTTGGACTCGTTGTATCGACAAGCCATAGAGGTACTGGCATCGGTAAAAAACTCATGAAATTTGTTGAGGATATTGCCAGACAGCATTCACCGGCTATTATCGACTTAACCTCTGGCCTGAGACGAGCACAGGACGGTACCCATGAATTTTATAAGTGCATTGGCTATCAAAATGAAGGTCCTATGGCCAAACTTTATTTACGGAAAGAATTATGATCACAGGAAAATGTTTTTGTGGGGAGATCTACTATAAAATGTATGTTTGGATTGAAGAAGCACCAAATTGGATCGTATTTGATCCCAGCATCTCAAAGTTTGACTAAAGTGCAATTTAAGGTTTAATAGATAAGCTAAAAATCATAAAACAAACTGAATAAGCTTATTGACTCCTTAGGCTAAAACATATATTCCATGCGCATATAATTTATATCGGTTAAGGCGAACATGAGCAGACCAACTTTTGCAATTTTATCTACTCAAAATTTAATTCACAACATTAAAGTCATTAGGCAAAAAGTAGGTAACGCTAAAATTGTAGCGATGGTTAAAGCCAATGGATATGGCCATGGTATAAAATCGACTGCTTTAATACTGGATAATGAAATAGACTTATTTGGAGTTGCTTCTATTGATGAAGCCCTTGAATTGCGCGAAGCAGGTGTTAAATCACCTATATTACTTGCTCAGGGAATTTTTGAAGAAAATGAGTTATCTATTGCCGCAAATCAAAATTTTCATATTACATTTCATAATACAACTCAGGTGGAGTGGTTGCTTAAGAATCGTTTACCTGCGCCAATTCATGCTTGGATAAAGATTAATACCGGTATGTGCAGACTAGGCTTTAATATGGATATAGCAAATAGTATGTATGAAAAATTAAAAAACCACCAGCAAGTCTCTTCTATAAAAATAATGGCGCACTTTGCTTGCGCTAACAATAGTGAACATCCACTAAATAAAAACCAAATTAAACTTTTCCAAGAATTTACAAAAGATAAAAAAATAGAATTAAGCATTTGCAACTCCGCGGCTATTATAAATTTTCCAGAATTGCATCATGATTACGTAAGACCTGGAATCTCCATTTATGGGGGGGCTCCAATAGATGGAGTGCCCGCAAAGGATTTAGGATTAAAACCCGTAATGACATTGCAAACAGAGCTAATGTCTATGCAGATAATGCCTAAAGGCTCATATATTGGGTATAATGCCAGATATCAATGCGATGAAAATATGCCTATTGGTATTGCAGCATGTGGTTATGGAGATGGTTATTCTGTATCAGCAAAGGATGGCACTCCTGTCTTAGTGAATGATATTAAGTGCAGTGTTGTAGGCAGAGTTTCAATGGATATGATAGCTATCGATCTTAGAAATAATCCATCAGCGAAAGTTGGTGATAAAGTAACGTTATGGGGCGATAACCTTCCAATTGAAGAAGTTGCAAAATCATACAAGTGATATAACTTGGTGCTTACTCACCGGAATATCAGGCCGAGTCAGGTATGTTTGGGTATGATATTAAAATTTTATTAAGTGGAGAGCTTTTATGAAAACAATAGGTTTATTAGGAGGCACTGGATGGTCTTCTACAATTGGATATTACAAACTGCTAAATGAATTAGTTGCAGAACGCTTAGGTGGTTATCACAGCGCAAAGATATTGCTAAAAAGCATTGATTACCATGATATCATGTTAAATTATGGCATAGATCATGATGCGGTTAGCCAAGTCCTAGAAAAAGAATTACTAGAATTAATAGCGCTAAAACCAGATTGCATAATCATTTGTTGCAATAGTCTGCACAAATATTACGACATGATCAAGTCAAAATTAGCATCAGACATTCCAGTTATGCATGCAATTCAGCTAGTTGCAGATCACTTAAATGATAATGGTCAAAAGAAAGTTCTGTTACTTGCCACCAAGTTTACAATGGAAGATGGTTTCTTCGCTAAAATACTTGAAGATAATGACATTCAGGTTGAAATACCAAATGCTAATGAGCGAAATAAAATGCAAGAGATACATGCAGAGTTAATGCATAACGTTGTTACTCAGGAATCTCGAGATTATTTCTCTACCTTAATTGCTAATCACAAAGATTTGGATGCTGTAATATTAGGCTGCACAGAATACCCTTTGGTTGTAGATCATGACAATTCAATATTACCAATTGTAGATCCTGTCTATTTGCAGGCCGTGACTGCTGTAAACTATGCACTGGATTAGTGATACAGAGCAAAAATTATCGCTGTTAAATTCAATTAATTTACCACCTCGCAGCCAAATAATTCGCCTTGTTCATGCCACAGACTTGGGATATTTTGCATAAGATCTGCGAGTTTCATATGACGGGGTTGATGCCCTAAAAGAATAGCCTCTTTGAGTTTTGGTGCAAGAAAATTGAGCCTCAGGATCAGCTGTACGTATTTGGCTGTGACTTTATTAGCATCGCATAAGTCCTGCATGGTTTGATATTTGCCGGACTTATTCACAGCTGAAAGCTGGGATCAGTTTGGATGCCCCTGTTCATCATAACACCTATGATTATGATGGCGATGAACGCAATTCCAGCACTTTGGATTCTGATATTACTCTTGATTATGGATCTGATTTTGCTAAGCCCTTTTTGCATATCTTTGCCGGAAAGCCTATGTGTGATCCCTCCAAGGTACATCTTGCAACCAATAATTTTAAGGCAACCGTCAAAGATACAGAGCATAATTCTTTTGGTGATCATGGCTTTTTAAAAGATAATGTTACTGTTTTTCAAAAGAAAGGATGGCATTTAGGAGCCGGTAATGCCAATACGTTATCCTATTATCCTGAGCTCAATTCGCTGATTAGGGCTTTTTTTGATAAGTTTCTTAAAGCTGCACCAGTTCACCCCATGAACCTAAGCAGTGACATCGTTACCATTGAAACAACGAAGGAATAACAACATCACAACACATCCAGCTTGGAGTTTTAATTTTTAAACGCTGGATATAAATCAAGTGGTCTTACGTCATTCCATTTTTCATAAGCATGCGCTAGCATTTGCTCAGCTGACTTACGTAAATGAGGAAGCAGATTATGGGTTCTTGATACTTGGATAAATGCTTAAAATCTTAAGATAAAGCGTGGTCTAGCCAATTTTTCTTCTTGCTTCCATAATGAATCAACAGGTACAGGACCGGATGACCAGCACTCATCTTTATCCATGATACGCAAGGCAAATGGCATAGAGCTTAGTAGCCAAAACCCACAGGCCGCAACATAGCTTTCATTGTATTTGGCGTCATCAATGATAGCCTCAATTTTGCTTGCAATTGTTTCGCGGTAAAGAGATTCTAATTCGTCAACAATTGATTCAGGCAAAGCTTTGGCGCACCAACAGGTTGGGAAATTCATCCTAAAATAAGTTGCATCTAGCAAGCTACTTCCAGGCCCTACCCACTCAAAATCAATCAGCTGAAGTCTTATCCTTATCTTCATGGTCACATACGTTGTCAGGGCAAATATCGACATGGGTTAGTGCATAAAAATCTCCTGGGCTTAAGATCATTTTTATAACATTTATCGCATCTTGTTTTACTTCATTTGTAAAAGCAATATCAAAGTTATTACAAATAAGCTCTAATTTAGGGATCAAATCTTCTTCGTTCCATTTGATGCGCTCTTCTAGCGTTTCCCTCTTTGGATGAGCCGAGGCTAATAATTCATCATACTCGTTAATGCGCCCATAACTTGCCATATCAAAATGCGCAAGAGATTTGGTAAAGCGCTTAAGAGCGGCTACTGCTTTATCAGGATCAGATTTAGTCAAACTATCAACAAGGCTGATATGG
Organism: Holospora obtusa F1; assembly: GCF_000469665.2. Classification (GTDB taxonomy): domain Bacteria; phylum Pseudomonadota; class Alphaproteobacteria; order Holosporales; family Holosporaceae; genus Holospora; species Holospora obtusa. Next base: position 16,240 of record NZ_AWTR02000055.1, on the reverse strand, counting down.
TTGTTTCCTAAATCTTCAAGGAGGATGAATCTAAAATTCTGGTTAGCGCCTAAAAATTTAGGAATGCTGTGGTTAATGTCAGACCCGTTCAAGAATTTAAGTCCGGCAGAATCTCTAGCAAATCTCGCCAGAATATCATCATCCGTGGTTTCTTGGTTCCTATCAGAGAGTGACTGTTTAAAGATAACGGATCGCATTCCGTTATTGCCTAAGGATAAAAACAGACGAGCAATCCGATTCCGTCTATCAGCTTCGCTTAACAATTGGATATCATTAATTTTCACTTCAAGACCAAGGTGATCTTGCAAAGCTTTAGTAACTGCTGCGAGTAACTCTGGTTCCATGATCATGCTACACTTCCCAAAAACCAATCGAGCGCGGTAAAAATCTTCTTCTTAAGTGGCTCAGTTATTTCACCATCTATATAACTTGCGTGAAGAGCGCCCCTTGGCTTGATGACGGTTAAATCAAGATTCGCGCGCATCGCATTATTTTCCTGGACTGGTTCAGCGATAACGCCCACATCGGTTGTAGTGTCATCTGCTTCAAACATGAGTACCTGCATAGGCGATATAGGTCTTAACCTTGCTCTTCTTGCATCAAATAAAATCAAAGAACGCACTAACTCTGGATGTTGATTCACAAAATATTTCGCAATATCACCGCCATTTGAATGACCGCTGAGTATTAAATTATCCAAGCGAAGAGGTAAATTTTGTTGCTCTAATTGTGATAATGCAAACAAAATATTGGCTTCTCCCCGGATATATAAGTGACGGCGAGCTTCATCTTGAATCGCATTTGGATCAACCTTCTCAAGACCATCAACATCGCCAAAAACATCATGCTGTATGCTCACAAAAGCATAGCCTTTTGCGGTAAAATATTCTGCTAGATAGGTGTATTGCTTGCATTTATAGCTCTTAAGTAACTCTTCTTCTGTGAGACCTTCCAGTCCTTGATAGCCTGGACCAAAAATTATTGTTGGAAGCTTATTGCCTTCTTTTTCAGGAAGATAAACACTAACAGGAACTTGCCTTTTACGCGATTCATCGTAAAAATCAAAATAAAGTGTTTTCATAAATTACCATTAATTTTGCGTTCTATACTTCTGGCTCTTAACACAAGTCCCATATAACTACTATATTATACGCGCAAAGTGTTTTGTAGTCAAAAGAAATCACACCACCTCGCAGCCAAATAATTCGCCCTGTTCATGCCACAGGCTCGGGATATTTTGCATGATATCGGCGAGTTTCATATGGCGGGGCTGGTGTCCTAAAAGGATAGCTTCTTTAAGTTTTGGTGCAAGAAAATTGAGCCTCAGGATCAGCTGCACATATTTGGCTGTGACTTTATTAGCGTCGCATAAGTCCTGCATGGTTTGGTATTTGCCGGATTTAAGCTGGCGTTGCCATAGGTGGGCACGCACTAAAGCTTTGACCAATGTGGTATCTATAGATGCATTCTGACTAGCCAATGGCGCCTTTCCTTCCGGCACCAGCACCATTTTTCTGCCACCTCGTTTTTTAAGGCGCATGGGCATGAATACCGATAATTCGCTCATAGGCATGCCTCCATGCCGGCATGAAGCAGTAAACTCTGCAGTCCATCTGCATGGATGCGTACATCAATACCGTCTTTTCGTACCAATACTGCTTTGATCAGCAAGCAGATAATACGGTATTGCTCAATCGGAAAAAGCGAATCCCAGATTACATCGATTTGCTGTAACATCGCAAAGGCTTCATCCGTGGAGATTTGTCCCTCCAGAGATTTGAGGGTTTTAGCGGTAATTTCAGGGCATTTAAGGAGTTCGCGCACTTGTTGTACTACGAAGCGCTCAACCTCATTGGAGGCAATGGTTTTATGGTGGGAGGTGCAGCTTTTGCCACGTAAATGATTGCTGCAGGCATAATAGCGATAGCGTTTATCCTTCTTTTTGGTATAAGTCGGTGTCATCGAAACATCACAAACCTGACAGCGAATGAGGTTTTTTAACAGCGCCTGATCTTTAGCTGCAGATTCTCTGCCTCTGATATGCGGGCACTTTTCAAAGACGCGCTGCACTTCATCAAAAAATTCAGGCTCTAAAATACCTTCATGCTCACCTTCATAAACAGCATCTTTGTGGGCAACGAAGCCTTTATAAACCGGGTTAATCAAAGTCCTGCGTAAATTGGCTTTGGTAAATAGCTGCGCGCCATATTCTTTGCCGGTTTTGCTGATAATGCGCTTGGTACGATGGCCTTGCTGATTAAGCTCACGAGCAAGATTAGTGGTTGAGCGCAGAATCAAAAAACGGCTAAAGATATGCCGAATCAGCTTTGCTTCTTGCACGTTGATTACCAATTTGCGGTCACAAATATCGTAACCAAGTGGCGGATTACCGCCCATCCACATGCCTTTTTTCTTGGAGGCGGCAAATTTATCGCGGATGCGCTCGCCTGTCAGTTCACGCTCATATTGGGCAAAACTCAAAAGCACATTGAGCATCAAACGGCCCATAGAGCTCGACGTATTGAAGGATTGAGTTACTGCAACAAACGTCACTTGATGCTTATCAAACAGTTCCACAATCTTCGAAAAATCAATGAGCGATCTGGACAGCCTGTCTATCTTGTAAACCACCACACAATCAACCAAGCCATTTTCAATATCTTGAAACAACTCTTGTAAAGCCGGACGATTTAGCGTGCCACCGGAATAACCGCCATCATCATAGAATTTGCTTAAAGCGACCCATCCTTCATGTTGTTGGCTGGCAATATAGTTTTCAGCGGCAAGCCTTTGCGCATCAAGGCTGTTGAAAGCTTGTTCTAATCCTTCCTCATGGGACTTTCGTGTGTAAATGGCGCAGCGTATCTTCTTGTTCATCAGGCCTCCTTATTACTGCGCAATCCAAAGAAAGCCGGTCCATTCCAACGAGTGCCTGTGATTTTGCGGGCGATGGCGGATAAGGATTTATAGCTTTGCCCCTGGTAGATGAAGCCATTTTCTGAAACCAGCACCTCATGCAAGTCACCCTGGAATTCACGAATGAGCTTGGTACCCGCTAAAGGCTTAGCGGCCATATAGTGATTGGTGAACTTCTTACCCTTCTCCATTTGATCAGCTAAATTATCGAGCTGCTTTGCTGATTTTTCAGCCATAGGGCCATAAGCAAGCTCTTGCAGACGATAAGCCAATCTTGGGATGAGATAAGTTTTGGAATGCGGCGGCGCATCCGTATCAAAAATACTTCGCCACAATTCTTTAAGTTCTGCGGTGCTTTTACTTTGTAAAGCTAGAACTTGCTTAATAACAGATTCTTTCATGACCTTGACCATAATTAGTTTTCTCTAACAAATCTGCTCTAGAAGCGCTTCCTTTTGAAGAGAAGTCAAGAGAAAGTTTCTCTGAAAGCCTTGATTTACCTAGGTTTTGAGTAGATTGTATACGCACTGCAGCGATAATATGTGCAACTTCTTTTAGGCGATCATAGTTTTGGGCTTGGGTTAATGGCATAAAGGACCTCATCTGATTAGCATGTGGTTTATGTACAGCTTCCAGAGAGATTTCGTTCACAAGAACTTCATATGTTACAAATAGCTCTTGACTAACCTAACACCTGTTAGGTATGATAAATTTAAGTTAAATTTTAGGATATGAGGTTCAATCGTAAAGCGATGGATGCGCCCAAGAAAAACAAACCAGGACCCGTTAAGTCCGTAGGACTGACCAAGGCTCAAGAGGACACGTTTGCTGTCATTTGCCGTCTTAAAGAGCAACATGGCGTCGCTCCGACAGTGCGGGAAATTGCAGCTGAGCGTGGAGTTTCTGCCGTTTCAGCGCTGGAGATTATTCAGCAGCTAGAGGCTAAAGGTTATTTGCGCCGGGGGCATGGGAAAGCTCGGGCTATTGAGATCTTGGATCAACCCCTAAAGTCAGATCAAATTCCCCATATTGTGCCTATCCAAGTAATAGGACGTGTGGCGGCAGGACATCCGATTTTAGCGATTCAGGATGATTTGGGAGAGTTTTGCGTGGATGCAAGCCTTGCACGCGGTGAGTGCTTTGCGCTGCAAATTTGCGGCGATAGCATGGTTGATATCGGCATTCATGACAAAGACTATGTCGTGGTCCGGTCTCAGCCCACTGCGATGAATGGTGAGGTTGTGGTGGCTCTGATCGATGATGAGGCGACCTGCAAAACCTTTTATCAAACTTTAATTGGCGTGGAACTTCGGCATGAAAACCCGGAGCATGAAGTCATCCATGTCAAAAAGGGTCAAGATTTAAGGATTCTTGGGAAGGTAATTGCAATCAGAAAAACAGTGGAGGTTAAAACGAATGCTGCAAATGGTGTTAAACAATGAAGTGTTGATGGCGAAGATCCATCCGAATCGTGAATTTTGGGAAAGTCATCTGGAAATGCCCTTTGATAGGCTGATTCAGGATTACCAAGATGCCAAGATTCGTAAGAATTGGCTCGATTCCCTATCAGGACGCCAGCTTGGCCTGTTGTTTGACCTGTCCATGAAAAAACCTCCCCATGAACTTTCCGTGCAGCAAATGCGTAAAACCTTAACCGACTTTCCTGAAGAATTGATCAATTATTTTCTGGTGCATCATTTTAATCACGCCAAACTTGAAGCGGCCATCACCGAGATTGCAAAGCCCATCCTTTCCGCTGAAACCATGGCCAAGCTATTGGTTAAAGACGATAAATACGACAAGAAAGGCTTGCTGTTTGCCCTTTTTAAAGCTGATCCTGAGTTACTCAAACATGTGTATCATTTTGATAAGGTGCAAAAGAAAGGGTTTGGCTCCTTTGTGCTGAAAAATCCTCCGCGTCAGCCGGCTACTTCTTTCAAAGAATTTGCAACTGAAGATGTGGTGAGAGCTGCTCTCAAATCTCATGATGAAGAGCAAAATGACAGCTTTGAAACCCATTTACAGGGGTTGTTTTATCATGAAGATCGGCTGTATTTATTTATCCGCAGAGCCAGTGATGAAGACTTGCTGTTAAGCTCTAACCGCATTGTCCATGGCCATAAGTCCGATTGGATCATCCTGGATTTTGCTGCCAATGCTAATCAAGTGAATCTTTGTGCCAAATGCTCCAACCAGGGATTGAAGATCGCTGACCGTTTGGTGAGTAGCTATTTTGATAAAGACTGCTCCTTCATCAATATGCAGGATTACAACTTTGCTGCTCAAGTGAAGGCTTTCCTTCGGTCGTGCGCAAGTGAAATCGATAAAGAACTCAAGCTCTTTGAGCTTAAATTCAGATCAGCTCATCTTAAAAACAACACTCATCTCATTTTAACAACGCACCCGACTGACCCTATTGCAGAAGAGCTTGAAGCGCTGCACCAGGCCGTTGGCGATATTTTGGATAATATAGCCATGATTGATTCGGTAAGAGTTGTGTTTCAGGGTAAAAAGGTCCCCCCTCTTTTTAAGGACCGATGCGGCTGATCCGGGGCATGTGATGATTTGCTATTCAGAATATGTGTTGGATAAAAAGGGGCGCGCAGCTTTTAAAACATGGATGAAGGATTGCTATGGCCTTACGATCTTGCCTAAAGCAAAATGCTGCGCATGAAGATGCATTGCAGGATTTGCTTGAGTCCAGCAATTCATGGATCAATCCGAATCAGGTTTATTTAGAGGCTGCGCATCATTTGGGAGAGCTTGGCTTTATCCAGCTCAAAGAGCATTATTTCATCAAGTGCGCCAACCCCTTGGATGCTTTGGATTTTGACAATCTGATTAATCCCGATTGTGAGAACAAAATTGTTATTGCTGATGATTTTGATGAATCGTGCGACGATCTCATGTGCGAGGAATGCGGACGTTACATTTTGCCCATAAGCCATCAAAAACAAAGGTTTCATGTTGTCTCTTTATCTCTGCAAAAGCAGGCTATATTGCAATGGCTTGAGGCTGAGCTTAAAGAATTTACGTTTAAAAATCAGAGCGCCGGCGTTTATCATGTGCTACTCGATAACGGATTCGTGACTGTGATCTTGCCTGATTTTATCGATAATCCCTCGTATTTGGCTGTAGATAAACTCAAAGCGCAACCGACTCTGATCATCACATTACGAAAAACCTTACCTCATTTACCGCTTGATATAACGACCATCAGGTTATCGGATTTGATGAGTGAAAGGCTGTCCTTACAGCAAGGCTTACATATGGCGATGGATCATGGCGTACCAAAAGAAATACCTAATGTTTCAAGGCAAATACTACCTTTTGTTTCGCTGCATCAAGCAAAGATGGCTGAAAAGCCGATAACCTATAGCATCACCATTGATAGTGAAGGTATTTTTGTGGGCGGCATTCATGTCATTGGCAAACAAGCCCCAAGTCGTATTCAGATTTTCAGGATTTTACTGGAGCAATATTGGCGCGATTTCGAAGAAGGGAAACCCAAAGAAACGCACACACCGCTCAACCTGCATCAAATTGCTGAGCGCTTAGAGCCGCACATGGGATTGATTGATGATTTAGAGCAGCAAATTAGAAGGCCGCTTAACAAGATGCAAAAGGCCATTGAAGAGACGCTGGCTAAGAAGCTGGGCGTTAATATTAAACGCGACGATATCATTCAAACCCTTGGCTGTCCGGGCTTTAAAAAGCAAGAATATGGCTACCGGTTAAACCCATTCACTCTGGTTTTTACGAAATAGCTAATCGTGATAAAACCACACAGAAAGATTTTCCAAAGTAATAATGCTACCGTCTTCGGCAGATTTATAATGAGTGGGTAATATAGGCTGAAAATGGGTAGTTTCTTCGCCTGTTGCGGGATCAACCTTGGTTTCTTTTAAATCCATAGCTTCCACGCATAAAAAACCATATTTTGATTTGCGGGCAGCAGTTTTACAGAATTTGATATAGCCTTTGGTAGCAAGCACATCAATACGATCACGAATGGAATGCTGGCCGCCAAGGCCCGATCTATTTTCAAAGGCTTTGCAAAATTGGCTTGCGGTATAAAGTTTACCTTTGCGTGCTTCATCGTAAATCAGTTGTAGGATAATATCGTGCTTACGCCTACGTTCTGTATCCAATTTTTCGCCGTAACGCTTATTCACTAGACGCTCTGATTCTTCTTCCAAGATAGACCATTTGCCGCCCATTTTATCCACCCATTTATTATTGATACGCCCACCGTTGCGTAGTTCAAACATCAATTGCCTGGGGGTTTTGGTTTCATCAGGCCGAAACAAAATCATACCGGTGGTATAAAATCCTCTGAGGGCACCGGCACCGCTTAAACATTGAAAAGGATCTTCTTCCAAAAGCTTCTTGGTAATCTTTTTAGTGTGGTGGGCAACAATCATCCCGGCATTGGGATTTACCTGATGACGCAGGCGCTCAAGCCTTTCTTGCAAGAAAAATAACATGGCGTTGTTATCGTTTTCGGTTCCATGATCCCCGGCATCAAAGATGTTACGCAAAGGGTCAATGACGATCAAATCCACGGTTTTCGAATCAAAAAAATCGTTGATGGTCTGCACAATCTTGGCAATACCTTCATCATTTAGCAGCATCCTGGTTTGAGGCGTTATCACTAGATTATTGCTGATTTGCTCGAGCACATCAGGATCAAGCTCCAGTTGTTTCAAACGTTCACGCAAATAATGATAACCAATCTCTGTTTGCAGATAAAAAATCTTCAAGGGGTTTGCGGGCTTCATCTCTAAAAAAGGCTTGCCTGCTGCCATGTGCACAAGCCAGCTTATAAGAAAATCGCTTTTTCCGACTTTTGGTGCGCCGCCAAAAATCAGCAGCCCACCGGGCGTTACGATACGTGGGGCAATCACATCAGAGGGCATGGGTGAATCATCCTGAAGTAATTGCCCCAAGGTAAAAGCCGGGACCATCTTATTGATGCTGATTGTCTTTTTCTGGCAAAGTTCAATAAAATCTTCAAGATCAACACCTTCTGCATCAGAATCCGCTGCATCATAGCCTTTGGGCTTGTTTTCTGGGATCTGAAGAATTTGGATCGATGCCACGCCCAGGTTTTTGAGTTTTAATGACACTTTATCGGCATATTGTCGGCCTGGCTCATCATGATCCGGCCAAATGATCTCATGTTTGTTTTTAAGCGATTCCCAATCCGTTTTATCAATGGGCGCATTGGCACCGAACATGGCAGTGGTTGCGGTAATACCATGTTTCATGAGGCTATCTGCGGATTTTTCTCCCTCAACAAGCACAACCGTTTTGGCTTTGAGGATGCCTGGAATATTGTAAAGCGGCCTTGGGTTTGGCGCGCGATTACGACAGGTTTTAACGTCCCATGGTCTATATTGCTTACCTGAATCTGTTTCATAGCGATAAACGCAGGCAATCAGTTTGTTGGCTTCATCAAAATAATCCCACCTGGCAGTGGGGGCCCCGAGCAGCTCAGGTCCTTCTTCCTCTTGTGTCGCTTCATGTTTTTTCTTAATCTCTGAGACCATAGCATACACACTTTTGGTGCGCTCACCGGACCACTGGGAAATATCGGTTAAAATTTCAGGAAACTGTGAACGTGTGTCTTTGCCGGTGACCGCCGCCCATAAACTGATAATGTCACCTCCTTCGCCGGTTGCAAAATCATGCCACATACCGATGCGATTACCTTCAAGCTCAACCACTAAGCTTTGACCTGGATTGCCTTGCACATCACCCACATAAAACTTATTGCGCTGGAAAACGCCGCCCGGCAACAAGTAGGATAAACAGGATTTAAGGCTGTACAGTAACCTAGCTTTTAGCTCCGATACTTGCTCTGATGGCTCCCAAGGTGCTGTGCTTTCAAAGCAGTTCTGCGGGATTGCTGTGTTGAAGTTAAAGAAATCTTTCATATCAATGACATTGCTCATAAGCCCCCTCCAAAACAGGTTTTATGGTAAGGGCACCATTTGCATTCAAAGTAATTGGGATCTTGGCTAAGACGCGGTAACAGCTCAGAAGCCTCTGACGCCTGTAAGATTTGCACAGCACGGTCAGAATATTTTTGAGCAACAGCCCCATCAAACGCGACCCACTCGAAATAAAGTTCTGAGGTGTCTTTATTGAGTGCAACCAACAAAGCCGGTGCTTCTGTGAGTTGCATATAGGCCATATAAAGCTGAATTTGCACATAATATCCTGGTTTGCTAACCGCAAGGCCATGCTTTTCAAGATCTTTCCAGGATTTATTATTAAGCGTTTTGCACTCAAAAAGAGAAGGATAAAGAAAACCATCAGGGCCTGCTACAATCACCCCGTCAATATGCCCAGCAATCCGATCATTTGCCACTGAAAAGCTATATTGCTGGCCGTCTTTATTATGAGTTCTGATATCAAACCCGGCATCTTTCATCCACGAGATCACTAACGATTCCAGATGATGACCCATCGCAAAAGTCCGCAGCTGCTTACCGGTAAAGGGGTGATCTGCTTCTGCGCCCATAAACTCATACTGTAATTTACGTGCGCAATTTTCTTCTAAACGAGAAGCACCAAGATACGACCTTTTTGGCTTTTGTCGGTGTTCTTGTGCAATAGCGCTATCCAGCATCACTGCTAATTTATTTTCCATGACTTGCCTCATCGATGATTTGGCACCATTTGATTAAATCAGCGACCGTAAGGCTTCCGATAGGCGCTGCCAGATTCGCGTGCTTCGCCAGATAGTTGAAGAGGATCTGGGCGTTTCGCATAATATGAATCGGGACGGAAGTAACATCCCCTTTGTTCCGGTTGGAGTCGTGAGAATCGCTTCCGCCAGCTGCTAAAGGCATCCTGGCACTTTTTGCTGCAAAACCACCAATGTTTTGAATAATGGTTGTTTGGATAAGACCATCCAAAACCGCCGGCTTTACCGTGACAGAATGCGCACCAGTGTTCTTGATTTTTTGACATGTTATGACCATTTGAGTACCTTTTGAAGATGTTGAATATTTTTTGTCATAAGTGCTTTGAAGAAGTGATCACGCACCGCATCCGGATCAAGCTCGGCAAGATCACAGACAAAACAAAAAGACTGAGGCGATTTTTGAAAAAACCAGCGCAGTGACTGATGCCTATAAAGACTGGAATCGGTGCATCCAAAGGCATCGCGCGCGGCTCTATCAATCACAGCCCGCCATAGTAGTATTTCTCCTGTAATATTCACGGCTGCTCTCCTTGCATCACCATGAAGTCTGATTTCAAATAAAGGCTATCCGGCCCTTGTAAAACCAACTTCATGCATTGCTGCGGCTGTAACGGATGCACGGTAAATCCGGTACGAAGAACATGGCGTTTTTGCACTCTTGGCCCTGGGATTTTGTGTCCAACCCGAAGTGGGATATCTTTAAAATCACCATAGATGCAAAAGCGGTAATAGATTTGCCCAAGGGCGGTTCGCTCTTTAGGCAGTGCCATTAAACCTAAGCTTTGCGCCACAAAATTCCTAAGAAATATGGATCAAGCGGTAATTTTGGACCATCACTAAAATTCACAGGCATGCGGTATAGCAAATGTACGCCCTTAAAATGCGGTGATTGCTTGAGGTATTCTCACATCGGAATGGATTTGAGATCATATAGTTCAAGACTTGTGGAGCGCACTAATGGCAAAGATTGGCTGGCACCTAAAACAAATGACGCTCCCTTAATCGGTCTGATTTCAAAGGCATCTTCTAAAGACGTTCTGATATCAATCACCGTTCGTGGCAGGCTATCTGCGCCCATAATCTCATCGCCTATTTCAATGGCAGTAAGAGGCTTTATCGCACCGCTTGCCATCAGAATATCGATAGGCTGAGGTGAAGCTTTTGGAGGATGATGTCGTGTCATGATTTACCTCCTACCTATTAAGCCAACTTGGTTGAGCTGAAGTAGCCGTGGCTTCTGTTTCTACAACATCCGATGAAGCTTGAGACTTACGGCCGCTTACTCCCATCACAGAAGCATAAGAGCTGTAATTGGGGGTAATGATGGAAAGAACCGTATTCTTGGGTTGGTAATTGCCGCTTTTATCCTCCTCAACACCGATTTTGATCCCAAACTCTATACCCATCAGCTCAAGCAGATCATTAATCGTTCGACCTTCAATGGCATTTTGAGAGCGATCATTAGGGTGGATGTTTCGGGCAGATTCCAAGATGGACCTAATCATCGTTCTGCCGTTCATGCCCCAGGTATCTTCGCCTTTAGCATTACGTTTAGCGCCTTCAATGCCGATTAAATGGTAAACCTTGCGTTTGGCATAAGGACCTTCCAAAATGGTCAGCTCCGTGTTGAGGTAGACAGAACCTGTGCGATCACTTTTGGTTAGCCACTGGCCAAGGCCAAACCCACCTGGGCGCAAAGTCATAGTGACTTTTGCGAGTGTTCCAGCCGGAATAAGGACCAAATCATTTTGTGGCAAAGCGTTATTGAAATCTGTTGAAAATTCGTATGTCATAGTGTTGGTGCTCCTTTGATACCCCGGGTTGCGCTAGACTCTTCAGCAAGGTCAGGGGTCGAAATCTGGTTCTTTGCTGGGGAGGTCTTAATTTTTTTGAGTAATTTGCCAAGGTGGGCTTCTTCCACCATCTCAAGTCTGCCGCTGCGATCTTTGGCCGGATATCCCCAAGGATTGAGCGTCTGGCATACAAAGGCTCTTTTATCGGGTGCATCTTCCGTCTTCATGGCCACCATGCTGATGACTTCATCAAGTACGCCCGGTATTTCATTGGCTGTTTTGCTGCCCTCACACTGAGGCACCCAAAGTGGACGATTAAAATCATCCAAGCGCTGCTCTAAAATGCCCACTAAAATCACATCTTTTTGCGGGATGTGCTGGAATTGGTTCAGCCAAGCCATCATCTCAGAAGCCAGCAACCCATAAGCAGCTCTGGTGTCTGACCGACCGGTTTTATCGGAAAAACTCTCCGGCTGCGATTTAGCCCAAGTCAGGCAAAGACGTGAGGCAACCGTGATGCTATCGATGAAAATGCATTTGTATTTTTCCATGGCAGTTGGAGCGCCATAATGAGCGCAAACATACTCATAATGCTTTTGGCTATAAGGTTGATCGGGTCTTAGCGCTGGATTAGGACCACCAATAAGGCAGGCAATATCACGTGCTTCGTTCCAGGTACGGATGCTAATGGCGTCACCCTGCCAGTCTTGAACCGCAAGTAAACCAGCTTCTAAATCGATGCATAGGGTTGGCTCATCAAGCGTTGTAAGTAGCCGGGTTTTGCCGATGCCAAAGCCGCCAAAGATCACCATTTTGACGCCGGTTTGTTGTTTTAAGCGCTGATCGGCGCTGATAATTTTCATGCTCATTGATCGTCACCTCCATCGATAATTTGGAATTTGGGTTTGCCTAAATGGACACTGCGTGCCTCATCAAAGAATTTGCGAAGATCATCGGGCCAGCTTAGGTATTTGCGCTCATCAATGGCATAGGTGGCTTTGACGTAATGTTTGCGTTCACCGGCGGGGATTTTGTCGATAATAATTTCGAGTTTTTCTTGATCCCAAAGCACTTTTTTAGGCATTTCAGCAACAATGGTGTAAGCACCGTCATCAAAGCGAATCGTGCCGGTATCTCTGCCGTCTAGCTTTAATTTGTCCTGCGCTGTTTGGCTGAATTTAAGATTAAGGCCATCTTCTAAAAGGGTTTTGCGCTTTTTAAGGCGCTCGGCCATCTCGTTTAGCCTTTCCATCAGCGAACGTAAATCTTCGGAAGAAAGATGGCTGATTTCGGTAGATTTGGCTTCATCCAGAAACGATAGTGGTATTAAATTTTGCATACAGTTCTCCTTGGTATGGTTGTTATATTCCGCATTGGGGAAAAAATTGTTCACACCTTCTGATGTAAACAGACGTGGGAAAGAACATCGGCCGCATGAGCTCTAAGTCTCGGTAAATAGCTGCTCTGGAGCGCCCACTCATGTGCGATACTTCGGTGATGGTGAAGATTTTGAGCTGCTCACAAAGCGTTTGAAAGCTTTCTGGCAATTGATGAATAGCCTTACTCACATCAATGCGAATGCTGATCTCATCTTCAAAACAATGATCATCCGCCAAATAATCCATGAGGGTTTGGCCATTCTCATCCTCCTTGTCCAAAGACAGCGTTTGGGTTTTTCCGCCCCGTTTGATGCACATATGTTTGTGAATCAAATTGTTGCTGCGGCGCGAAAGAAGTTTATCGACGAAAGTTGCAAGGCTACTTTTTGAGCGGTCAAACTTGGATAAAGCAGGCCAAATCTCAAGCAGTAAGTCTTGTTCAATGTCTTCGATTTCCTGGGATTCAAAGCATTTCATTTGCTTTAAACGCCAGGCATGGTACTTAAGTTGTTTTACGATCTCAGGCTCTAAACCTGAGTAGTTATTACGTGATCTCATATGAAGCCTCCTTGATTGGTTCATGCTTCAAGGATGCGATTTTTGGCGGTTTTTCTGACCGGACGCGCCTAAATCAAATAAGACCGTGGGCACTGTAAAGGCCTAGAAATAAGCCCACTCAAAAACAAAGAATCAGACTTCTGGAAAATTAAATAAGACCACTCGGATGAGATGTTGGAATTGGATTATATGAAAGGGTAATTTTCAGAACATCCACCATGTGGCACTGGTGCTGTGAGCTTTCGATAAAAATAATTTTTCAGCTCATTTGTCACATGGGACTGGTGCTGTGAACTTTGAATGAAAGATGTTTTGAAGAGTGTTTGCCCTATGGCATTGGCAATATGAGTTCTAAATGAGGGGTGATTTTTGTAAATCTAGACCCAGATTTTGTAAATCTAGAATCTGCAGAAATCTAGAAATCCAGGTAAATCAAGGGTTTGAGGGCTGTTTCTAGATTTACAAGAAATCTAGGCGTCAATCTAGGAAATCTAGCGCAAACCCCTGATTTTACTAGGGTTTCAGAAGATTTCTAGATTCGGGAGAAACTCCCTATATATAAATATATAGGGTAAGTGACCCTGACGGGCACTTGCCCCCATATTTATAAAAGGTATTTCGCGCGCGTAAAAGTTCCTGTTACTCACTTCATATTTTTGCGAACACAACTTCAAACAAAGCTGAACATAAACACCAGAAAATAAATTTTGCGAATAGCATTTCTTGGATGGTGGATATGGAAAACATCGTGGCTTTAGATTTAGGAACACAAACCGGCTGGGCTTTGCTCAATGGTGGACGTGTCTTCAGTGGAGAGAGCTTTCATACATCACGCTTTAGTGGGGGTGGTATGCGTTTCTTACGCTTTCGCCATTTTTTGGATGCGTTAAAACAAAAGGCGGACATTCAAGCGGTGTATTTTGAAGAAGTACGCAGGCATTTGGGTGTTGATGCCGCTCACACCTATGGCGGGTTTTTAGCGCATTTGACGGCTTGGTGTGAGGATCAGGAAATTCCATATCAAGGTGTAAGCGTTGGGACGATTAAGCGTCATGCCACCGGCAAAGGCAATGCCAGTAAGGAGGAAATTATCACCGCCATCAAGGCCAAAGGATTTAATCCGGTAGATGATAACGAAGCCGATAGTCTGGCGTTACTGCTATGGGCACAAGACAACATGGGAGTTAAACAATGAATGGCAAACGATTACTGGAGCAGTCTATTTTAACGATTGAAGAACGGCAAAAAGTGTATGGTTCACCCAAGGAGAATTTTGAGTATATCGCCAAACGCTGGTCGCTGCTCTTGGGCACAACCATTACGCCTACTCAAGTTGGCTTGATGATGTTGGATTTAAAGATTGCACGATTGCAGAAAAATCCTGGCCATTACGATAGCTTGGTAGACGTTGCTGGATATGCGGCGTGTTTGAGCGATCTCAAATGAAAGATTTTTTCTTTAGTCGGACACTTCTATGCAGAACACTGAATATAACACCTATCAGCAATACAAAGGGTTTGAGCAGATGCAAAAAAATATTTTTACTTTTGCGGACAGATCATGTGGCGTTGCTGAATATAGTAAGCAGAGATAAGTGCAAGGAGAGATATCCAGTGTTAGAGGGCAAAATGATTCGCGGAAAAAATATTTTTAAAAGCGCGAACATTTTTGTGGGCAACACTGAATATATTATTTGGAAAGACAATTGGGCGATTTTTAGCATTGATGGACAAAAATTATTTCCGCAAAAATATTTGATAAAGTGCGGACGTTTTTAACCTCACTGCTGAATATAACCTATAACAGTAAGAGAAAGGATTTAGAGATTATGACTTAAGAAGTGTTCAAGACCTCAAAACACAGTTGAATCACTAACGTCTCGGCACAGGGCGTGCACGGGTCCTTCCCTATACCTATGCCATGCGGGTGGCAGAGCCCCGGGATTTTACTAGCGTTAGAATTGGCCCAAACTTTGACACTTGACAGAAATATTAAAAGGAACAGGGGCGCATATGACTGAGCTACAAATAGAGCACATCCCAATCGACAATCTTATCGCATACGCCCGCAATCCCCGCAAAAATGATGCGGTGGTTGATAAAATATGTGCCTCCATCAAAGAATTCGGCTTTCGTATTCCTGTTATTGCTAAAAGCGATGGTAGCGTTGTTGATGGCCATTTACGCCTTAAAGCTGCTAAAAAACTGGGTTTACAATTAATCCCGGTAATTTTAGCCGATGATTTAAGTGATGCCCAAATCAAAGCCTTTAGATTGCTTGCCAATCAATCGGCGAATTGGGCGGATTGGGCGGATTGGGATGACGATTTACTCAAGCTTGAACTGGAAGATTTGCAGGCGCTGAATTTTGATCTGGAATTAACCGGGTTTGATTTTGATGAAATTCAAAAACTCTTGGATGCAACCGATATTGATCTTGACGAACCTGCTAAAGCTGATTCAGTTGATCCGGCAGATAATATTCCAGTCATCAGTAAGCCTGGTGATTTATGGATTTTAGGTGAGCACCGCCTTTACTGCGGCGATAGTACGTTGATTGATTCCTACAAAATTGTTTTAGAGGATGAGCAAGCCGATATCACGGTGTGTGATCCGCCCTATAACGTCAATTATGGCGCCAGTATCAAAGATACACTGCGCAACAAATCTCGTGAAAACAAACATAAAATCTTGAATGACAATCTTGGCGAAGGATTTGAAAGTTTTCTCTACGATGTCTGCTCTAACATTATCATGAACACCAAGGGCGCTATTTATATGTGTATGGCCGCTTCAGAACTTGATGTCTTACAAAAAGTCTTTAAGCAAGCCGGCGGGCATTGGTCTACATTCCTAACTGATGTTACGCAGCAATAGTTG
>NZ_AWTR02000056.1 GCF_000469665.2 Holospora obtusa F1 | reverse complement strand
CGCAGCTATATTCAAGTTGGAGGATGGGTGGGAAAAGGAATATTTCAAGATTTTAATTTTTCTTCTTTAGATGCCTGCGTTGTTGTCGATACAAAGCGTTTAGTGCAAAGTTACGGATCATGATAGACGAAAAATATCCTGTATTCAGATTTCAAAAAAATTATTTTTGTGCATTATTCCGTGTAACGGGAATAGGGTTGCTTTTACTTTGGGCTTGTATAATTGTAGCCTTGTCTTTTTTATTTCCCGCTTTTTCTTTGATTTTACGTAAAAAATTGTACAAAGGAATCCGTCGTTGTTCTGGAATTCGTAAAGTTATTGTGCAAGGTACGATTTGTCAAGAAAATGTTTTTGCTATTTCCAATCATATATCCTATTTGGATGTTATGCTTTTAGGTGAACACGCTTCTTATCTTTTCATAGCAAAAAAAGAAGTAAAACAATGGCCTTTGATTGGTTGGATAGCGTACAAATTTGAAACCATATTCATCCAAAGAACTTTACGAGGCATTCATGACGGTCAAAAACACATAAAATACGCAATTCAACACAACAAAGCTGTTTTAGTTTTTGCAGAAGGAACAACGGGAAATGGAATTTTAACCGAATCTTTTTATCCTGCTTTTTTTAAATTAGATCAAACGATCAGAATTCAACCTATTTCTATTTGCTACACAGAAATTAACGGTCTTCCTGTTTTATCTTGGGTGAGAAGAAAAATAGGTTGGATCGGAAGCATTGCGTTGCTCCCTCACTTATTAGAATGTTGCAGCTGGCGATCATTAACAGTAGTGTTAAACTTTCATCCCCCATTTTTTTCTGAATCTTGCCGTAAACTTTCCGCAACAAAGTGTGAGCATACAATCAGGTTTGGAATATCTGAAGCCTTAAAAATACAAAATATTCGTTAAATTTATAAACACTTTAAGCATTAAGAAAGGAAAAAATATATGTACAAAACATTACATGTGATTACTTATGGATGCCAAATGAATGTCTATGATTCTCAGAGAATACAGGAAATGTTAACAATCTTAGGATACAGCTTAAGTCAAGAAATGGACGCAGATATTGTTATCTTTAACACATGTCAAATTCGCGAAAAAGCAGAAGAAAAATTATTTTCTGATTTAGGGCGTGTTCGTATTTTAAAAGATCGCCGAAAAGAATTTAATAAAGAAATGATCATTGTGGTAGCTGGATGCTCCGCTCAAGCGCTTGGAAAACATATTTTAAAGCGAGCAGCTTATGTAGATCTCGTTGTAGGTCCACAAACTTATGACAAGATTCCTGAATTATTAGCAAAAATTGAACGAGATCGAGTTTCTGAAACTAAACCTGGACAGGGAATATTACGCACAGGATTTCCTAAAATTTCTAAATTCGATAACTTAAAAACGCCGAGAAACTTTCATGGTGTTAGTGCAATGCTTTCCATTCAAGAAGGGTGCAATAAATTTTGCAGTTACTGCGTTGTTCCATATACTCGAGGAGCAGAATATTCAAGACCTTTAGAGGATGTTTTACAGGAAGCAAAAGCGCTCTTAAAAAAAGGAGCAAAAGAATTAGTTCTGTTAGGACAAAACGTAAACGCTTATCAATCTAAAAATTTTTTAGGAAAAAACGTAACTTTTTCTGAACTCTTGTACCGATGTGCAGAATTAGAAGGAGTTTTTCGCCTAAGATACATGACTTCTCATCCAAGAGAAATGACGCACGATTTGATTCGAGCCCATAAAGAAATTCCTCAATTAATGCCTTTTCTGCATCTTCCTGTTCAATCTGGATCGAACAATGTTCTTCAGGCAATGAATCGTCAATACACTGTACAAGAGTATGAATCTATAGTAGAAAAACTCAAAGAAGCAAGATCAGACATAGCCATTTCTTCAGATTTTATCGTAGGACATCCTGAAGAAACGGAAGAAGATTTTGAAAAAACTTGCCAACTTGCTATTCGTGTTCAATATGCGCAAGCGTATTCTTTTATGTACAGCTCTCGCCCTGGAACGCCTTCTGCTTTAAAACAACAAATTCCTTTTGAAATAAAAAAAGAAAGATTACACAGACTTCAAGAAATTTTACGTCACAGCCAAAAAACGTTTAACATGAGCAAAAAAGGAGTGACTCTTCCAGTTTTATTCGAAAAAAAAGGAAAACATTCTGGACAAGTTTTAGGAAAAACTCCTTATATGCAATCCGTTTATGTTCATACTAAAAATAACGTAAGTGATGTAATCATAGGAACAATACAAGAGGTTGAGATTTTAGAAGGACATTTGAATAGCTTAATGGGAACTTTTGCGAATAATGAAAAACAAACATATCCTCACTTTAATTCACATTTACTTTAAAAAATTACCTCAAATTAAGTGTTGGTTGTAATAGTCCATAAAAAAAATCTATAACTCACTTGCGTTACACCTTTTTGTCTAAGGGGATTCTCACTTTTTTTCATAAATTAAAATTCTATGAAGACTTTAACTTACGATTTTTTTCTAACCTATCATAACCGATTCCCAATTCAAGGTGCTCACTGTAACACAAATAAATTTTCATCCTGTTTTTAAATTTTACAATTGGTTTACCTGCACTTTTTATTTTTTGGTAACTAAAAAACAAAACTTTTATCAAATGGTAAAATTTGCCTTGACACTGAAGCTTTAACCGTGCTATAAGATTCGAACGTTTATAATTTTTATTTATTCATGTTTTTTTTACTTGGGTGTTTTTTGTTTTTTTCCAGTTCTTTGTTTGGACTTGATCTTAGCGCAACTACTTCTAATACTAAAAATTTAGAACGAAAGTTGATAAATTCTTCTACTTCTCTTGTTACACCTAAAAAAAAATTTTTGAAAGAAAAAGGAGAAAATCAAGGTGGTTTTTCTCTGTTACTTTCTGGAAAAGCAAGTTTTGCTATGACATTAGGAAGAAATAAGACAGATTATACAGTTTTGTTTACCCCTCCAGGTGGAGGAAGTGTGTTTAATTTGTCGGGACTGTTTGGTAACGGAGAAAAAATTTATTCGCATGTTGCAAGAAGTCAATTAAACGTGAATAATTCTCAATTTATGGTGCGAGCAGAGCAGCCGTTTTTTTCTAAAGAAGGAACTTTTGCAGTGTTTATTGCTTTTACTGGAGATCCTGATAACAAGCAATCTGTTCGAGAAATTGCCGCGGAAATAGATACTTTTTACGGAACTTTTGTGTTTGGAAATACAAAAGGTATAGAGAATCGAGCAGTCGCAGGCCCGTCATCTTTTTTAAAAGGAACGGGAGGTACGGATGGAGCGATCAGTAGATTTTTAAATCCTACAACGGGTGTGTTTATGTTCCCCAGCATGAAGGGAGATACTGGAGTTGCAACAAAATTAGTTTTCTTTTCTCCAAATTTCGGAGATATCAAAACCTTTGGCTCTGTTCAGTTTGGTCTTTCTTATACCCCAAATACTTCTATGATGGGGGAGGCGAAAATGAATACCGCTTTTAATAGTAAAGATCCTTTGAAAGCTTCTTTTGATCTAAATAGTTTTGCACAATCTATTCGCTATTCTCTAGAACGAGAATCATTTGGAATAGCATTATCTTTTGTTCGAATACACGGAAAAACACGACCTGCCATTCCTCAGCAACCTCTTTTAGCTGTATACAGCAATAATAGTTGGGATGTAGCAATGAATGCTAATTATGGTCCGTGGTGTTTAGGGGTTGAATATATTTATAACGGACGCTCTGGGTTTTTAAAAAATCATCTTCCAAGTTTGACACCTTCTTTGGGTACAAATCTTGGAATAAAAGAAAAACTCCCTACAATGATGTATTCTCCTCATGATTGTGGAAAAAGTTATACACTGAACACAGGAATTGGATATATTGTAAAAAATCAGTGGGGAGTTTCTTTGGGATACTTACGAACTGGTTCGCACACTGGCTTTATTTCTACAGATCAAGAGGCTAATCTTATAAAAGCAAAAGGGAGTGCTTGGGTTTTATCCGGAGATCGGTCTTTAGTGGATGGGGTAGATTATTTTATAGAAGTTGCCATTAGTTATAAAATGTCTAATCCTGCTTGGCCTTATATGGGAACTGCGGGCGCAGCATTAACTAAACTTCCATTTCCAACCACTCCAAGCAATTCTGCAACTGCAGTTTTGTCTGGACTAAAAGTTAAATTTTAGATAAAATTTAGAGAAATAGATTGTTTTGGAGAGTAAAAATGAAAATAGGAATAACTAAAATAGATCTGGTTACCAAAATTTCTGCAAGCAGTGGAATTAGTAAAAGTACCGTAAATCAGGTGTTAGATCAGTTTTTAGAGGTAGTTACAGAGACCTTAAAAGAAGGTAATTCTGTGAGATTGACAGGTTTTGGGTCTTTTTTAGCAAGATTACGTCCAGAGATGACTGCACGAAATCCAAAAACAGGAGCTCCTGTAATAGTTCCCGCGGTTTTAGTTCCTGTGTTCCGTGCTGGAAAACATTTAAAATCTGCCCTTGAATCCATATCTACTCATGAGTTTTCTTCTCTTGAAATTGATTCACAAGATATAGATTAATTTTTTTCTATGGTTCGTATCATAAAGAAGAATGTTTTGTTTTTTGGTGACATTTACTGGTGTTCTCTTTGGAGAGAAGTTGTTGATCAAAATTTTTTTGATCTTGAGGTGTTTTTTTGTGAAAAACAAGAACAGTTAAATTTTTTTCGGGAAGAAAGATCAGTTTTGTCGTATGTTTATGTGCAGAATAAGCAATGTGTTTTTGAGAATTGGATTTCTAAAAAATATTATTTATTACCTGAATTTTTTTTTGTTTTTTTAGGAGAATTAAAAATTCTCCAGAATAAAGTAGGATATGCTTTGGAGGATTTTCTACTTTATGATCATACCATCATTACTAAAAAAAAGGAATTGATAGTTTTAAGAGAAAAAGAGCACAAAATTCTTATTTATTTCCTCAATCAATATCAAAAAAAAGTTAATAAAGAAAAGATTTTGAAAGAAGTTTGGAATTATCATCATATGGTAGAGACTTCGACGTTAGAAACTCACGTTGGACAATTAAACAAAAAATTGCGATTTTGTAATCATCGTATTATACGATATCAAGATAATTTCTTTCTTGATTCATACATTTCCTCCTAAACATCAATAAATTTTTGAGAGTTTTGATGTTTAGATAGTTTTATATCAATATACGACTATAGTGTCGTATTAAGGTCATTAGCAATGCATTACAAGAATGTAATTCCTAAAACTGCATAAGGAACGGTATAGTACGCAAGGTTCAGGGCTATAAGTATAAGGAATATGATTATTAACTTTGTTGAAGGTGACAAGAGGGGCAAAAAGGAAAACGCTGTCAAAAAAGCTTTATGCGTCACTTTACACTCTTTAGCTAAGGCATCATTTTCCTTCTATTATACACAGATGGGGGATGACAGAGATGGAAAAAATACAAGGATCCTCGGTTTCAGGTCACATTCAAACAGTGAAATTTGATGAAATGTAGTATTTTTTCCAAAAAAAGTTAAAAACTTTGGATTATCAAAACTGTTGATCGTAGCACACGGAGAACTGTTGCCTGAGTTACAGGGAATCGTGATGCTGCAACGTTCACACGACTTTACGCAAAAGTCAAACATCTGAAAATTGCACATTTTATACTGATAATGGAGATGCTTTTTCTAAAATCTCTACCAAAAAACCGCCATAATATTGGAAAATCAGGCACTGTATGCATAGAACAAGATCATAGTAATACAAGACATCACCTAGGACACATGACGAGACGTACTAAAGTAGTTTCCAAAAATGAATGCACATTTTATACTGATAATGGAGATGCTTTTTCTAAAATCTCTACCAAAAAACCGCCATAATATTGGAAAATCAGGCACTGTATGCATAGAACAAGATCATAGTAATACAAGACATCACCTAGGACACATGACGAGACGTACTAAAGTAGTTTCCAAAAATGAATTTATGGTATACGGATCAATCAAGCTTTTGTGTGCGCTTACGACACCAGAAATCTTTAATCATTATCAAAAAACATTTTTATCTATCTTTAGGTAAAAACTCTCAAAATAATTAAATATCAAGCCTTCCTTAATTTTATTGAATTATAAATTAACACCGAAAACTGAAGATGCTTCTATATATTTGTCAATACAGCGAGTTAGCTTGAGCAATTGTTTTAAGGGCAATCTCTTAGTGCACTAAATCATCCTCATCCACGCAATAGCGCGTTTGCCTGACCGAAAAGGGTAGCTCAAAAGCGGAATACCGTTGTTTCGTCAGGCATCTTGGCCTTCCGTGATAAAATATCGAAAAAAAATTCGGGTATAATGCATATCCTCCAGAGATTAATGCAATAAAATGATTTTCCTAAATTAATTTAGTTAAATTACAGAGCACGTTTTTAAAATACGCTCAGTTGATAGAGGTTTAATAAAATTGCATACAGATTCTCTTAAATCATCCAGGCTACCAATGTACGCCTTAGGACCTGTGAAAAAATAGCTTACAAAATTTTACATAGTTCCATTTAAGGTGAAATTGATCTGCAAAAATGTTTAAAGCTGCCCATTTATCATCTATTTTTCTCCCTGTATTATAGTTGTTTTGATCAAGAACAGCGCTGATTTTTAGACCTTTGTTGGTTGCAGGGTTGCCAATCAAATTGACGACTGCTTCTCTTGAAATGAATGGCTTGCCACGCCAATTCTTAGAAATATAACTAAACAACTTATGCTCTGTTTTTTCCACTTGCTAGTATCAGGAGGAAAATGTCTGACTTTAATGTAAAGCCTTGATTCATTAGAAAATCTTTGCAATTCATGCTTTCACAATCTAACCCTATGTCAATCTAACTCTATGTCCGTTACAACTAACTCAGTTGTATTTTTATATAATTGTTTGCCCGTAATATGCCACCATGCACGAATAGATTGACTGCAAACTCAGCTGTATCACGGCTTATACCAATAGAAACTCAGCCTATCATATATACCGTAAGGCCTTACTTTACCCAATTCTTTGTTTCGGAAAGTCGTATGTTTCAACCTCGATTGGCTTTCCTTTTGGCACATGTTCTTGACCATTATCTTTAAATTCACCAATATTTTCTTTCTTCTTGACATCTACTGAAATTGAGGGCTGATTGTTATTTATTGCTTCTTTAACTGC
This sequence comes from Holospora obtusa F1, assembly GCF_000469665.2. Lineage (GTDB taxonomy): Bacteria > Pseudomonadota > Alphaproteobacteria > Holosporales > Holosporaceae > Holospora > Holospora obtusa. Next base: position 2,859 of record NZ_AWTR02000056.1, on the reverse strand, counting down.
CTCGTTTATATAATGAAACTGAGCATCTTTGTCCATATGCGATGATCCCTTTTTAATTTTTTTCGATTCGATTGCAAACTATAACCAAGCTCATGAAGTTACGCTAACTCATAGAATATTTTGCGTTAAGCATCGCTCCCTCAAGTTTTCTAACACTTTTGCTGGTCCATTTTAGTGGAAATTCGGGGGCACCTCGATCAATTGGATCAACAAGATCTTCTAATGTTTTTAAGATATCGGAATGTTTATTTTTGACTGACTTTCTTCCATTACCAGCTGCTCTGACTCTAGTTTGATCTATACTATTTAAGCTGTCTAGTTCTTTCAAGCCCTTATCAATTATTTTGCTAGACGTTTGCGTTGCTTTACTCACAATACCTCCATAACCATAAGACCTGGCTTTTGTAGCAGCCCATAGCCTGCGCCCCTCTCTCATTTAGACATAAATTCTATTGCTAGATATTTTTCTTGTATTTTGGAAACACAGTGTTCTTTTTCAATATTATCTTTCACATCTCAAGGCATTATGCAATCATGTAAGTTATTTTTTCACGATTCCTGAGGCTGGATCCTATCAAAAAATCTTCATCCCCCATCCCATCAGAATGGAGTATAAAATTTCTAGATTAGTTGCATTATGTGCTGTTTTAGTTTAATTTTAATAGTGAAAGATTCAATTTAATCGCTAATTTCCAGATTAAAAAAGAATCTTATAAGTTTTGCTCAACACTTTAAGGAAGCAGTATGTGCACTGAACGACGATCCGGTATGATGGTTTACAAAAAATTTAAATGAGAGATTTGATGAATCGCCAACGAATAAAAAGATTTTTTTCATATTACAAACCGTACACTAATTTATTTTATACCGATCTAGCGTGTTCTGCAATGGTATCTATTATTACGCTTGCACTTCCATTTTGTGTACGCTATATTACTAAACATTTGCTTAAAGAGAGATCCTTAGCTACGCTTAACGATATTTACTTTATGGGCGGAGTAATGATTATTCTGCTTATCATTTATATAGCGTGCAAAACCTTTGTGAATTATAAAGGCCATACAATGGGTGCACTTATGGAAGGCGCAATACGAAACGATTTATTTGAGCATTACCAAAAACTCTCCTTTAGTTTTTACGATGAGCATCGAATTGGAGCGTTAATGACAAGAATATCGAACGATTCTCTCAATATTTCAGAACTATATCATCATGGCCCTGAAGATATGATGATCTCTTTAGTAAATTTTATTGGCGCATTTTTAATTTTAAATTATATTGATTTAAGATTAACTTTTATTTCGCTTAGTTTTCTTCCAATTATGGGAATATATGGGTATTATTTTAGCAGTAAAATGCATGCTGCGTTAAAAAAAAACAGAGAGAAAATAAATGATATTAATGTACAGGTGGAAGATGCTCTTTCCGGTATTAGGGTTGTTAAGTCCTTTACTAATGAAGAAATTGAAAAAAAGAAATTTACTCTCGTTAATCAAAATTTTATTGAAAGTCGGAAAGATCAATACAAAAATGAAGCTTATTTTTATAGTGGCCTTGCAACTTTAACACAGCTCATGATTATCGTTGTCGTCATTTTTGGCTCAATCAGTATTGTTAAAAAAAGTTTAGATTTATCTGATTTACTGACTTTTTTACTCTATATCGGTATACTGATTGAGCCCATCAAAAGGCTTGGTAATTTTGTTCGATTATGTCAAGAAGGATTTACAGGATTTGAGCGAGTCATGGAGATTTTAGAGGTAGAACCAGATATCAAGGATAGTCTTCATGCCATAGAAAACATTGAAGTTCAGGGAAATATAGAATTCAGGAACGTAAGCTTTAAGTACAAAACAGATCATGATTACATATTAAACAATTTGTCTCTTAGTATAAAATCAGGGGAATATATTGCGTTAGTGGGACCATCTGGTGTAGGAAAAACAACTTTATGCTCTTTGATTCCTCGATTTTATGAAGTCAATACAGGTGAAATTTTTATAGATGGAAAAAATATCAATCAGATTACAAAACGCTCGTTAAGGAAACATATAGGCATTGTTCAACAAGATACTTATCTTTTTTTGGGAACGATATTAGAAAATATTCGTTATGGAAAACCTAACGCCAGTTATGAAGAAGTCATTTTAGCGGCAAAACAAGCAAATGCTCATGATTTTATTATGGCATTACCTAGAGGGTATGATACAGATATTGGACAAAGAGGCGTAAAATTGTCTGGTGGCCAAAAGCAGAGACTAAGTGTTGCTCGAGTTTTTTTAAAAAATCCTCCTATCATTATTTTTGATGAAGCAACAAGTTCATTAGATAATGAAAGCGAAAAAGCTGTACAAAATTCATTAGAAAGATTAATAATCAATCGAACAACTCTTGTGATAGCTCACCGATTATCAACAATAAGGCACGCACAGAGAATTCTGGTATTAACGGATGACGGAGTGAGTGAACAAGGCACTCATGAAGAGTTGCTAGCTTTAAATGGAACGTATGCAACTTTCTGTAATGTGCAATTAAGAATATAGATAGACCGGTATCAACAGTCCCCTTCGATAAAATTTAAAAAGTTGATTAATAAAACAATAGACCTTTTGGGAAATTATTGCTATTTTTACTCTATATTAAAGGCAGTTGAATTATTATAAAGTGAAAAAGCACTAATTGACTGACTCATCTTACGTAGCACTTTTCAAAATTTGAAGTTCATTGAACATTAAGACATTGGCTTTTAACAATAGTTTTTGTTTTATTGCAAAATGATTCAATGAGGTTTTCACTTTCAATAATTCTAATTTGCAGTATGCAATGAGTGATGCAAATAGATGATTAGATTGTGTTCTT
>NZ_AWTR02000057.1 GCF_000469665.2 Holospora obtusa F1 | reverse complement strand
CTACTTATTTCTTATTCTAATTAACGGGATAAACGTGTTGACTGTTTATCTCTCTTTTTCTTTACTTCCTCAAAGATCTGTCCTTATCCTACCTCTATTCCTTACCCCTGTCAACACCCTTCTCCTCCTTTTTTCTTTTTTCTCTTTCTTTTTTTCTATCCTAATTTTCGTGCCTCCTATCGTGCACTTTTGGTTGAAAATTTTCCTTTCATTCTTTTTTTTTATAATAAAAT
>NZ_AWTR02000058.1 GCF_000469665.2 Holospora obtusa F1 | reverse complement strand
TTTTTGGCTGTATCGGGCCCGAGCGCTTATCTTCAACGCTTAATCTCTTCTTCCATTTTAGAACCGTCTTAACATTTAGGTTGTAGCATTGTGCAAGCGTTGTGGCGCTCTCTTTAGATTCTTGTATTTCTTTTCTGATTTTTCAGGTAACCATCCTTTGTCCGATCTCACCGATCATCCTGCAACGCATAATGTCTCATTTAACACACGTTTCTTTTAAATTTTCAAAAAATAGAGAGTTTTCACCTAAAGATAGATAGCAATGTTTTTTGATAGTGATTAAAGATTTTTGGTGTCGTAAACGCACACCAAAGCTTGATTGATCCGTATACCATAGATTCCCTTCTTAGAAACTACTTTAGTACGTCTCGTCATGCGTCCTAGGTGATGTCTTGTATTACTATGATCTTGCTCTATGCATACAGTGCCTGATTTTCCAATACTATGGCGGTTTTTTGGTAGAGACTTTAGAAAAAGCATCCCAGTCATCAGTATAAAATGTGCAATTTTTCAGATGTTTGACTTTTTCGTAAAGTCGTGTGAATGTTGCAGCATCACGATTCCCTGTAACCCAGGCAACAATTCTCCGTGTGCTATGATCAACGGCTTTGCTTTGATAATCCAGAGCTTTTGACTTTTTTTTGGAAAAAATGCTACATTTCATCAAATTCCATTGCTTGAATGTGACCTGAACCCTCAGATTTTTGTATTTTTTTCATCTCTGCCACCACCCACTCTGTATATAATAAAAGGAGAATGATGCTTTAGCTAAAGAGTATAAAATGACGCATAAGGCTTTTTTTGATAGCCGTTTCCCTTTTTTCTTCTCTTGTCACCTTCAACAAAGGTATAACCTCATTCCTTCAGTTATAGCTCTGAACCTTGCGTACTATAGCGTTCCTTATGCAGTTTTCGGAATTACACTTTTTGCAATGCATCGCTGATGACCTTCATACGACTCTATAGTCGTATTTTGACGTAAATCTATCTAAACGTCAAAACTTTCAATTATTTTTAAAGATTTTACCATAATTTTTTCAAAAAGAATAGAATCCGTATTTAAACTTGAACATTCTTTATCCTTTGTAAATAAAATTAACCCGTCGTATAACTTATTTATGTGTAGCTTGCTACATTCATACAAGAGTTTCGAGACATTTAACCAGAGAATGATTTTTTTTTAATTCTGATGACATAAAAGAATTTTTGAGTAGAAATGAATGCTGTTGTGTAAAAAATATAGATCTGATACTATTTTTCTAAATTAATTTACGGAGCATATAATTCACTGATATAAGTCTTGGAAGAACTCAATTTTCTGCCTAATTCATCGCTTCATATTTGCCCAAAATTTCTCGATTAGATTTAAATCAGGTGAATAAGGTAGTAAAAAATAATCTTACAACCAACCTAAAGCCTGCACGCCAACTAATACTGTGCTTCACTTGCACTCATGCCAAATTCACGGACAATGTTTTTTGATTTAGCATCTGCATGATTATTTGATTAGATTGAATAAAAGACTCTTTTTCTACAGTGAAATTTGCACCCAAACGTATCTTTGGGCGAAAATGTTCTTTGCTTTTATAACGTAAATGTCATCTGTTGATTGTCATTTTATTGATTCCAAAAACTCTGGAAGCTTCTTTTGGATTGTTACCTGCTTTGATAAAATTTATAACCTTTTCTCTTGAATCTATACGATATGGACGCGTTGACACTATCTACCTTTCTAGACAGATATATACCATATTTTGCATTACAATTCAACTGTTTTTACAGTATCGTTTTGTATATCAACCCAAAATTTTTCAATTTTCGGTAGTGTAAAGCGCTCAAACAAATACATCCTTTGAAATATTTTTTAAGCTTGGTGTATTTTAGGTGCATGGAGCACTTCTTTATCAGAAAAATCTCCACACATTTTATACGAATTTTTCTAAAACTGATACTTACGCAGCAGGTCCATTATACCAGTTAGTTCAGCATACCTTTCCATCCCTTTGCAGTACACTGCGTAATTCGAATATTTTGAATACTTTGACGCACCCCAGGATCTGGATCTAACGTGACACGTATAAAATCGCTACTATACCCAAAGCTTCCTTCTTCAATAAGAACTGACTGGACCGTATCGATTTTTTTTTGAAGTATTTCTTGAAAAAACAATTGATTTTCTTGTCGTAAACATTTGGCTCTTTCCTTAATTTCAGATTTTTGAAGATGTCCGTCTAATTTTGTGGCTAAAGTTCCAGGACGAGGAGAGAATGGAAAAATGTGACACATTCCCAAACGAGTCTCTTTTACAAAAGAAACGGTTTCTTCGAACATATGCTCAGTTTCTCCCGGAAATCCAACAATAAAATCTGAAGTAAGATTAATTTCTGGACGAACTTTTCGAATACGGTCACAAAAATCCAAAGCATCTTCTCGCGTATGACGACGAAGCATTCGGTTTAAAATATAAGAGCTTCCAGACTGAAAACTTAAGTGAAGATGAGGAAGCATTCTGTGATCATAAGCTAAAACCTCAAACAAAGCTTCGTCAATTTCGATAGAATCTAGTGATGATAACCGAAGCCTTTTTAATTCTGGAACTTGCATCAGTACGCGCTTGATCATGCGCCCCAAAGATACGTTTCCAGGAAGATCTTTCCCGTAAGACGTAAGATCCACTCCCGTAAATACAACCTCTTGAACTCCCGCTTGACACAGCGCTCTAATTTGTTGAACAATCCAACCCAGGGGAACGCTACGACTAGGACCGCGAGCTTTGGGAATGTTACAAAAAGCGCAACGATGGTTACATCCGTTTTGGACTTGAAGAAAAGCTCGAATCTTTCCTTTGAAATGATTCAATATAGGAAAATTTTCTTGAATTTTTCGTTCTAAGGGGCCTACAGAAACGCGATAGGGAAAATCTTTAGAAAAACTTTCTTTTTTTAGTTTTCCATCATTTCCAATAATGCGATTTATTTCTGGCATTAGCGAAAAAGATTCCGGATTCAGTTGAACTGCGCAACCTGTTGCAATAATATATGCTTCCGGATGATTCGCTCTAGCGCTTCTCAACGCTTGATGAGACTGTCTTTCCGCTTCTTTTGTCACTGCACATGTATTGACAATTATGGTATTTTTTAGTCCTTCTTGAATGGCCAAATCTTCCATTACATGAGATTCGTGAATATTTAGTCTACACCCAAGGGTTACTGTTTGAACTCCAAAATTATCTTTACACTTAATTTTATTTTCTTTTGTTTTTTCTTCCATTATTGAACATACACTATAATTTAAAATAAATTATACAAAAAATATCAGCACATTGTCTAGCAAATCGTAAAAGCTTCAATTTTTAAACATTTTTTACTAACTTAAGAGAAAAAAAGAAGATGAAAATTTTGGAAAAAAATCATAGTGTTACCTAAAAAATGCTCGATAGTGTAGTCACGAGATATTAGCCCATAAAGCGATACATCGAATTTTTACTGCTGCCAAGAATGATCTGACATTTTTCGCATAACGGCTTGCAATACCGCGCCAGCGCTTGAGATGGAGAAATGCATTTTCAACAAGATGCCGCAACTTGTATAAATCTTTATCATAGCCTTTGTGAACTTTTCGGTTTTTTCTTGGAGGTATGACTACGGTCATGCTTTGGCTTTGGGCCCGAGCAACAATCGCATCGCTATCATAACCTTTGTCTGCGAGTAAATATTCGGCTGCGATATCGCTTATCAATTGCCAAGCTTGCGTGCAATCAGCCGTGGTACCGTCTGTAATAATGATTCTGACTCGGAATACCATGCGCATCCACGGCCAGATGTACCTTTGTATTAAGCCCCTTTTGAGCGGCTCATCTCTTAATTTCCACCTTTCGCACCGGCTGCATGAGGATGCAATTTGATGTGACTTGCATCAATCATCAGCCATTCATAATCCGGAACATCAACTCATTCTTCCAGCAACTTCTCCCAGATACCTTTGTCTCTCCATCTGATAAAACGACGGTATTTTAATATTGATTGAATATTATTTTAATGATAACATCATAAACGTAAACCAATATAATTCATACGAAAATGAAAACTTCACTTAAAAATAAATCTAAGTTAATATTTATTCTTTTTATGGCGAATTCTTTTGACGCTCATGCTGCTCGTTATCAACAGTATCAACAGACAAAAGAATCTGATCGTCAACAAACAGAAAATGAGAATCGTCAAAATGTGGAAAAAGAAGAGCTTCAAGAAATTAAATTGCTTGAAGAAAGAATCACTACTAGAATTAAAGAAATTATCAATAATGCGAAAGTATTAATCCCATCTCAATCTTATAATTTTAAGCGTAAAGAAGCAAAAATTTACAAAAATATTCCGATCGCACTAAAAAATATAAGAGAAAAATTTGGGCTTTCCGGTTTAATTGCTTATGAACACAGTGTAGCTCAATTTTGGTGCAGTTTTGAAAAAGATGAACTTGACGAATACGGTGGTATTGTTCCCAAAGAGATTGGCCGTGTAGAGCAAGCTTTTGCTGAAGGCGCAGGGCTTGAGGCAAATTTAGAGAGTAGCATCACCATTGATCCTGAAAAACATTCTGATTTTTTAGAGAAAGAATTGGAGATTCTTTTTTCTTCATTCGAAGATAGCCATTCTAATGGGATCAAACAGATAATAAAAGATACTATTTGTAAAGAAAATGGACTGTCAGAATATGACATATATAGAATTTTAGGAGATAGTTTTTCATCTGTTTTTCTTGCTAACCCCAAGAGTACAGTCTCGGAAGAGACCCCTTTAACCCTATGGAAATTAGAATTTCTGGGCTGTATACAGAAAAATATTTATAAAAGAAAAGAAAAGCACGATACTTATCAAATGATTGAGCAAACATCAAGAGATCGTTCAGAGGTCTTAGCTATAGAGGAGCGGTACAAAGAAGGAAGAAATTTTACTACTGACTTTTCTTCTGCGTACAAACAGTTTTTTTTGCACAGGATACGTGAGCGGTTGTTTCATCTCCAGCATTTGTACGGAGATTCATTTTTGGCTCTTTTTAATTTGCGAGAACAACAGTTTATCTCAAGACGGAATAAAGATACAGAAGGTAACCCCCAAAAGTTATGCTTAGACCTCGAAATTTTGTTTGATTTTTCTTTGGATAGTATAAAATCTCATATAATGGTTGAAATACTAAATAACAAATACTCTTTGCATCCGTTTAGACTTGACCTTGCGTGTCTTTTCGCACATGATTTTGGAGAAGCAAATCGTGCTAGTGAAGATAATGTTTTTAGAAATTGCACACAGCAGTTAATAGAAGTCGGATTTTCTGAAGAACAATTGATAAGAATTTTAAAACATACTTTGAGAGACAAGAACTTTACGGAACACTATGAAAAGAGAGAAAAGTTTGTTGCTGATCTTTATGAAAAATTTTCACAGATCAAGACTAAACAAAATTTAAAAAATAAAAAAAATTCTCTTGATATCTTACGTAAAGCATTTGTTGCTTTTCCAGAATTGCATAAAGAAGAAAATGCAACAATAATGTATACTTTATTACATATTTTGCCTGATAAAGATAAAAAAGATCTTTCTGATCAGGAAAGAGAATTCTACGAACAAAAACTTTTTGGTATTTTCCGCCTTGCAGATTGGAGAAGGTATGCAGAACGCCATTATTTTACAGATGATCTTATAGCAGAAGCCAGAAAAATTCTCAATACGCAAGCACAAAGAAACAAAGAAATTCAAAATGAAAGTAGTGAATTAAGAGAAAAAATTTCTGCTTTGTTTCCTGAAAAAGATCTTTGTGTTTTGAATTCAGTTCAAAGAATGATTTGTGACCATGAAATTTCTGAAGAAGATGCGTTTGGAATGCTTCAAATAACACATAACGATCCAAAAAAACAAAAAGAAGTCGGAGAAAAAATAATTTCTACGTTTTCGCATAAGGATAAGGAACAACAATAAAAAAATAATAACTTAAAATACTATCGATAAATATAGTAAAATAAAATATGTTTATCGATAAAAGCATGTCAATACTATGCTTTTTACGAAAGCTTAAAAAAATACGTATATAACGATGAAAAGGATTGGAAAACTGAAGTTGGTTATGTAATGCGCAAGATACGCCTTAAATAAAATCTTGAAAAAACTTAAATAATTATTAATTTTCGTCTACAATTTTTATAAAAATTTTTAGCTTTACTTACCAACGTATTCTCTGGACTCTAATCTATCTATAGAGAAAAAATAGACTCAGCCATAATAAAGTTAAGTTGGAGGTAACATTCCGGAAATTTTTTCAAAATTATGTTCTATGATTAAATTAATTTTAGTTTGCTAATACGATATATAGACACTGCAAAAAATCAATTTTCTGAATTTATAAATCCAATTGTTTTAATTTTTTCAAGTGATTGAGTGTTTAGTCCCAACAACATGTGGTTAAGTTTGTGATTAAAATTAGACGTGTTACGCTCAAATTCTAACATGATAATATCAAAGAGGGGCTGATATTTCAATGATTTCAGCTTTCTTTGATGATTATAATAAAGCACAAAAGTCATCATATGGAACTTCAGCTCATCGAGGTCTTTGTAAAAATAAGCTTTTGTTGCGAATTGTTTGAGGGATTTATTGGTGATTTCGACCTGACCATTGATCCAAGGATGCTTGAATTTGGTGAGCTTGTGCTCAATGGTATGCTCCTTTTCACATCACATCACATCACATCACATCAAAGGCGGTGCGTTTTTTGGCCTCAGGTGTTGCGCAAACAGTTCATAGGTAAATTGCGCCCCATTGTCTGTGAGAATTTTCGTTATTTTTTCGTTATTTTAAAAGGACAATGGGCGATCAGATTTTTCAAAAATGCAATTGACTCGTTAATCGACATCTTTGAATGGAGCTCGACATAAACGTACTTTGTGGACCGCTCAATGGCCATAAAAAAGGTAGCATTTCCCTTGATTTGTAAGAACTTTGGTACTGTCAATGTGAACAAATCCAAAGGATTTCTTTTTTTCAGGAGCCGACTCTTTTTTTTGGGTAAGATATTTAGTCTTTTGAGGCATCGATGCAGATTAGAGCCCATGAGATTGAGAGTTTTCTCTTTCAAAGCACTATAAACATCATCAAGCGGAAGCTTAGAAACGCGCCTGAATTCACACACAATCTTTTTCTTTTGTTGAAAATAAAACGCTCTTTGGCTGTTCACGTCCAGAGGGTTTATCTTGAACACAATCGGATTTTTTTACTTCAAAACAGTTTTAATAGTGAAGGCCCAGACGCTTTGCTATTTTTAGCGATGCTCTCTACAGAGCTTTGTATTTTTTCGGACTCAAAGCGTAGTCTTGGCATTTTCATGCAGTATACTTCCCATACATTAACCTTCTTTAGTTCCTTATAGGTTATACCATAAGAACGTGGAACTAAACATTTAGGATATTTAATGATTTTTGTCATACAAAATTATTTGAAACTTGGGTAAAAGAGTTATAGAATCAGAATCCTGGGCAAATTGGATAATGCTGCATCTCATAGCTCACAAAGAACAAAAGAGTTGATCGAATCGATAAATTGTCAACTCATCTTTTGACCGCCATACTCACCCGATTTGAATCCAATAGAGAAATTTTGGGCTCATATGAAAAGAGGGGTTAAGAACCAAATTAACCAGTTTGATAAATTTTACGAGGTTATTCCCGCATTCTTTCAAATCCCATTTTCATGCTAAACTACTATATACGGACATCATCTTGCTCTATTTTCAAGAAAAAAAAGCTTTTAGCCAAAGCGTTGAGAGCATTCATTGAATACTTCCATCAGGTTCAAGATTATCCAAGAAAAGTTTTGAGTTTCATAGAACTATTCCTAAGGTCTTTTGGTTAAGAGTCTTTTGTTTTTCAAAAATTTTTGATACTTCTTTTGGCGTTTTTTTCTAAATTTTTTTGTCACTCTAAACTCTATGGGCGCGTACTGATTATGAGTTTTAATTCGATCAAAAATCAGCATTACTACAACCACTTATAAAAGCATCTAAGGATCGCAAGTATGGAGTGAGAAGTGAGTATAAGAAGGGTCACAAAAAAAA